>DJGG01000244.1 GCA_002432195.1 Desulfobacteraceae bacterium UBA5852
TATGTAACGCTGGCGATACCGCTTCTCGGGGTCCTTGAGGCCGTGGAATTTTTCCGGCAGGGGTCGGATGGACTTGCTCAAAAGCTGGAGCGTGTCCGCCAGCAGGGTCCATTCCCCCGTGCGGGTCTGGAACATCCCTCCTTGAAGGCCCACGAAGTCCCCGATGTCCAGCCGCCGGAAAACGCCGTAGGCCTCCGGCCCCACCTTGTCCTGGCGGAGGTAGGCCTGCATCTGGCCCGTGCGGTCGCGAAAGCGGATGAAGGTGGATTTGCCGAAGCGGTTGATGGCCATGATGCGGCCCGCGGCCGCAAAGCGCTGATCGCCTGCGGGGAGGGCGGCGCCGTTGCCGACGGTGAGGGCCAGGATCTCGGCCACCGAGTGGGATACCCGAAAGGTATTGGGGAACGGAGAGAGCCCTTCGGAACGGAAAGCCGCGAGTTTTTGCCGCTGCTTGGCGATCAGGTCCAACGTTTCGTCTTGTGGCATCAATCAACCCGGTGGTGCGGACGGGCAACCGAAAAGCCGCCGTCGGGCGGAAGGTCCGGTGGCAAGGCACTGGCGCACCTCCCGCTCGCGGATGCGATTTTCAATACCCCGTCCTAGAAGCGTTCGCCGCGGGGCATACGCCCCAAGCGGCGACGATGGGTTCACAAGAAAAGTCCTGTTTATAAAAAACCCCCGTTTTTTCCGTATGTTAACCGGAAAGAAGGGGTTAATCCGAGACTTCTAAACTATTTGGGTAGGGGTGTCAAGGGCCTGATGGGGGCGCGATGCGCTTCAACGTGAGGGTGATGGTGGTGCCCCGCCCGGGCAGACTCTCGACCTCCATGCGCCCGGAGCTGGCGTCCATGATGCTGTGGACGATGGACAGACCCAGTCCGGTTCCGCTGGGTTTGGAGGTGAAGAAGGGGTCGAATATGGATTTCAAATGCTCTTGGGGAATTCCGCAACCATTGTCCGATATGCGCAGGCGGACGTAGGGCTCCCGGCCCAGCGCCAGGTTGATGTCGATGCGGCCGTCCACGCCGTGGATGGCTTCGGCGGCATTCAGCAGCAGGTTCCAGAGGACCTGCCGAAAATGATCGGGATCCATCTCGATCCAGGCCCCGCGCGCACCGCTGATCTGGATCCGGATATGCTGGAAGCGGCTCTTGTTCTTCTCCATCAGGGCTACGGTTTCGGGGATGGCTCGATCCAGGTCGATGGGCTGCCGTCGGCCTTCCGGCGGCCGCGCAAAGAGCAGGAAGTTGCTCACCAGGGCGCTGAGGCGATCCGCCTCCCGCAAAATGATCTGCATGAGCTTGTCCCGGGCGGCGTCATAGGGGATTTCTTCCCGCAGGAGTTGGATGGACCCCGTAATGGAGGCCAGCGGGTTCTTGATCTCGTGGGCCAGCCCGGCCCCCATTTCACCCACGGCGGCCATCTTTTCCACCCGCCGCACCTGTTCCTCCATGAGGCGCAGCTCGCGTCGCGTGCGCCGGGCCTGTTCCGCCAGGTGGCTGCTGAGCAGGGCCACGGCGAAGGCCGCGGCTGCGGTGATGAGGATCTTGTAGACCACATAGGTCCAGGAAGCGGCGGCGGCCAGGGTAGCGCTTCCCGCGGACAACGGCTGCAGGATCCCGAAGAATTCCAGATAGCCCAGAATCGCGTACTGGGCGCTGCAGAAGGCGGCCACCATCAGGCTTCCCCGGCGGTATACCAGCATGCTGGCGTAAATGATCACCACCAGATATAAAAAGGAAAAAACCGATCCAAACCCCCCCGTGACCAGGATGACCAGGGTCACCATGAGGGTGTCGAGGCCCACCTGGGCGTAGGCCAGGGGCGCCAGGCCCTGCAGCCGGGAGGCCAGCACGGCGTAAATCGCCGTCAGCAGGCCGATGCCCCCGCAGAGCGCGTAAAGCACATGCACCGGCCGCAGGAACTCCTGGGTGGGATTGTGGAGGTGGATGAAGAGGGTCGAGCCGAAAAGCAGGGCGGCGAAGACGGCCCGGGAAAAGACCAGCCACTTCAGCTTGGCGCGCAGTTCACCGCCCTCGCCGGCCGTTTGCGTGTTCATGGACGCGATTCCGGATGAATGGGGTGCAGGTCCGAGGCCGCCCACGGGCATTCCCTTCCCCGCCGGCAGCCCGTGGCCGGCGAGGATGGCGCTCGCGCGGCCCCCGATGCCCTCCGGCGGGACCGCCGCCCGCGCGCTCAGGATATGGCCCCCGCCATCTGGAAGATGGGAAGGTACATGGCCACCACCAGTCCGCCGATGGTCACTCCCAGGAAAACCAGCATGAAGGGCTCAATGAGGGCGGTGAGGTTCTCCACCGCCTGGTCGACCTCCTCATCGTAGAAATCCGCGATCTTGGTCAGCATGGCATCCAGGGCACCCGTGGCCTCGCCCACCGAAATCATCTGGCAGACCATGGACGGGAACACACCGCTTTCGATCAGGGGGTCGGCCATGGTGCGGCCTTCGGCGATCCCCGTGCGGACATCGGTGAGAGCCTTCTCGATGACCTTGTTCCCCGCAGTCTTACCCACGATGTCCAGGGCCTCCAGGATGGCCACCCCGCTGCCCAGCATGGTGCCCATGGTGCGGGTGAACTTGGCCACGGCCACCTTGCGCAGCAAGTCCCCGAAAACGGGCGTCCGCAGGATGGTGCGGTCCATGAACTCGCGTCCCTTGTCGGTACGGCGAACCTTGCGCAAGGCCAGCACCATCAGGATGACGGCGCCTAGGAGGTACCAGATTTTGGACTTGACCGTATCGCTCATGGCGATGACGATCCGGGTGGGCAGGGGCAGTTGCTTGCCGAAATCGGCGAACATCTCCTGAAAAACGGGGATGACGAAAACCAGGATCACGATCAGGACCAGGATCGCGATGATGATCGTGACGATGGGGTAGGTCATGGCCCCCTTGACCTTGGACTTCAGCTTGGCGGCCTTTTCCATGTAGGTGGACAAGCGCCGCAGGATGGTGTCCAGGATACCACCGGTCTCCCCCGCGTGGACCATATTGACAAAGAGATCGTCGAAATACTTGGGAAATCTCTTGAGGCTCTCGGCAAGGGTGCTGCCGCCCTCGACGTTGTCCTTGATCTCCTTGAGGACCTTCTTGAAGGTGGCGTTTTCCTGCTGGCTGTGAAGGATATCCAGGCACTGGATGATGGGGAGTCCCGCATCGATCATGGTGGAAAACTGGCGGCAGAACAAAATCACGTCGGTTTGCTTGACGGTGGGCTGCAGAAAGGTAACGCCTTCCAACAAATCCTTGGGCTTTTTCTTTATCCGGGTGGGGGTGATCCGCAGACGTGTCAGCTGGGTGCGCACCCCTTCCTCGCTGGCCGACTCCATTTCGCCTTTCTGGATTTCGCCCTTGCGGTTTTTTCCCGTCCAAAGATAAACCGGCATGTGAACTCTCCTTGTGTAGGTGAGGACGAATGGTCTCCGATGCCCGCGTCCGGCTTTCCGGGAATCCGGATAAGCGGCGATGCCCCTGGGCAGGCTTCCGTTACCCTTGTCTTCCGGCGGCGCTGCCTGGAAGACCGGCCGGCGCGGAAAGCCGGACGCAACGAATCGCGGGGCCACAAGATCCCCGGCCCCGTATGCCCGCGCACTTGCCGGGCCCGCGGCGGGCAGCCCGGATTGCGTTTGACATTAGTAGGTTAACATACTAAATTTTTATGAAATTTGTCAATTGCAGGGCCCACCGCGGCCCCTGTGGAAGCTCCCGGCGGATGGCGCTTCCAGCCATCGCGCCTTAAGGGCGCACCCTTACCTTTCTAACACAGACTCTTAATGACAACAACTGCTTATGCCCACCGGTGCAAGGATTTCAACGCCGGCCGCAGCGCGCCCCGTGGCGATGTTATCCGGCGGCGGATGGGAAAGCATGAGCCCGAACGACATGGCGCCGCCTGATGCGCTGAGCAAGGAAACCATCGTGACCCCAAGCGCCTCGATACCCGCCCCCGGTCGGACGGTCATCACCAGCCATGTGAATGCCGACTTCGACGCCATGTCCTCCATGCTGGCCGCCCAGAAGCTCTACCCCCAAGCCGTGGTGGTGTTTCCAGGCTCCCAGGAGCGAAACCTGCGGGACTTTTTCATCCGCTCCATGGCCTATCTCTTCAACATGGTGGATATCCGGGAGGTGGATTTTCCTGCCGTGGAGTGCCTGGTGCTGGTGGATACCCGGCAGCCCGGCCGGATCGGCCCCCTGGCCGAGCTTCTGAAGCGGCAGGATCTGGTGGTGCACACCTACGACCATCACCCGGCCGCCAAAAACGACATCACCGGCGAGATCATGATCCACGATCTCACCGGAGCCAACACCACCTTGCTGGTTGAGCTGATCCGGCAGCGGGGTATCGCCGTCTCCCCGGACGAAGCCACCCTCATGTGCCTGGGGATTTACGAAGACACCGGGTCCTTCAATTTCCCTTCCACCACCGCCCGGGACCTGGAGGCCGCCGCCTTTCTGCTGACCCAGGGGGCCAACATCAACGTGATCGCCGACATGATCACCCGGGAGATCACCCCCACCCAGGTGAGCATCCTGAACGACATGCTCCAGGCAGCGGTGCGCCACCACATCCAGGGGGTGGAGGTGATGGTCACCAGCATCGCCGTCGAGAACTACCTGCCGGATTTCGCCGTGCTGGTGCACAAGATGATCCGCATGGAAAACCCCGACGCCCTCTTCGCCATCGGCATGATGGAAAACAAGATCCATATCGTGGCCCGCAGCCGCGTTGCGGAGGTCAATGTCGGTGTCATCCTGGCCGATTTCGGCGGTGGCGGGCACCCTTACGCCGCGGCCGCCACCCTCAAGGACTGGACCCTCGTGCAGGCCGAGCATACGCTGGTGGAACGCATATACGCCAATATCCGCACCCGCCGCAGCGCCCGGGACCTCATGTCCTCGCCGGCCATCATGGTGGCCGAGGATGTCGCCTGCCGCCAGGCGGACCGCCTGCTCAATCAATACAGCGTCAACGCGCTGCTGGTGAAACGGCGGGAGGGGGGCGGGGCCAACCCCCTGCTGGGCTTCATCACCCGCCAGGTGATCGAGAAGGCCATCTACCATGAGCTGGGGGACGTCCCCGTGGCGGAATACATGTCCACCGACATGGCCACCGTTGGGCCCGGCGCCGACATCGACGAGATCCGCGACAAGATCATCGACACCAAACAGCGCATCCTGCCGGTGCTGGACGAATCGGGGGTTCTGGGGGTCATCACGCGCACCGACCTGCTCAACGTGCTGGTGCGCCGGGTGGCCAAAACCGGGGATCTGCCCTCGGACATCGAGGAGATCGCCGTCCACGCCCGCACCCGCCACGTGGGCCGCTTCATGCGCGAACGCCTGTCGGCCCGTCTCCTGGAAATGCTCCAGGATATCGGGCAGGTGGCCGGAGGTTTGGGATACCGGGCCTACGTGGTGGGCGGATTCGTCCGGGATCTCTTCCTGTATCGCGCCAACGAGGATGTGGACGTGGTCATCGAAGGGGACGGCATCCAATTCGCCAAGGCCTATGCCGCCAAGGTGGAAGCCCGCCTGCACACCCACGCCAAGTTTGGCACTGCCGTGATCATTTTTCCCGACGGGTTCAAAGTCGACGTGGCCTCAGCACGCATGGAATACTACCATTCCCCGGCCGCCCTGCCCACCGTGGAAATGAGCTCCATCAAGCTGGACCTGTTCCGGAGGGATTTCACCATCAACACCCTCTGCATCCAGTTGAACCCCGAAAAGTTCGGCACCCTCATCGACTTCTTCGCCGCCCAGAAGGACCTCAAGGAGAAGGCTGTCCGCGTGCTCCACAATCTCAGTTTCGTGGAGGATCCCACCCGTGCCTTCAGGGCCATCCGCTTCGAACAGCGCTTCGGTTTCACGATCGGCAAGCTCACGGCGGGTCTGATCCGCAACGCCGAGCGCATGGAATTTTTCAAGCGCCTGAGCGGCAAGCGGGTTTTCAGCGAGCTGCGCCAGATCCTGGGGGAGGAAAACCCGGCCGCTTCCATTGTGCGGCTCAACGATTTCAATCTCTTGAAAGTGATCCACCCGTCCCTGGAATTGAACGACGCCCTGGTGAACCTCTTCGCCTCCATCAAAAAGGTCGTGTCCTGGCACGATTTGCTTTTTCTGGAGGAATCCTATATGAAGTGGTCCGTTTATTTTATGGGGCTCATGCGCCACTTGGACCGCCCGGCGACCCAGGAGCTCTGCCGCCGCTTCGAACTGGCCCCCAAGCTGACCAACCTGTTCAGCATGGAGCGGCCGGCGGCCGAGCGCCGTCTCTCGGAGCTCGAAAGGCGGTTGCCCGCCGAGGACAGCGGCATTTACCGCCAGCTCTCCGGATTCCGCACGGAACTGATTCTTTTCATGATGGCCGCCACCCGGGGGGAAGCGGTTCGCAAGGCCATTTCCCACTACTGCGTCCACCTGCGGTTCGTGCGCCCCTTGCTGGGGGGCCGGGACCTTGCCCGCCTGGGCCTGACCCCGGGCCCCGTCTACCGGCAAGTGCTGGAAGCGATTCTGGATGCCAAATTGAACGGACGGCTCGAGACCCGCCTGGAGGAAGAAGCTTTCGCCCTGGAAATCGCCCGCGCCCCCGCCACCCGGCCCCAGCGCCGCCGCGGTACCTGAACGGAGTCACAGGATCGGACATGCAACAGGAAATCATTCTCACCGGCATCACCACCACCGGAACCCCCCACATCGGCAACTACGTGGGCGCCATCCGCCCCGCCATCGCGGGCAGCCGCAACCCCGCGGCACGCACCTTCTACTTCCTGGCCGACTACCATGCCCTGGTCAAGTGCCACGACCCCAGGGTCCTGCGGCAGTCCACCCTCGAGGTGGCGGCCGCCTGGCTGGCCCTGGGGCTGGACACGGAGGCCTCCATCTTCTATCGCCAGACCGATATTCCCGAGATCCCGGAACTGACCTGGATTCTCACCTGTATGACCGCCAAGGGCCTGATGAACCGCGCCCATGCCTACAAGGCCGCCACCCAGGAGAATGAAGCGGCCCGCAGCCAGGACCCGGACAAGGGCATCGGCATGGGTCTCTACTGCTACCCCATCCTGATGGCCGCCGACATCCTGATGTTCAAGGCCAACCGGGTGCCGGTGGGCCGCGACCAGGTGCAGCACCTCGAAATGGCCCGGGACATCGCCGGTCGTTTCAACCACCTTTACGGCGAGCATTTCGTGCTCCCCGAAGCCCAGGTGGACGATAAAACCGCCGTGCTCCAGGGGCTGGACGGCCGCAAGATGAGCAAGAGCTACAACAACACGATCCCTCTCTTCGCCCCTGAAAACCGGCTGCGCAAACTGATCATGAAAATCACCACCACCTCCCAGGGGCCCGACGAGCCCAAGGACGCGGCTGCCTGCACCCTTTTCCAGATCTATCAGGCCTTTGCGACTCCATCTGAAACCGAGGCCCTGCGGGCACGGTACGCCTCCGGCATCGCCTGGAGCGAGATGAAGCAGATGCTCTTCGAATACCTCAACGAACATCTGGCCGACGCCCGCAAACGTTACGGCGAATTGATCCAGGACCCGGCCCACATCGAGAACGTTCTGCGGGAAGGCGCCCGCAAGGCGCGCACCTTCAGCGTGCCGTTTTTAAAGCAGATCCGCGAAGCCATCGGTGTGCAGTCCATCGGCTGAGCGCTACCGGCCACCTCCAAATACCGGAGGCGGGGAACGCTTCCTTCCCATGAGCGCCCCCGCCCCGGAAGCCGCCGCCCAGCTAACCGCTCACTCAGGGCATGAACCGGCCATGGCCATGACCGAGCCCCGCTACCAAGTCCGCCTGGAAAACGTTTTCGAGGGTCCCATGGATCTCCTGGTCCATCTGATCCGCAAAAACGAGGTGGACATCTACGACATTCCCATCGCGGCCATCACTGCCCAATTCCTGGAATATCTGGAGTGGATGAAGGCCATGAACATCGATGTGGCGGGGGATTTCATCGTCATGGCCGCCACCCTGACCCATATCAAATCCCGGCTGCTGCTGCCCGTTTACGAGGGTGACGAGGAGGCGGCGGACCCCCGCCTGGAAATCGCGCGGCCCCTGCTGGAATACCTCCAGATGAAAGCCGCGGCCGAGGAACTGGCCTCGCGCAACCTGCTGGGGGAAAGCACCTTCGTGCGCCCGGTTTCGCGGGAGGCCCTGCCACCGGCCCCCGAAGAGCAGATCGTCCAGGTGGGCCTTTTCGAGCTCATCGATGCCTTCAAGCGCATTCTGGACAATCTCTCCGCCGAGCACCGGGTGGAGCTGCAGACGGATCGCATCTCCGTCAGGGAGCGCATCAACCAACTGGTGGACCTTTTCGAGCTCAAGGGCACCCTCACCTTCACCGAGCTCTTCGCGGCCGACGCCACCCGCCACGACATCATCGTCACCTTCCTGGCCGTCCTGGAGATGGTCAAGCTCCATCTCCTGCGCCTTACCCAACACGTACCCTCAGGGGTCATCCGCTTATTCTATCAATGATGGACCGACTCAAACCCATTCTGGAAAGCCTCCTGTTTGTCGCCGACGAGCCCCTGGCCCTGGATCGCTTGGCCGAGATGTTGACGGAGGCCGACAAGAACGCCATCCGCAACGCCCTCCGGGATCTGGCCGAGGAGTATGACCGGCGCGACGGCGGCATTTGCCTGACGGAGGTGGCCGGCGGCTTCCAGATCCGCACCCGCCCCGAGTACCACCCCTGGGTCCGGCAACTGCTCAAGCCCCCCCCTTCGCGCCTGAGCCGCCCGGCGCTGGAAACCCTGGCGATCATTGCTTACAAACAGCCCATCATCCGCGCCGACATCGAGCACATCCGCGGGGTGGACTGCGGCGGGGTTCTGCGCATGCTTTTGGAGAAGAAACTGATCCGTGTCCTGGGACGTCGGGACATCCCGGGGCGACCCATGATCTACGGCACGACACGCCATTTCCTGGAGGTTTTCGAGCTCAAGGACCTCAAGGACCTGCCTTCCCCCAAAGAAATCGAGGCTCTGGGCCCCGCGGTGGCGGAAGAGCCAGCCGAAGCGCCCACCGCCGGGATCCCGGGAGGGCCTTCGCCCCCGGAGACGGCCGACGGTCAGCCGCCCATCGATGACCGCTCCCCGCAAGCCCCTCCGGCCGGGGATGGCGCCGCCCGGTCCGAGAACGCGACGACACCATCCACGGATATTCCCGAGGAAGAGCGATTCATACGATAACGTGGTGAAAAAACTCTTGACTTGGAAGTTGAGCCCCGACTATAAATGGTCGCGTTTGGCAGGGAGGTAACGACTCGGCGCCGGGCTCGATGCAGCATGGGCGGCAAGGCTCAAGGGAGACGCATGAACAAGTCAGATCTGATGGCGGCCCTCAAAGACAATTCGGACATCGGGCGCCAGGAAGCCGAAAAAGTCGTCAACCTTTTCTTCCAAACCATAGAGGACGCCCTGCGGGACGGTGAACGGGTGGAAATCCGGGGGTTCGGCAGCTTCACCGTTAATCACTACAAATCCTACACGGGTCGCAACCCCAAAACCGGCGAGCAGATCCGCGTGCCCTCCAAAAAGCTCCCCTTCTTCAAGGTGGGCAAAGAGCTCAAGGAAAAAGTCGACTACTGAACACATGGGGCGGTTAACTCAGCGGGAGAGTGCTACCTTCACACGGTAGAAGTCGCAGGTTCAATCCCTGCACCGCCCACCACTATAAAAACAACGACTTAAGGCCACTTCCCAAGAAGTGGCCTTAAGTCGTTTATGATCCTGCCGGTCGGATCAGGTCCACCCTTCATAAGCTATGGCCTTCTCCTCCACGCAATGCATGTCGCCCCCTTGGTCATTGGTCCTGAAAAGCAAGCCTTCCCGAAAAATGACGCTCACCCCGCGAAGGGACAACGGCGCCGCCTCCTCCCGTGCGCGCTCCCGGGCATGTTCCCCACTCCCGCCGCAAGCCGCCTTGACAGCTTCCTCCGGTGTCCTCACCATATTTTCACGGCTTGAACCGGTGACGATGCCATCGCTTCCTGCAAGGGTCACCACCCCGAGAGGCCATGGTGTCCAACACCGGGGCAAGCCGAATCCTGTTCTATCGGAGCTCAAAGCCCGGCCGCCGGGGTCGGGCTTGTTACGTTCAGGCGGCCGGAATCTCCACCGGTCGTCCGAACGTCAGGCTCAGCTGGACCATACGGCGATCGAAGCCCAGGTTCACCCGCCGGCTTGGCACCGCGTCGAGGATGCTCCGGGCGAGCCCTTCGGCCTCCTCAACGGGCAGCAGGAACGCCAGGCCGGCCTCCCACCGTCACCCGCGCAACAGCCTGACCTCTCCCCGGGTGATAGGTGACCAACAGGGGTTTTCCACCGTATATTTTGCCACCAAGCGGTATACCGTCCTTGTTGCCTTCATTTTCCCAAAAGGATTAGGCCCCGCCCACAAGCGCCGGTCGGCGATGGGCGCGTCTGCGCATCCCGTCAGGACCGGCGCCTTTTCCTCCGGAGCCATCCTCAACGCCCCCCGGCCTTCCGGACGCGCCTGCCGGCGATCCGTCCGCAACCGTCCATTAGGTAGACCCCTCCTAAACCGGAAGCGGTTTGATAGTCGTGCGCATAGCGTGTCTTCCCTTCCTCCGGAGCAACGCCGATCGGGCCATCGGCGGGGACACACCTGCACGTCCCGGTAGACCCTCCAACTCTCACCAAACGTCACTCCGGCAGGCAGAGGAATCCCGCCTGCTTTTCACCGGCGGCTTTCGAACACCAACTCTACGCGCCACGTTCTCCCGCGTGATGGGGTCGGTATCCACGATTTACGACCGACCCCATCTGGCATAGCATTCGGATATCAGCAGGACGCCTTGGTTGGGGCAACGAGCATTTAAGGTCAACGAAAACGGGAAGATTCCATAGCTCTTGGACAGTGAGGATACGTGTATGCGGCCACTGAAATTCAATTCCGGGTTTATCCGTTTCGCGAAATGGACGGCCCGCATGACAGGCAGGCCGGTTTCTTTTGTACTAGCACCATGTACCATTTATAATTTCGGGTATAGGCGTTTCAGCTTAACCCGTGCTTGGTCCGTTCGGAACTGCCAGACGATTTGGCTCTGGCGCTGGTTGCGGTGGCTTTCCCAAGCCGCCACTTCCCCCCGGATGGTTTCCAGGTCAACCATCCGGCGATCCAGGCATTGGCCTTTCAGAGCGCTGAGCTCGATTTCCGCCATGTTCAGCCAACTGCCGTGCTTGGGCGTGTAGTGAATCTCCAGCCGCTCGGCCAGCCGCCGGGCCTCCTGAGGGGCAAAACTCTCATACAGGGAGGCGATGTGGTGGGTGTTCAAATTGTCCATCACCACACAGACCTTGCGGGCCTGAGGATAGCGCTCATCGAGCATCTGCTGGATCTGCCGCGCCCAGTCCTTGCGGGTGCGCCGCTCGGTCACCGCCACATGCCGCCGGCCGGCCAGGGGCTCGACCTCCATGAAAATCTCGGCCACCCCGTGGCGCACGTATTCGTAGTCCAGCCGCTCCGGCTGCCCGGGCCGGCAGGGCAGCGTCGGGTGCCGCGCCCCGACCAGCTGCTGGCTCGACTCATCCAGGCAGACCACCGGATACTCCGGATTGTACGGCCGGTGGTAGAGCTCCAGCACATCCTCCATCGCCGCTACAAAGGCCGCATTGCCTTGCGGCGGGATTTTCCAGTAGCGCCGGAGGTGAGGCTTAAGTTCGTTTTTTTTAACACCCGCTGGACCGTCATATGCGACACGCAAGGCGCCAGGTTGAGCTCCACGGCCTTGTCGGCCAGCAAGCGCACCGTCCAGCGCCGGTATCCTTCGGGGGCCTCCGAACACGCCAGGGCAATCAGCCGCGCCTCAAAGGCCCCATCGAAGATCACCTCCCGGGGCGGCTTATCCCGCGGCTTGCGCGTCAGGGCCGCTTCCAGCCCCTCTTCGACAAAGCGCTTCTTGAGATGCTCGATGGTCCGGCCGGTCACGCCTAACGCCGCGGCCACATCGGCGACTTTCCAGCCCGGCCCGTGCGGGCCGGCATCGCAAAGCAGCAGCGCCCGGGCATGGATGAAGCGGCGCGCGTGGGTCTGCCCGCGCCGGGTCAGCGCCTCCAGCGCGTTACGCTCCGACTCCGTTAAGGTCACGCGGTATCGTGGCGACATGGCGGCCTCCTGGGTTGGCCGCCAGTATAACATAGGTCGGATATAAATGAAATATTAACTGTTACATGATACTAGCCGCCTCCGAAGCTCACCGCGGTCACGAAGGCGAGACGCTGCCGGNNACGGGCAGCTTATTCTTCGTGGACGTATGGGTCTTCGTCACCCCGGAATCCGGGCGGGATCAGCACCGGCCGCCTGCCTGCCCGGGGAAGGTCCTGCGCGTCCGGCCGTTCATCCGTGACGATCAACCGTTGTTTTTTCATCCCGCGTTTGGTAGCCTGCCACCGTTCAGATTCCTCTTTCCGGCCTGCGTCCCCCCTGCTCTTCGCTCCGGTACCCCGTGGCCGCTTGCGGTCTTATGAATCCTTCCCTGATGACCAGACAGACTCGGCGGGTGGTGGGCAGGGCCGTATGACGGGATCCGCCATGATCATCGATATCCTTGAAAACCGGCTCCTCTATTGCAACCCGGGCGCCTGCATCGACGCCTCCAAGCTCAACCGCTATTACGGATTCATCGCCGCCCACCCCGAGGTGGTCAGGGATTCCCTCAACCGGTTCATCGATTTCAGCGGCCTTGTGAGGTTCGACATGGACCCTGGCCACTTCAGAACCATCACCGAAATGCGGAGCGTCCTGGCCCAAAGCCTGCGGCTTTCCAGGGCCGTCCTTTATTCCGATCAGCCGGTGGGATTCGAAGCGGCCAGGTTCTGCGCGGGATTCCTCGTGACGCAGAACATCCATACCCAGGCCATCGCCGAGTTGGATAACGCCCTGGCATGGCTGGGCGCCGCCGACCTCAAGGTCCGCATACTGAATCTTCAACGACGCGCCTGAGCGTCACGCCGGCGATTCAGCGCCTACCCCCCCTCGTCCGCCCGCGCCGCCGGGCGAAGACGAGCCGGTAACCCTCGAAACCCGTTGACATTGCGCAATCTGGAACAGTATAGATTCCGGTCTGAAATCTTATGACCTGAAGAAAAAGCCAAACCTATTGCGAAGTAGGGACGGAAAGCCACGGGACTCACGGAGTCGGCCGGGTTGCCTGGAAAGGTCGCGCGTTATCGGCCGGCTCACCCGCTATAAGGATGAGCCGGCTTTTTCGTGGTCTGCCGGATCCCTCGCGAAGCCACCGGACCGTCACGCGCCGGAGGTCGCCGGTCGAGGCGCACTCTGGGGGGAGGAGGGACGCATGGCCAAAGCCTTTCGTCTGTTCGCGCGCTTCAAGAGGGGCTTTTCAGCGCTCTATACCCGGGCGGAACAAGGCGTCGACCTGCCATCGAGGGAAGCTGCCCTCAGGCTGCTGCGGATGGTGAAAGGCCTGCATCACGGCCGTCTGCACAGCAAGTGGTATGAAAGCCGGCAGATGGAGCCCCCCCGTCCCCTGAACCTCGGCACCCTGCAACTGGAAGCCCGGCGGCGTTTGGGCTTCGCCTTTGCGAAAACCGCGGCCATCGCTGCGACCCTCCATCGGCAGGGGCTGATCCGCAATCCCCATGCCGATGGCCTCGTGATCGGGCCGGCAACGCCCGACTACCTGCTGGCTGTGGTGCGCACCCTTCCCGAAGCCTTCCGGGAGGAAAAGCAAATCGCAGCAGATCTTCTCCCGGCCGGCGCCGTCCCTGAGGTCCTTCTCGACCAGGCGGCCACCCAGAGCCGATCCATGCTCCTGCCGGGCTTTCGCCCCCGGGAGGCGCGAGGATTCCCGAGCGCCGACGAAATCGCCCTGCATGACCTGATCTGCCGCTGGTTCATTGCAGGCTTCCTTCCCTCCCACGCCGTCAACCGGGTGGCCCTCCACTGGGTCATCGGCGGGCACTGCTTCACGACCATCCAGGACATCACGGCCGCCCTTGGCTGGGCGGCCATCCTGGAAAACCTCGAGTTCAGCAATGCCGGCCTGGATCCGACCGACGTCGATGAACGGCAGCCGTTGAACGGATTCGAGGTCATCGAGGTGGGCGACGATAATCCAGAGGGGACGCTGCTGTTCCTGGGGCCCTGCCCGTTGTGCGGCCAGGGTCAGGTGGAGGCGCGCACGGATATATCTGCCTGCAGCAATCGGCCACGCGGTTGCCGCTTCCGGCTGCCCAAGCGGAAGCTCGATTGGCACATTGGTCCCGAACACGCCCGGCAGCTGATGGAGCACGGTTTTACGGACATCATCCAGGGCATGGCCCTCGCCAACGGTCGAGGCTCTGCCGCCCGCCTTAAGCTGGTCGGCGACGAGGTGGTATTGCAGCCCGTTTGGAGCGGCGACCATCAATTTCGGGAGGCCTACGGGGCGGAAGATCCCGAGTAGATCCGAGGGGTGCGGTGGGCCTCCCGCACGTCTCCGGGATTCTCTTCAAACCTCGCCTGGTGGCCAAATTTTGTCACCGAAGTGACACAATGTGGCCATCCCGTCCTCAAAAACCGCCCGAAAACATTTCTCTCATTGTATTTATTGGATTTTTCGGCTATCCGCCGGGCACTATTTTTGCATTCTCAAAGGCCGGCGGGCAAGGCGGCATGGGATCCTGCAGTTCCAGCGGTATCCGGTTTGCACATCTCACCTTTCCCGAAGAACCCATTTCGGGGCATCCATCGCGAACTCCTGCGAATGTCCTGCCTTGGCGATGTCCTGTGGAGCTCTCACGATGCGCCCGGAGGCCATGGCGGCGAAAAACTCCGGGAATATTCCGGCTGAAGGTTGCGAGGGCGGTCTCAGCCGAAAATAGCGGCTTCGTCCGCTCGCTGCGCCGCAACCACCATCACGATCGCGTCGGGTCCGGTCTGCTAAAGTCAATATATGCCTGGGGCTGGTCATAGGACCGCAATGATGGCGTCAACATTTCCGCCGGAAGAATGCTCGCTGAGCCCGTCGACCGGGCGGGAAATCAGTTGTCGGGTGACCCGCACCCTGTTGACCTACGTTCGAGACGAAAACAACGGTTCCCTCGGCAGCCTCCTGGACGGACTGACGGTCAGCGAAGCCTATCTGGCCGACACCCACAACTGGATCTCCCATGCATGCGTTCAGGAGCTCTTCCGCCGCATGGTCCTTCTCCTGGGGGATGAAGAGGCCGTTTACAAGATGCCCCTGGCCGTGGCCCGCCGGCCGTCCCGCGGCTTGGTCCATCGCCTGTTCCAACTGCTGGGCAGCCCCAAGCTGGTCTATGCCCAGGCCCCACGCTTCAATCGTTTGACCAAGACCGTAGGGCACATCCGCGTCCACGAGGTGAGCGATTCCCACGCCCTGATCGAAGACCGTTTTCACGGGGACCTCCGCAAAACGCGCTACGACTGCGACTACTTGCGCGGGCTGCTGGCCACAACTCCCACCATGTTCGGCCTGCCTCCGGCCCAGGTAGAGGAGCTGGAGTGCGAGCTTTCCGCCGAAGAACGCCTCCTGCGGCCCTGGGGCGACGACCCGGTGACCTCTGCCGGCCGCTGTCTTTACCTTGTGCGCTGGAATCCCAATGGCCGACCGCCGCTCTGGAGTCGGCTGCTCTCGCGCCACCAGGCCTACCACCAGGTCCAGGAAGATCTCCTGCGTTCCCATCGGAGCCTTCAGCGAAAGTATGCGGAGGCGCAGAAACTCGCCGCCGACCTGGACGCCTCCGAGCGGCGCTACCGCCTCCTGGCCGAGAACGTCAGCGACATCCTCTGGACCCTGCGCCTGGACTCCATGAAATTCAGCTATGTGAGCCCGTCCGCCACCCACGTGCTAGGATACC
Organism: Desulfobacteraceae bacterium UBA5852; assembly: GCA_002432195.1. Lineage (GTDB taxonomy): Bacteria > Desulfobacterota > Desulfobacteria > Desulfobacterales > UBA5852 > UBA5852. Next base: position 15,883 of record DJGG01000244.1, read on the forward strand.
CCCAGGATGGTGACGCACCCCACAGCCTCGAGCAGCTCCTGGCGCCCGATTCGCTGCAGCGGGCTTACCAGGTGCTGGCCTCCGAGCTCGGCCTGGAAGGGCGGCCGGGTCTCGACCCCGACCGGTCGACCACCCTGGAAGTCCGGCTCAGATGTGCGGACGGTACCTACAAGTGGGCGGAGTCCCGATCGCGCTTTCTGCGCGATGCCACAGGCCGCCCCGTCAAGGTCCTGGGCGTGCTGCGCGATATCTCCGAGCGCAAGCGTGTCGAGGAGGAATCCAGGGTGTTGTCCAGCCAGTTGGAGCGGGCCCGGCGGATGGAGGCGATGGGCAACCTGGCCGCGGGTGTGGCCCATGATCTGAACAACATGCTGGGCAGTATCGTGGGCTACCCGGAGATGCTGCTTCTGGACCTGCCCGCCGACAGCCCCCTGCGCCCGCCCCTGGAGATCATGCGCCGATCCGGCCGCAAGGCGGCGGCCATCGTCCAGGACCTGCTCACCATCGCCCGGCTGGAAACCGGCGCGCGCGAGGTGCTCGACTTAAACGCCGTGGTGGCGGACTACCAAACCTCGCCCGAGCAACAGAAGATCCTCGAATTCCATCCCGGCGTGGCCCTGGATGTGCTCCTCGGCGCGGAACGCCTCCCCATGAAGGGCTCGGCCGTGCACCTCTCCAAACTGCTCATGAACCTGGCTGCCAATGCCGCCGAAGCCATGCCCGCGGGCGGACGCATGCGCCTTGCGACCGGCAGGCTGCGCCTGGAATCCCCCCTGAACGGCCACGAAACCGTGCCGCCCGGGGAGTATGTC
>DJGG01000261.1:0-7037 GCA_002432195.1 Desulfobacteraceae bacterium UBA5852
CAACGGTTTTCAACGCCGGTTTCTGCGCGCCCGGGCCCACGGCCTGGACCCCGTGGTGCTCGTAGGCCAGCGGGGCGTCACCGAGGAAGTGCTCGAATCCATTCACATGGCGCTGTTGCGCCACGAATTGATCAAGCTGCGGTTTATCGAGGGAAAAGAAAAGGCCCAGAAGGCGGCCATGACGGAGAGCATCGTCGCCGCCACGGGATGCGCCCTCGTGGGAACCGTCGGCCACACCCTGATCCTCTTCCGCCCGCACCCCGAGGAGGGCAAGCGCAAGGTCGAACTGCCGGATCGCGCCGCGGCCCGCCAAACCGGCGCCCGCCCCGGCGCCAAGCGGCCCAGAGCGCGCGCCGCCAGGCGCCCGCGGTCCTGAAGGGGTTCAGTCGGGGGTGGGCGTGGGATGGACGATGAGGCGGTCGCCGGGATGGATGGCCTGGGAGAGGTCCAGGCGGTTCCAGATGAGCAGCGCCGGCAGGGGCACATCGAAGCGCGTGGCGATGGCCGAGAGGTTGTCACCGGGTTGCACCACGTAGATGCGCGCCTGCTGCCCGTCCCGCCAGGCCTGGAAGCCCTGGGCGAAGCGGCCGGCGAATCCCTCCGCGGCCCCCCGGGGGACCGCCAGGGTGTGGGTGCCGGCCTCCAGATGGTGACCCCGCAGTTCCGGGTTGTGATCCTTGATCCACTTGAAGTCGGTTCCCGCCGCCTTGGCCACCACCATGAGGGAGGTCTCCTCCGGGCAGTCGAAGGTCACCGCCTCAATCTCCGGGGGCGGGTAGTAGTCCCCGGCCTCCAGGTGGAAGCCGAAGGCCCGTGGATCGCTGAGGATCATCTTGGCCGCCAGCACCCGGAAGACATAGCGTTGGGTCTCCAGGGGCAGGTAGAGCCGGTAGTAGTCCGCGGTCTCCTGGGCCATGATCTCGGCGCGCAGCCCCTGCTCCCCCATATTGAACCCCGCGGCGGCCAGGGTCCAGGAGCCGAACAGGGTCTTGAGCTCCTGCAGGTAGGCGATGGCGGCCGCCGTGGAGGCCGCCAGGTTGCGGCGCTGGTCCGACTGGCGGTCCACCCGCAGCCCGTAGCGCCGCCCGGTTTCGGGCATGAACTGCCAGAAGCCGATGGCCCCCTTGGGCGAGCCCACATGGGGCAGCAGAGCGCTTTCGGCCACGGCCATGTACTGAAGGTCTTCGGGAAGGCCCGCCTGGCGCAACTGGGCCTGGATGGCGGGCAGGAAGCGGGTACTGCGCTTCAGCCAGAGGTAGACCTGGGGGCGGTCCCACAGGGCGATGAGCAGTTCCCGGTCCAGCCGTTCGCGCACGTCCGGGTCGTCCAGGGGCACGGGCTCTCCGCAGAAATCCAGCGCACCCGGGCGCCGCAGGGCGTCCAGCAGGTTGGCGGCGGCCTCCGGGCCCTCGGCCAGCGCCGGCGTCCCCCCGACGACCCAGGCGGCCCCCAGCAGCACGACCAGCGCCAGCCAGCCCCCCCGGCGGCGGGAACCCACCCGTGAGGGGCGGCATTGCAGGATTGCTCCGCTGCGCATGCGCATGGACATGGACCTCCCTCCGTCCAGCCGGCGCTGTCCCACGGGACGAAGATCAGGCCCCCAGGACGATCCGCGCCTGCCGCACCACGTTCTCCGTCGTGAAACCCAGGGCCTTCTGCACCACCGCCCCCGGGGCCGAGGCCCCGAAGCGCTCCAGGCCGATGACGGCACCGCGGGCCCCGGCGTAACGCTCCCAGCCCATGCCGATCCCGGCCTCGATGACCACCCGGCGCGTCACGGCCTCCGGCAGCACCGCCTCCCGGTAGGCGGCCGGCATGGCGTCGAAAAGCTCCCAGCTGGGCATGCTCACCACCCGGACGGCCGCTCCGTCCCGCTGCAGCTCCTCCCTGGCCGCCAAGGCCAGATGGACCTCCGACCCGGAGGCGATGAGGATCAGGTCCGGGAGAGACGGCGTATCGGCCAACACGTAGGCCCCCCTGGCCAGCCCCTCCGCCGGCCCCATTTGCGCGCGATCCAGAACCGGCAGGTTCTGGCGGGTGAGCACCAGGGCCACCGGCCGATCCTGGGACCGCAGGGCCTGGCGCCAGGCCTCGGCGGTCTCGTTGGCGTCCGCCGGGCGGATCACCACCAAGCCGGGAATGCTCCGCAGGCTGGCCAGGTGCTCCACCGGCTGATGCGTGGGGCCGTCCTCTCCCACGGCGATGCTGTCGTGGGTGAAAACGTAGATCACGGGCAGCTCCATGAGGGCCGCCAGGCGGATGGCCGGGCGCATGTAGTCGGCAAAGACCAGGAAGGTCCCGCCATAGGGCCGCAGGCCGCCGTGGAGCGCCAGGCCCGAGAGAATCGCCCCCATGGCGTGCTCCCGCACGCCGAAGCGGATGTTGCGTCCCGCGTAGCACGCTTTCTGGAACTCGGGCAGCCCTTTGAGGAAGGTGTTGTTGGACGGCGCCAGGTCGGCCGAGCCGCCCAGAAGCGTCGGCAGGGCGGGGGCCAGGGCGTTGAGTACCTGGCCCGAGGCCGCCCGGGTGGCCAGGGGCTTGCCGCCGGGGGCGAACACCGGCAGGGCCTTTTCCCAATCCGGGCCCGCCTGGCCCTCCAGGGCCGCAAGCCACTCCTGGGCCACCTCGGGGTGCGAGCGGCGCAGGAGCTCCACGCGCTGTTGCCACTGGCCTTCGGCCTGCCGCCCGCGCTCCAGGCACCCGCGGAAGGTGGCCAGGGCCGGATCGGGCACGCAGAATTCCGCGTCCGGGGGACATCCCAGGAATTCCTTGGTCCGGCGGACTTCTTCCCGTCCCAGGGGCGCCCCGTGGGCCTCGGCGGAGCCCTGCTTGCCGGGGCTGCCGTAGGCGATCTGGGTGCGCAGCAGGATCAGGGTGGGGCGCGCCGCATCCTCACGGGCCTCCCGGAGGGCCGCCTCGATGGCCGCCACGTCGTTGCCGTCCTCCACCGCGAGAACCTGCCAGTGGTAGGCCTGGAAGCGCTGGGCCACACTCTCGGTGAAGGTGATGGCAGTGCTCCCCTCGATGGTGATGCCGTTGTCGTCGTAGATGCAGATCAGCCGCCCCAGCCCGAGATGGCCGGCCAGGGAGGCCGCCTCGGAGCTGATGCCCTCCATCATGTCGCCGTCGCCGCACATGACGTAGGTGTAGTGGTCCACCACCTCGCCCCCCGGGCGGTTGAAGCGGGCCGCCAGGTGCCGCTCGGCCATGGCCAGGCCCACGGCGTTGGCGAACCCCTGGCCCAGGGGACCCGTGGTGGTTTCCACGCCGGGGGTCACGCCGCGCTCCGGGTGCCCCGGGGTCTTGCTGCCCCACTGGCGGAAGGCCTTGAGGTCCCCCAGCTCCAGGTCGTAGCCGCACAGGTGCAGGAGGCTGTAAAGCAGCATGGAGGCATGCCCCCCGGAGAGCACGAAACGGTCGCGGTCGGGCCAGTGGGGGTTGCGCGGATTGTGCCGCAGAAAGCGCGTGAAAAGCACGTAGGCGGCCGTGGCCAGCCCCATGGGGGCGCCGGGGTGGCCGGAGCCGGCCTGCTCGATGGCGTCCATGGCCAGGGTGCGGATGGTGTTGATGCAGATCCGGTCGTTTGCCGCCCGGGTAGCGCTCGCCGTGTCGTTCATCGCTCCAGTCTCCTTGTCAGCCCGCAGGCTGTTTCTCGGTTCCGGCCCCCGGGGCGCCTGGCCGGCGGTGGGCAAACCGTCATGCGGCCGAACGGCGGGGCGCGGATCCAGGGGCTAAGTGGTCACGGCCGTTCAGAGGGCTCGCAGGAATTCCGCTTTCAGGGCCACCCGGCCGGCCAGAGCCTCGTCCAGCAACGCCAGGGCACGCGCCTTGTCCCGGGGCAGGCGGGCCCGCAGGGGCAGGTGGTTGGACGCGTGGTTGGCGTGGAACAGCCCGTCCGTAAGATCGGTGTGGGCGATCATCTCCCGCAGTTCCCGCAGCAGGCCGTGGGCGTCGGGCAGCGCAAAGCGCCCCTCCCGATGCGCGGTGTGCAACGGCGTTCCCGGCAGGAGCATGAGGCTCAAGGCCCCTACGTAATCCGGGTCCATGGCGCTCAGCAGGCCCCCGGTGGCCCGGGCGTGGGTCTCGCCCCGCGCGCGCCCCGCCACCCCCAGCAGGACGGTGACCGAGAGCTTGATGCCGGCCGCGCGAACCCGCTGCCCGGCGCGGATCAGGGTCGCGGCCCGGGCCCCCTTGCGGACGGCCTCCAGGGTCTCCGGATCCCCGGATTCCACCCCCAGGTAGGCGATCCCCAGGCCCAGGGAGCGCAGTTCCACCAGCTCCTCCGGCGATTTGCGCCCGATGCTCTTGGCATTCGCGTAGAGCCCCACCCGGGTCACCCAGGGCAGTTCGCGCCGGATGGCTTCCAGGATGGCCGTCAGCCGCGCCTGGGGCATGATCAGGGCGTCGCCGTCGCAGATGAACAGGCGCCGCTGGTGCCGCATGTGGCGGGCCGCATAGGCGATGTCTTCCAGGACGACCTCGAGGGGCTTGATCTTGAAGCGCTGCCCCTTGTAGGTGCCGCAGAAGGTGCACTTGTTGTGGGAGCAGCCCACGGTGGCCTGCAGCAGAATGCTGCCGGCCTCGCTGGGCGGCCGGATGATCAGGCCTTCATAGTGCATCGCCCCCCCGTCGCCGGCCCCGGGGCCCGCCGGCCGGCCTCACCCCCCCTGCCACAGGCGCTGCAGGGCGAAAACCACCAGGGGCACGAAGATCGCCGGCAGCATGTTGCCCACGCGGGTTTTCTTGATCTCCAGGATATTGAATCCGATGGCCACGATGAGCAGCCCCCCCACCGCGCTCATCTCGGCCACCACCGTGGGGACCAGCAGCGGCTTGAGGTAGCTGGCCGCCATGGTGATGGCCCCTTGGTAGATCAGGACCGAGACGGCCGAGAAAATGACCCCCACCCCGAGCGTGGAGGCGAAGATGATGGCGGTGATGCCGTCCAGGATCGACTTGGCAAACAGGGTCTGGTGGTTGCCCGCCAGGCCGCTCTCCAGGGAGCCCACCACCGCCATGGCCCCCACGCAATAGACCAGGCTGGCGGTGACGAAACCCTGGGCGACCCCTTCCTGCCCCATGGCCAGCCGGCGCCCGATCCAGGCGCCCAGGTGCTCCAGGTGCGCCTCGATACGGCAGAGCTCGCCGGCGAGACTGCCCACCGCCAGGCTGGCGATCACCAGCAGGAGGTTGTCGGCCTTGAGGGCTCCGCGCAACCCCACCAGGATCACCGCCAGGCCCACGCTGTGGAAGACCGTTTCGCTGTAACGGGCCGGGATGCCTCCCCGGAACAGCAGGCCGGCAAGGCTGCCGGCGACGATGGCAATCGTGTTCACGACCGTGCCCAGCAACGGCCTGTCTCCTTGCGGCGGTCCGGGAGTGCCGCGGTGCGATCCCACCAAGGGATGTTCGGTGCAGGCGCCCGGGAGCGCAGCGGTCCCCGGCGTCGGCGGACCGCCCGCCCCTGCCGGGTCGACGGCTCCACGCCGGGCGCCGGCAGTCCGCAGACGCCAAAAAAGGGGATTAGGCTAAACGATCGGAAGGTAAAAAGCAATCCTCAACTCGCGTGAGCGGGCAGGCGTCGGCGGCCGCCGGGGGCAAGCCCGAACGGGACCGGTTTCAGGCCGCTCCGGGGGGGTCCTGCTCCGGCGGGCGAGGGGGGACGGAGGCTCCGCGGCCCACCAGGAAGTCGTAAAAATCCGCAACGCCCGAGGCCCGCACATAGTCCCGGATGCCGCGCATCAGGTATTCGCTGGTGGCCGATTCGCCATCGACCCCCAGGCGGAAGGCGATCAGCCGCCGGAGCCGTCGATCGTCCCGATCCCGGTCCGGGACCATGCGCAGCACCCGTTGCAGGATGTGCTGGAAGGCTCCGCTGCGGTTTTCCAGGTTGATGATCTTCTGTCCCATGGTGGCGCTCCGGGCCGCAAGGCCGTCGATTGACCATAATAAGACCAGGGACTTCCGGGGCAAGGGGCGCCCCCGGCGGGCCCGGGCGGGTTCTCCCCTCGGAATGATTGCAAAAAGAATGCAATCGGATATATATGGGGGAACCTTCCCGGGGGCCGTCGGCCCATCGGCGCCCCGATGCCCGGCCACGGCGTCATCATGGAACCGCGCATGCGCGACACGGACAAAGACCTCTCCAGCATCCAGCGGATCCTGGCGGAAGAAATCCGCGACCGGGAATCCGTCGAGGCCAAGCTCGGCGAGGCCTTGGTGCTGCTGCGGCGCACCCTGGCGAGCCGGGAAAAATACCGGCGGCTGGTGGAGGATATCAACGCCGTGATCTACGCCACCGACGTCGCCGGCAATGTCACGTACATCAGCCCCATCATCCGGACGTTCACCGGCTTTGCGCCGGACGACCTGATCGGTCGCCCCTTCCAGGAAATCATCCTGCCTGCGGACCGGCCCGCCATCCAGGAGGCCCACGAACGGGTCAAGGTCGGGGACCTGCGGTCCACGGAGTACCGCCTGGCGCACAAGCAGATCGGCGCCTGCTGGGTGCGCGCCTTCAGCCGGCCGGTGCTCGACGACGGCACCTTCGTGGGCCTGCGGGGCGTGCTGGTGGACATCTCCGAGCGCAAGGCCGCCGAGCAGGCCGTCCGGGAAACCGAGAAGAAGTACCAGACCATCATCGAAAGCATCGAGGAGGGCTATTTCGAGGTCGACCTGCACGGCAAGCTGACCTTCGCCAACGGCCCCCTCGGCCGGATCCTGGATTGCCCGCGGGAGCGGCTGCTCCAGACCGGTTTCCGGGATTACATGTCGCAGCGCTCCGCCGACGTCCTGCGTCGCGTCTTCGGCCGGGTGCACGCCACGGGGGAGCCGCTCGTCAACCACGAGTTCGAGGCCCTGCGGGGCGACCGGCGCCTGCCGCTGGAGTTGTCCGCCTCCCTGATGCGGGACGGGGAGAACCGGCCCGTCGGCTTTCGCGGCATCATCCGGGACGTCTCCGAACGCCTGCGCACCGAGGCCGAACGCAAGGAACTGGAAAAGCAGTTGCACCACGCCCAGCGCATGGAGGCCGTCGG
>DJGG01000261.1:7055-17383 GCA_002432195.1 Desulfobacteraceae bacterium UBA5852
ATCGCCCACGACTTCAACAACATCCTCATGGGAATGCAGGGCAACATCTCCCTGCTGCTGTTGCGCCTGGACGGCGAGGACCCGGTGGCCGAGAAGCTGCGCACCCTGGAGGAATACATCCAGGACGGGGCCGGCCTGACCCGCCAGCTGCTGGACTTCGCCAAAGGCGGTCAACGGCGCAGCCAGCCGATGAACCTCAACGACCTGATTCTCAAGACCGCGCAGATGTTCGGCCGCACCCACAAGGAAATCGCCGTCGACACCACCGGCTTGCGGGCGACCTGGAACGTGGCCGTGGACCGCGGGCAGATCGAGCAGGTCTTTCTCAATCTCTACCTCAATGCCTGGCAGGCCATGCTCGGCGGCGGCCAACTGGGCCTGGAGACCGAAAACCTCACCATCGATACCACCATGAGCCAGTCCATCGGCATCGGCCCGGGGCATTTCGTGCGGGTGCGGGTGCGGGATGACGGCGCCGGGATAGAGGAGTCCATCCTGCAGAAAATATTCGACCCTTTTTTCACCACCCGGGAGCGCGGTCGCGGCACGGGCCTGGGGCTTTCCTCCTCCTACGGCATCATCAAGAACCACGGCGGCCTGATCCAGGTCACGAGCCGCCCCGGCGCGGGGTCCACCTTCGTGCTCTATTTGCCGGCCACTTCCCGCAACGCGGTCACCGAAACCCGGACTCCCGCCGCCCCCATGAAGGGCGCGGGCACCATTCTGGTGGTGGACGACGAGGAGTTCATCATCGAAATCGCCCGGGAGTGGCTCACCGAGCTGGGTTACCAGGTTCTCGACGCCCGCGGCGGCGCCGAGGCCCTGGAAATTTTCCGGGAGCGGGGGGAGGCCATCGACCTGGTCCTGCTGGACCTGGTGATGCCGGGGATGGACGGCGGCGAGACCTTCGACCGCCTGCGGGCCCTCAAGCCCGATGTCCGGGTGCTGCTCACCAGCGGCTACTCCATCGACGGGCGGGCCAGCGAAATCCGCAAGCGCGGCTGCCAGGGGTTCATCCAGAAACCCTTCACCATCGGCCAACTCTCGGAAAAAATCCGCAGCATCCTGGCCGGCAGCGCCTGAACCCGCACTCCGGAGGGCATCTCCCCGCCGCCGCCCACCGCCCTCAGAGCCCCGGGCTGGCCGTCTCGTAAGGCCAGGCCGCCAACCCCCCCTCGATGAAGCGCACCCGCTGGAAACCGGCGGCGTTCAAAATACGCTGGGCCTCGTAGCCCCGCATGCTGATTTGGCAATAGGTGAGAATTTCCTTGTCCCGGGGCACCTCGGCCAGGCGGGCCTTCAATTCCCCCAGGGGGATATGAATCCGCTGGGGAAACGGCAGCCAGACCATGCGGGCCTCTCCGGATTCGCGCACATCCAGCAGCACGGCCTCCCCCTGGTCCAGCCGTTCCTTGGCCGCCAGCGCGGGTATCCCGTGGGCGAGCCCATCGAGCTTGTTCGTGAGCACATGGGCACAAACGGCCAGGGGATCCAGGGCCGGACCGAAGGGCGGCGCGTAGCCGAAATCGATGTCCGCCAGCTGGTCCAGCGTCCCGCCGAAATAGATGACGCTGGCGGCCACATCCAGACGCTTGGCGCCGTTGCCCAGGCCTGCCACCTGGACGCCCAGCAGCCGGCGGTCGCGCCGGGAAGCGATCATTTTGATGATGAATTCCCGGCTGGCGTTCATGTAATGGGGAATGTCCTGGCCTGCCCAGGTGGTGACGGCGATGTCCAGGTTCATCTGACGGGCCATGCGCTCCGTGAGACCGGTTTTCCCCAGAGTGTATTCGAAGGCCCGCACCACGCTGGTGGCGGTGATACCGCTGAACGGCGTGGGCTGCCCGGCGATATGGTTGGCGATCACGCGTCCGTGCTTGTTGGCCGTGGACCCCAGGGGCACGAAGAGGGTGCTGCCGGCCAGGTTGCCGGCGTAGCGGTTCACGACGCAGTCGCCCCCGGCGTAGATGTCCGGGTCGGTGGTCTGGCAGTACTCGTTGACCACGATGCGGTCCCGGCAGAGCAGGTCCGCCTCCCGGGCCAATTGGTCGTTGGGCCGGGTGCCCACGGCCACCACCACGAGGTCCGCCGGGTAGCTGCCGGCATCCGTGCGCACGCCGGCCACCCGGCCCGTGCCCTCGATGGCCGTGGCGCGTTCCCCCAGCACGAGGTGCACCCCCTGGCTCCGCAGGTAGCGGGCCGCGAAGCAGGCCACGTCCTCGTCCAGGATGCCGGGCATGATCTGGGGGGCCATCTCGATCACCGTGACCTCGAGCCCCTTGCGCCGCAGGGCCTCGGCCATCTCCATGCCGATGAAGCCCGCCCCCACCAGGACGGCCCGGCGAAGGCCCTGGGCGCTCACCTCGCGCACCAGGCTGGCGGCGTGCTCCGGGTGGGTCATGAACCAGACGTTCCCCAGGTCGATGCCCGGGATGCGGGGCTTGAAGGCCTGGCCGCCGGTGGCCAGGACGAGCTTGTCATAGGGCAGCACCGATTCCGTGCCGCTGTCCAGGTGCTTCACGCGCACGGTCTTGGCCACCCGGTCGATGGCCAGGGCCTCGGTGCGGGTGAGCACCGTGACCCCCTTGGCCTTGTCGAAAAAGGCCGGGGTGCGGGGGATGCCGGCCGGGGTGTGGGTCAGGGCCTCGATGTCGTCGAAATACCCCTCCACGTAATAGGGCAGGCCGCAGGCCCCGTAGGAGACGATGGCGTCCTTGTCCACGACCGTGATGTTGGCCTCGGGCATGAGGCGCTTCAGACGGCAGGCGGTCTTGGGCCCGCAGGCCACGCCGCCGATGATGAGGACGTTCAGGGATCGGGTCATGGCGGGATCCTTTCCGTATACAAGAATTATGGTCATATGCTCGATACTGGGCTTATACCCGACCTGCCCCGTCCCTGGCAATGGGGAGACCATCGGAACCCCTCGCGAGATTCTGGTGGGGAGACGGGTTTTGTCCGCCCGGAAGCCCCTCGTTTCCGGCGGCGCCTCGGAATTCCGGGTCGTTCGGCGATGCGAGGCTGGGGGGCCGCGGCAACACCTGGGTCGCGACACCCAGGTCAACAGTCGGGCAGGCGCTGGCCGCGGGCAGGGCGGTGAAAATCAAGCGGCTAGGGTGTCTCGGGGGTTTCCAGGGTCAGTCCCACCACCTGCCAGCCGGCGCCCGGCTGGACCTCGGTCTCGGCGGTGAAGACGTGCAGCCGCCCGCCGGGGTCGATGGCCAGCAGGGGGATGCGCGGGGCTTTCTGCAGATAGTCGGGGTATGTAAAGGTGTCCGTCAGGCGCGTGGTGCGCAGGTCCGCCCCGTTGGCCAACAGGCTGGCGAGCTTGGCGAAGGTGACCTCGGCGCCGAAAAGGGTCCGCCCCCGGCGCCGGGGGGCGGATTTGAGTTCCCGGGAGGCGCTCCCGGGCGGGCGGGTGCGGATGGCGAAGACGTTCTGGGGTCCGAACTCCGGTCGGTAGTGCTGCACGCAGAGGGTATTGAAGTCCGCGCTGGGGGTGATGGCCAGCAGGCGACCGATGCCCGTCAGGTTGAGGTGGCGTTCGGCGTGCTCAGAGGCGGGGTTGCCGTAGTAGGTGGTCAGCCCCGCCAGGCGGGCCTCGGTGATGCCGCTCCATTTGTCGTCTGCCAGCAGCACCTGGACGCCCTTGGCGTCGAGCTCCCGGGCCAGGGTCAGGGTGACGCGGTTGGCGCCCACGATGAGCAGCCCCCGAGGCTCGGGGGCGGCCACGCCCAGCCAGCGGGCGATGGGGCGGGCCGTGGCACTCTGGAGCACCACCGTGCCGATGATCACCAGGAAGGTCAGGGGCACCATGAGGTCCGCGTCCGGGTAGCCCAGGGCCTCCAACTGGAGGGCGAAGAGGGCCGCGATGGCGGCGGCCACGATTCCCCGGGGGGCGATCCAGGCCAGGAGGTGGCGTTCCGGCCAGGCGAGATCCGATCCCAGGGCGGCGATCTGGGCGTTCAAGGGCCGCGCCAGAAACTGGATGGCGGCGAGCACCGCCAGGGAAGGCCAGCCCAGGGAGGCGAAGCGTTCCAGGTCCATGCGCGCCGCCAGCACGATGAAGAGCACGGAGATGAGCAGGACGCTCAGGCTTTCCTTGAAGTCCAGGATGGCGTCCAGATCCGCTCCCGGCAGATTGGCCAGCCAGACGCCCATCACCGTGACGGTGAGCAGGCCGCTCTCGGCCTCCAGGTGGTTGGCCAGGGCAAAGGCGGCACAGACCGCCGCCAGAGCGGCCACGTTCTGCAGGTAGTGGGGAATCCAGTGACGGCGCAGCATCAGGCCGAACGCCTGGCCCAGGGAGGCCCCGATGACCAGGCCCGCCAGGACGATTTTGCCGAAGACCAGCAGGCTCGTGCCCAGGCCCCCCTCGCCCCCGCCGGCGACGATGAACTCGAAGACCAGCACTGCCAGGGTGGCCCCGATGGGGTCGATGAGGATGCCCTCCCAGCGCAGGATGTTGGCCACGGCTGCCGAGGGGCGCACCGTGCGGAGCATGGGCACGATCACCGTGGGCCCGGTGACCACCACGATGGCCCCGAAGAGGAAGGCCACCTCCCAGGAGAACCCCAGGGCCAGCCGCGTGGCCGCCGTGGTGATCAGCCAGGTCACCAGCATCCCCAGGGTGATCATGCGCCGGATGACGTGGCCGAGGCCGCGGATCTCGTGGAACTTGAGGGTCAGGCTGCCTTCGAAGAGGATCACGGCCACGGACAGGGAGACGAAGGGAAAGAGCAGGTCCCCCAGGAGGGCGTCGGGGTCCAGGATCCCCAGGAGGGGCCCGGCGGCGATGCCCGTGGCCAACAGGAAAATGATCGCCGGCAGGCGCACCCGCCAGGCGATCCACTGGCACAGGATTGCCGCCAGCAAAACCCCGGCGAGGGTGACGAGGATGGATTCGTGCATGGGGTGGCCCCCGGTTTGGATGCGTTGGGCGGTGCGGTGGCCGGTGGTGAATGCTTTCTATATGAACCCTCACGGCCCCATAGGCAAGCCCCCCTCCCGCCCTCGCCGCTGGACGGTCGCCGATACGTTCCAGGGAAGGGGCTGGGCGCGAGCGCCGCTTGACTCCCGGGGCCATCCGCCGTAGCCTCCGGCCGCCGTCCATGGCGGGCGCGCCCGCCTTGCACGCGCCCATCGCACAAAACGGATTCGGGCTCCCGCTCGAGGTCACGCCGAGTTGCCAACCCCAGGCGACCGGATGGTTGTCGAGGATATGACAGCCAGCGCCAACGCCGGGAAGGGGCCAAAAGACCCTTTGGGGAAGGGTTCACCACAGGTCGCGTCCATGCCGCACACCCGCATCCTCCTCATCCACCCCCCGGTGGCCAAGCCCTGCGAGCCGCCGGCCGGCTTGGCGCGCCTCCACGGGGCCCTGGCCGCCCGGGGCATCGCCAGCCGGCTCTGGGACGCGAGCCTCGAGGGGCTGCTCTGGCTCCTGGGCACCCCCCTGGAGGCCGCGGACACCTGGTCCCGCCGGGCCATCGCCCACACGCCGGCAAGCCTCGCGGCCCTGCGCGGGCCGGCGCTGTATGCCGCGCCGGCGCGCTACCGGCAGGCGGTCCTGGAGGTCAACCAGCGGCTGCACCTGGCCGGCCGGCAGCGGGGGGCCGTGATTTCCCTGGCCAACTACGGCGAAGCCGAGCGCTCCCCCGTGCGCAGCGCCGATCTCCTGGCGGCCGCGGAGGGCTTCGCGGGCAACCCCTTCCACCCCTTCTTCCGGGAGCGCCTGGCGGCCCTGCTGGCGGCGGAAACCCCCGACGTGGTGGGGCTCTCGGTGAACTTTCTGAGCCAGGCCCTCTGCGCCTTCGCCCTGGCGGGGTGCCTGCGGGAAATGCTGCCCGGCGTGCGCATCGTCATGGGGGGCGGGCTGATCACCTCCTGGCTGGGGATCCCGGGGATGGGCAACCCCTTCCGGGGCCTGGTGGACGACCTGGTGGCCGGGCCCGGGGAGGACCCGCTGCTGGCCATGTGCGGGGTGGGGCCCGCGGACGCAATGCCGGCGGCCCTGGCCGACTACGCGCCCCTGCCCCTGGAGGCCTACCTCTCCCCGGGGGGGATCCTGCCGTGCAGCACCTCCCGGGGGTGCTACTGGCGGCGCTGCGNNCTGCCCCGAAAAGGCCGAGGGGGGCGGCTATTTCCCCCGGGGGGAGGCCACGGTGCGGCGGGAGATCGCCCGGGGCGCCTCCCGGGCCGCCCCGGGACTGATCCACTTCCTGGACAACGCCCTGGCGCCCCGGCTCCTGAAGGCCCTGGCGGCCGAGCCCCCCGGGGTTGCCTGGTACGGATTCGTGCGCGTCACGGAACACCTGGCGGATCCGGCGATCGCCGCCGGGCTGAAGGCCGCGGGATGCGTCATGCTGAAGCTGGGGGTGGAGTCGGGGGACCAGGGGGTGCTGGACGCCCTGGGCAAGGGGGTGGGGCTCGCCACGGTCTCCCGGGTCCTGACGAACCTCCGGCGGGCCGGCATCGGCACCTACGTCTACCTGCTCTTTGGCACCCCCGCGGAGGACGCGGAGGCCGCCCGCCGGACGCTCACCTTCACGGCGGCCCACGCCGGGGCCATCGACTTCCTGAACCTCGCGATCTTCAACCTGCCGGCGGCCAGCCCCGAGGCCCGCTCGCTTGCCACCCTGGATTTCTACGCCGGGGATCTTTCCCTCTACAAGGAATTCGCGCACCCCCGGGGGTGGAACCGGGACCGGGTGCGGCGCTTCCTGTCCCGGGAGTTCAAGCGCCACCCGGCCGTCGCCCCCATCCTGGCCCACGACCCGCCCGGCTTCACCTCCAACCACGCCCCCCTGCTGCTGCAGCACGCCGGGGCCGCCGGGGCCTGAGTTCCCGCCCTTTTCGCGACATGCAGGGCCTGGCCTTCCGGCGGCGGGAGATTTACCGGCGGTAGCGCTCCCAGGCGGCCTGGAGGCGGCGACGGCGGGCGGCCTCGGCGATGGTCAGCAGGCGCCGGTCCCGCTGCCAGCGCGCCCGGCAGGCGGCGGGGGCCTGCCCCCAGAGGGGCTCCACCCGGGCCAGGAGATCTCCTACCCCTTGCAGCAGCCCGCCGGCGGCCAGGTGCACGTGGGGGGCCAGCGGCGGCTGGGTGGCCAGGCCCCGGGCGAGGGCCATGCACGCCAGGAGGGCTTCCAGCGCCTCTCCGGGCCAGTTCGCCCGGCGGCCCACGCCGAAGATCCAGGCCAGGAGGGCCGCACTCACGTGGAGGTCCTCGATGGTGCGGAAGGGTTTCACGGCCGCGCGATAGCCGTCCCCGGGCAGGAGGTCGGCGGCCTCCAGGCGCACGCCGCCAAAGCGCACGCTGCCGTGGGGCAGCTCGGGCACGAACCCCAGGGGAGGCAAGGGCGTGATGCCCACCCCGGGGGCATCGGCCGCCACCCGGGCCAGGCGCAGGCGGTTTCTCCCCTCCGGGGTGCTGCCGGTGGAGGCGGCCACGAGCAGCCAGGCCGCCCCCGGGGCGCCCGTGACGAAAGTCTTCTCCCCCTCCAGGCGAAAGCCCCCGGGGTTTGCGGGATCGGGGGCCAGGCGGCAGCGGATCCGCGCGGGGTGGGTGCCGCCGGCCTCGGTGACGCACAGGGCGGCGATTTCCCCGGGGGCGGCGGCCGGCCACAGGACCTGGAGGGCGGCCTGGTAGCCCGCGGCAAAGGCCCAGGCCGGGCGGTCGGCGGCCAGGCCCCCGGCCAGGGCCCGGTCCACGGGGGTCGCCCAGGCGGTGGCGCTCCCGGGCCATTCCCTCTGCCAGGCGCGGAAATCGGCGATCTCCTGCGGGGGCGCGGTGGCGGCTTCCAGCAGGTGGTGGAGGATGGCGAGCTCGCCTGCGCGGCTCACAGCACCAGGTTCCGGACGATGTCCGCCAACTGGTTCAGGTTCTGGCATACGCGCACCTCGTTGCACAGGACGGCGTAGGACCGCATTTCGCTGTCCCCGGAGTTCCAGAAGGCCTCCGGCTCCGGGTTGAGCCAGATGAGGCGCCGGGCCCGGTCCCGGATTTCCCCCAGGATGGCCTCCTCGGGATTGCCGTAGTTGGAGCGCCCGTCGCCGATGACGATCACCGTGGTCTTCTTGGTGACCGTGTCCAGGTGGCGGTGGCGGAAGAGGCGCAGGGTGCGGCCGTAGTCCGTGGGGGCGCCGTAGGGGACGGCCGGGTCGTGGAGGACTTCCGTGAGGGCCCGGTCGGCCTCGTGGTCGTCGAAGTGCCGGGTGACCTCGTGGGGGGCGTCCACGAAGACGAAGCTGCGCACGCGGTCGAAGCAGTCCTGGAGGGCGTAGAGCATGACCAGCATGAAGCGCGCCGTGGACCACACCGAGCCGGAGACGTCGCAGAGCACCACGATGCGCCCTTTCCGGGGAGGGCGGCGCCGGAAGCGCAGTTCCAGGGGGATGCCCTGGGTGCGCACGGCCCCCCGCAGGGTGCGCTTGAGGTCCGGCAGGCCCCGGGAGCGCGCTTTGGTGCGCAGGCCCGTCTGGTCCCGGAGCCGGCGCACGAGCTGGGCCATGGCCTCCCGCAGGCGCACGCGCTCCCCCGGGGAGAGATTGGCGAAGGGGGTGCGCCCCAGCTCCCCGTAGGTCTCGGTGACGGCCGGCAGGGGTGTGGGGGTGAGCCTGCGCAGGGGGTCCTCGCCCGCCAGCAGCCGCCGGGCGGTCTCCAGGCGGCCGGCCAGGTGCCGCTCCAGGTCCCGGCGGGTTTCCCAGTGGATCCGGCTGCGGTTGGCGGCCAGGAAGCCGTCCAGGGCCTCCCGGGCCCGCTGGAGCGCCCGGAGCACGGGCAGCCGCCGCACCAGGCCCCCCAGGTTGGCGCCGGCCCCCCGGGGCCCCCCGGCGGCGCCGCGCCCCTCGGACTGAAGGGAATTGAGCAGCTCCAGGTAGGCCGCCGGGTCGGCCGCCAGGAAGTCCGCGATGGCGGAAAGGGCCTCCGAGGGGGGCTCCAGGGAGATCAGCTCCCGGCGGAAGTCCTCCACGTGGGGGGCGACGGGGGCCGAGGAGGCGTGGAGGTCTTCCCGCAGCTCGTGGAAGAAGAGATGGTAGAGGTGCTCGAAGCGCGCCCGCTCCAGCCGGCTCTTGGCGAAATTGGCCCGCAGGAGGGCGGCGAACTGGGCCTCGTCCAGGATGTCCACCCGGGGCAGGAGGGCCAGCGCGTCCAGCACCTCGGAGGTGGCGATGCGCAGCCCCGCGGCCCGGGCCGCGGCCGCGAACCGGTGGATCATGACATCCATGGCGCCCCCCGGTGTTGCATGCCGCTGTCCCCCCTTTACGGGAATTTCACCACCCGCTCCACTTCCTGGCGCACCCGCTGGGCGTCCTGGCGGTACTTGCAGATCACGTTGAGGGTGGAGAGCACCACCTCCCGGGAGAGGCTGTCCACCTGGAGGCTCAAGAGCGCCTGGGCCCAGTCCAGGGTTTCGGAGATGCTGGGGGTTTTTTTGAGGTCGAGTGCCCGGATGCGGCCCATGGCGGCGACCAATTGCTCGGCCAGGCGGCGGGAAAGCCCGGGGATGCGCCGGCAGACGATGCCCCGCTCGGTCTCCGCGTCCGGGTAATCGATGTAGAGGTGCAGGCAGCGGCGCTTGAGGGCGTCGCTCATGTCCCGGTAGTTGTTGGAGGTGAGCACCACGAAGGGCACGTGGAGGGCCTTGCGGGTGCCGAGCTCGGGGATCGTGACCTGGAAATCGCTCAAGACCTCCAGGAGAAAGGCCTCGAACTCGGGGTCGGACTTGTCCACCTCGTCGATGAGGAGCACCACGGGCGCCGGCGAGCGGATGGCCTTCAAGAGCGGACGGGCCAGGAGGAAGCGCTCGGAAAAGAAGGCGTCCTCCTCGGCGGCGATGCGCTCCATGGCCTCCCCCAGGCTGGCGGCCCCGGACACGGCGTCGCTGATCTTCTCCCGGGCGATCTGGGTGTAGAGGAGCTGCTTGGCGTACTCCCACTCGTAGAGCGCCTTGGTCTCGTCCAGCCCCTCGTAGCACTGGAGGCGGATGAGCTCCCGGCCGAGCCCCCGGGCCACGGCCTTGGCGAGCTCCGTCTTGCCCACCCCGGCCGGCCCTTCCACCAGCACGGGTTTGCCCGCCACGGCCGCCAGAAAGACCACGGTGGCGATCTCCGGGCTGCAGGCATACCCCGCGGCCTCCAGGGTTTGGCGGGTGGCTTCCACATCGCTGAACGGCATCCTGTGCCTCCTCCTTGTGGGGCGCATCGAGAGGCGCCGGGGGGGCGCTGCCGGCCGTACCGGGCCGGCGGGGGCGCCGGACGGTAGTATGGACCAAATCGGGACCGGATAGAAGCCTCAAGTTGGTGCCGCGACCGGCCCCGGGGTGTTC
>DJGG01000261.1:17403-26787 GCA_002432195.1 Desulfobacteraceae bacterium UBA5852
AAGCGCTACCGAATAAAAAGTCATATGCGCAACAGGGCGGGGACCTTCAACCGCCACCAAGCCGCCGCGCCGGGCGGGCGCTCCGCAGGCGTCCCCGGCCGATCGCCGCTTCCCGGCATGTACCCGACCGGCAGCGCCCACAGGGCATGCCGCCCGACTCAATGGGAAAGGAGGTGAGTTTCAGAGGTTTCATCCGCAGCTCCCAGGTGGAATGATGGACCGGAAGGTTTCCTCAGGATTTCAACAAAGGAGATGAGGTGATGAGCAAGCGCAGAATTCTGATCGCGGCCACCGTCCTGGTGGTCCTGTCCCTGTCCTTCGCCGCGCCCAGCCTGGCGGCCAAAATGTTTTTCGCCATCGCCACCGGCGGCACCGGCGGCACCTACTATCCCCTGGGCGGCGTTCTGGCCCAGGCCCTTTCCACCAAGGTCCCCGAGATCATCGTGACCGCCCAGGCCGGCAACGCCTCCACGGCCAACCTCAACCTCATCCGCTCCCATGGCATCGAATCGGCCTTCGTGCAGAACAACACCGCCTATCAGGCCTACAATGGGCTGGATCAGTTCAAGGACAACCCGGTCAAGAACGTCCGGGGCATCGCCTCCCTCTACCCCGAGGTCATCCAGATCGTGACCCGCAAGGAAGCCGGCATCAAGAGCGTCATGGATCTCAAGGGCAAAAGCGTCATCCCCGGCGACCGCGGCAGCGGAACGGCGGTGGACGCCGAAAACATCTGCACCACGGCCGGCATCAAGTTCGACGACTTCGGCAGCCTGGACTGGCTCAGCTTTGCCGGCATCGCCCAGCGCATGCAGGACGCCCAGGCCGACGCGGGCTTCATCACCGCCGGGATTCCCACCTCCTCGGTGATGGAACTGGCCTCCAGCACCCCGATTTCCATCGTGAACATCGAAGACGCCCTGGTGACGAAAATCGTCGCCACCTGGCCGTTCTACGCCAAGGTCGTGATTCCCGCCGGCACCTACGCCGGCCTCGACCAGCCCGTGCAGACCGTGGCCGTCATGGCCCAGTGGGTGTGTGACGCCGACGTTTCCGAAGAGGTCATCTACACCCTGACCAAGGCCCTGTGGGAAGCGGGCGAATTCGTCATGGTGGAAAAAGAGGGCAAGAAGGCGGCCGCACCCCCGGCCAATGAAATCATGGCCACCGCCCATGCCAAGGGCAAGGACGTAACCCTGGATACCGCCCTCGACGGCATGGCCATCCCGCTGCACCCGGGTGCGGAGAAGTATTACCGTGAGAAGGGCCTCATCAAATAGGTCCTTGATCTTCGGTAGAAAATGGAAAGGAACCCCCGGGCCTCCGGCGGCCCGCCGGAGCCCGGGGTCGCCATGAAACGTTTGGTCGCCGCAAGCCTGCTTGGGGCCCTGCTGCTTGCGGGGCTCTTCCCGCTGTACGCCCTGGAGATCCGGGCGCTGCGGGAGGGCCGCACCGTGTGGCTCCACACCGTGCGGCCCGGGTTCCGTTTCGCCCTCGGGTTCACGCACTCGGTGGAGCACTGCCCGGTCTGGGATTACCTGCGGGTGGACGAACAGTACCGCATGGTGCTCTACAAGACGGCCTTCTGGTCCAGCCGCACCGGCCTGCCCTACGCCGCCTTCGGCGACGAGGTGTTCGCGGTGGAGGGGGACCATTTCGCCATCTCCAACATGCACCGGGTGATTCCCGGTCTGCAGCAGTGGGTCAGCCGGCAGTACGGCAACACCCTGCTCCTCGGTGACACCCGACGCGTCGACCTGGCCGGCCTGGCCGGGGACACGCTGCTGTCCATCGCGGTGACGCGGATGCCGCTCTGGAGCTATGTGACCAAGAAGCTGGACCTCACCTTTACCTGACGGAGCTGATACGATGGCGCAAGACGAGAGATTCAAGGCCCCGGCCGACCTGAAGGAGGACATGGACGAAATCTCCAAGTACGATCCGGAGGTGCGTTTTCGGAAGGTCACCGGCATCGTGCTGAAGCTCACCTTCGCCATGACCCTGGTGCTCTCCATCTTTCACATCTACACCGCCGGGTTCGGCGTGCTCCAGGAATGGCGGCACCGGGCCTTCCACCTCGCCTTCGTCCTGCCCCTCGTATTTTTTCTCTATTCCATGCGCAAGGCCGGTACCATCGAGCGCAAGCACCTCTACTACGACCTGATCTACGCGGCCATCGGCAGCTCCGTGTTCACGGCCATGTTCCGGGAGCTCTGGAAACTGACGCCCCTGGGAAGCCTGGCGGCCGCGGCGGCCTCCTTCCTGGTGATCCTGTACTTCAAGCGCCGGGAGCTGCTCAGCAACCGCGCCTTCCTTTACGTGGACCTGGTCCTGTTCACGGCCATGATCGCGGGCATCGGCTGGGGCGCCAATTATGCCTTTGACCACATCGAGTTCGCGAAAGTCTTCCGGGACCCCAACAAGACCCTGATCTTCTGGAGCGTTTTTCTCTTCATCACGTTTTCCATCGTAACGCTCCTGTTCGTTCTGCATTGGCTGCAGGGCCTTTACGCCATTGTCACGCGCAAGGAATTCTCCTTCGTGCAGAACGAAATGCCCTACTTCGACGTCTTTTTCGTCGTGCTCTCCTCGGCCGTGTCGGTCTACATTTTCCTGGAATTCAACGCGCTGGTGTTCCGGGCAGGCCTAGCCACCGAAATGGACATGGTCATCGGCGCCATGGCAATTCTCCTGGTGCTGGAAGGCACCCGCCGCAGCATCGGGCCGCCGCTGCCCATCATCGCCTACATCGTGTTGATCAACTGCTATCTCGGCCCGTATTTCCTCAACGTTCCCGGCCTGAGCTTCTTCGCCCACCGGGGCTACAACATCGAGCGCATCATCGAGCACATGTACCTCGGCACCGAGGGGATCTTCGGCATCCCCCTGGGGGTGGTGGCGACCTTCGTGTTCCACTTCGTGCTCTTCGGCATCTTCATCTCCAAGACCGGCCTGGGGCAATTGTTCATGGACCTGGCCCTGGCCATCGCCGGGGGCACGGTGGGCGGGCCCGCCAAGGTCTCGGTGATTTCCAGCGGCTTCCTGGGCTCCATCAGCGGCAGCTCCATCGCCAACACGGTGACCACGGGCGCCTTCACCATCCCGCTGATGAAAAAGGTGGGCTACAAGCCCCAGTTCGCCGGGGCCGTGGAGGCGGCCGCCTCCACCGGGGGCCAGCTCATGCCCCCCATCATGGGGGCGGCGGCCTTCATCATGGCCGAGTTCCTGGCCATTCCCTACATCAAGATCGCGGCCTGCGCCATCATCCCGTCCTTCCTGCATTTCTTCGCCGTGGGCGTCATGGTGCACTTCGAAGCCCTGAAACTCGGGCTCTTCGGACTGCCCAAAGAATCCCTGCCGCGCATCAAGGTGGTGCTCAAGGAGAAGGGACTGCTGCTCCTCCCCCTGGTGGGCATCGTGTGGCTCCTGATTTCCGGCAGCAGCCCCTTCCTGGCGGCCTACTGGGGGATCATGTTCTCCGTGTCCATCGGGCAGATCCACTGGAAGACCTCGCCGCTGCTGATCACCATCCTGATCTCCATGCCCTGCGTGCTGCTCTGGACCAATCCCCTCACCTACTCCGTGCTCACCATGGTGCTCTGGTCCGCGGCGGCCGTGGCCGGTTACGCGATCACCTTCAAGACGACGGACCTGCGCTCCTGGCTTTTGGGGCTGGCCACCGGCGTCCTGCTGGCGGTGCTGCTGGCCTCTGGCATGGCCCCCGATACGGCCGCCCTGCTGGCCAATCTCGCGGTGATCCTGGTGGGCATCTTCTACAAGGAAAGCAAGATGCGCTTTCCGGACATCCTCCACACCCTGGAGTGGGGCACCAAGAACGCCCTGGCCATCGGCGCGGCCTGCGCCTGCGTGGGGTTCATCGTGGGGGCCACCACCCTGACGGGGCTGGGCCTCAAGTTCGCCTCGGCGGTCATCGAACTGGCCAAGGGGGTCGCGGTGTTCATCATGGCGGGGGATGTCATGGGGCTGCTGGAGCTCCAGGCCGTCACGCTTTTCTTCACCCTGGTCTTCACCGCCCTTTCCTGTTTCGTTCTCGGCATGGGCATTCCCACCACGGCCCAGTACATCATCGCGTCGATGATCGCCGCCCCGGCGCTGCTCCAGTGGGGGGTCCACCCCCTGATTTCCCACATGTTCGTGCTTTTTTACGCCGTGCTGGCCGATGTGACGCCCCCGGTGGCGCTCGCCGCCTACGCGGCCTCCGGCATATCCGGGGCCGACCCCTTCAAAACCGGGTTCACCGCCTTCGCCCTGTCCTCGGCCAAGATCTACGTGCCTTTCGCCTTCGTCTATTCGCCCATCATCCTGTGGATGCCGGCGATTCTCGACCCCAACGTGCCCTTCGACTACCTGGAGTTCCTCCTCGTGTTCGCCACGGTGCTCATGGGCGTGATCTCGCTGGGCTCCACCATCATCGGCTACCTGCGCGACAAGTCCACGAAGCTGGAACGCTGCGCCACGGGCCTTGCCGCCGGGTGCCTGCTGTTCCACGAGTACATCACCTCCGTGATCGGGTTCCTGATCATGGTGGGGATCTACCTCATCCAGCGCCGGCGCAGTAAGCGCGGCGACCGGCTGGCACCGACGCGTGCCTGAGGCGGCGGAGGCGACGGGGGGAGACCCCCTCTCGCCTCCCTGCCGGAACACCCCCTGAGGTCGGCACGGGTTAGCCCCGGCGCCGCGGGCGGCGGCCGGGGTTTCAACCATCCGCAAAAGGGAGGGCACGCATGGTCGCGGCAGTCGGCACGGCAGCGGATCAGGTTTCCCCGGGCTACCGCCGGTACGTCTTCACCCTGTTGTTCCTGCTCTATCTCTTCGATTACGTGGACCGGCTGGTGGTGACCTCCCTCTTCCCCTTCATCAAGGCCGACTGGGGGTTGACCGACGCCCAGTGCGGCATGCTGGTCTCCGCGGTCTACTGGTCCATCGTGGTTTTCACCTTCCCGGTTTCCATCCTCGTGGACCGCTGGAGCCGCAAGAAGACCATCGCCTTGATGGGCATCGTCTGGAGCCTGGCCACGGCCCTGTGCGCCCTGGCCGGCCGCTTCGGCCATCTGTTCGCCTGCCGCACCCTCATCGGCATCGGCGAGGCGGGTTACGCCCCCGGGGGCACGGCCATGATCGCCGGCCTCTACCCCCCGGAGCAGCGCTCCCGCATCATGGGGATCTGGAATGCCTCCATCCCGCTGGGCAGCGCCCTGGGGGTGGCCCTCGGGGGGCTGGTGGCCGCCCACTGGGGCTGGCGCCACGCCTTCGGGCTCGTGGCCCTGCCGGGGCTCGTCATCGCCCTGCTCTTCTTCCGGGTGAAGGACTACAAGACCGTGGAGCTCGCCCGCACCGTGGCCGTGGAGGGGGGCACGCGCCAGGTGCGCATGGGCAGGGCGGAGCTCGTGCGGGAATTCAGCCGTAACCCCACCCTGATCCTCACCTACCTGGGGTTTGCCGGGGTGGTCTTCTGCACCACGTCGCTGCTCACCTGGCTGCCCACCTTCTTCCACCGGGTCTACGCCATCCCCGAGGCCCAGGCCGGGGTGCGGGCCGGGGCGGTGATGCTCCTGGCCCTCTTCGGGGCGCCTTTGGGGGGGTATCTGGCGGACATCTGGATGCGCCGCCGGGTGAACGCCCGGCTGCTCTTCGCGGCGCTGTCCACCCTGGTGTCGGCCGTGCTGCTCTTCGCCGCCATGAGCTTTTTCCACGGCGCGCTCCAGTACGCGGTGATCCTGGTGATGGGCCTCACCGTGGTGTCCTTCCTGCCGGCGGCCGCGGCCGTGACCCAGGACGTGGTGCACCCCGGCCTGCGGGCCATCTCCTACGCCCTGTGCGTCATCTGCCAGAACCTCCTGGGGGCCTCCCTGGGCCCGGTGGTCATCGGGGCGCTCTCGGACCGCTTCGGCATCGCCAAAGCCCTCACCGTGCTGCCGGCCTTCCTGGTAGTCGCGGCGGCCCTCTTCTTCGCCGGGGCCTTTTTCTACCAGCGGGACCTGGCCAGGGTGGAGAAGGTGGCGCTGGAAATCGAGGGGTGAGGCGAACCCGGCCCAAAAGCGTCTTTTCAGCCTTGTGGATACGCAAGTATCGGGTCGAGAGGCAAGGCGCGGGCCGATGGGAAAAGCGCAGCGACCTTAAGGGTCGTGAGCACTTTCCCGAGGGGTGCAACGCAGCATCGCGGCCCGAGACGCAGCATATCTACAGGCTGATGCCCCATCTCCGCGTTTGAGCCGGCTCTCAAATCCTCGACAACCGGCAGGTTGCCTCCGGTTTGAAAGCCGTCTCCGCCTTGATCTGGGGCAAAAATCCATCTTTTGAGACGGGTTCGTGGGAATTCCTCCAGCAATTCCGTTGCCCACTTCTCGTCTGTTCTAATCAGCCCGTATTCCTTGGACGAGGTCCTCGCTGCAGCTCTTTCTTGACCGCTACAATCGTTTATTGTATTAATACGTACATGATATTGATTTAAAAAATACAATTAATTGTATATATTCCTCCGATGCAAGACTACCGTCTCGGCAAAGCCCAACTGCTGGATGTGCTCGGGCAGTGGAACCGGTTTCTGAAGCGGAAGGAGGGCCTGTATGGCGGATGAACGACTGCTGGCCCGGCTTGCCCAGCTCGGTCTGCCCCTTCTGGAAACCGAGGACGAAATCGACGTCAACCGGACGCTGGCCGAGGTGGTGAAGAGCCGGGACGGGAGGCTCTGGGAGGGGTTTCCGGTGGTTCTGTTGAACACGGCCCGGGATGGCCGTTTCGACCCTGACGGGGTGGGTGCCCATCTCGCTACCGAGGAAGAGCAGGGCGACTTCCGGGGGCTGCTGGTGATGGCGCTCACCGTCTATGACGCCTCACGTCTCTCGTTCCCCTGGGCGAAGCGGTTGAAGACCGCGCTGGCCGACTCGGAAAAGGCCTTGCTGAAGTCGCTGCGCGACGCTTTGAGCCGGGAGGAACCGTTCGACCTGCGGGGGATGACCCTTCATCCGGCCCGTCTCAAGGCCGTCTTCGAGCTTTACTACCAGCAGGAAGCCGAGAAGGGCCGGCAGAAGACGGCCCGCCTGGAAGAGCTGTCCGTGGAATACGCCTTGTCCCAGGTGTTTTCGTCCAAGCAGAAGGAGCTGTTCCAGAAGAAGCTGGACGGCCTGCCTCTCACCAAGACCGAACGGGAATACTATTCCAGAACCGTCAAGAAAAAGGTCGTGGCCCTGGCCAACGTCGAATTGCACCGGCTGGCCCGGAATCTGTTGGAGTCTTGAGCCCAGTTCGCTTTGGCAACAGTCGGCGGGAATCATGGAGACGCATAATGGCATCCACGTTCTGGCGCCTTGTTGAGAAAATGGTCCGCCGAAGGTTGCCGGTGCAGTTTGCCGGCGTTGACAGCCGGGCGGCGTTCGATTAACGTTGCGGCCGGTAGTTCCTCTTCTCCAACCCATTCATGGGACCGATTCATCATGGAAACCCCCGCGGGCGTGCGACCCATTCGTTACGCCACGATCCTTCCGCCGCCTCCGCCCCCCTTGAGCTAACAGGCTGTGGATAAACTGCGCCTCAGGCCGCCATCTGGACGTGCGGCCCTGGTTGCTGTCGGCCTGCCGTCCCCCGTCCATTCCGCTGTGCGCCCCCCTCCGGCGGCCCCGGGAGGTGCCGCCCCTTCCCAGGCAGAGGCCCGGCGCACGGCCACCCGTTGCGTATCGCGAAAGGTTCCATCCATGCATTCCAATCGGACCACCCTGGTTCTGTTCCTTGCCGTCTTTCTCATGATGGTGGGGGTGGGGATGATCGTCGCCCTGCTCCCCCGCCACTATTCCGTGATTTCCGGGGCGCCCCACACCGTGGGGGCGCTCGCCGCGGCCTTTGCCCTGGCCTATACCGCCGTGCAGTTCCCGGCCGGCCGGCTCGCCGACCGTTACGGGATCACCCCCTTCCTGGTCGCCGGCTACCTCGTCTGCGCCCTGGCGGGGTTGGGCTTCTACTTCAGCCGCTCCGGCCTGGCCATCCTCGCCGGCCGCTTCGTCCAGGGCCTGGGGGAGGCGCCGGTCTGGTCGCTTGCGCCGGCGGTGCTGGCCCTGGCGAACCCCGGCCGCGAGGGCCGGGTCATCGGGAGCTACAACGCCGTGCTCCACCTGGGCCTCACCATCGGGCCGGGGCTGGGTCTGCTCATCGGCCGCTTCCTGCCGCAGGAGACGGTCTTCGTGGTCTACGCGGTGCTCTGCGGCGCCGGGGGGCTCCTTCTGGCGCGTTTTCCCGTCAAGGCCGCCGGGGCAGGTGCCATCCAGCGGCAGCCCCGGAACTTCCGGGCGCTGGTGCCCATCCTCCGGCGGCCCGCGGTGCTGGCCACCTTCCTGGCCGCGGCCGTCTACGGCGCGGGCTACGGCACCGGCGTCACCCTGGTGCCGGTCTATCTCCTGGAAGCCAAGGGCGCCACGTCCGGGGGCGTGGGCCTCTACTTCACCGGGTTCTACCTGGCTTTAGGCACGGCCCTCTTTCTCACCGGTCCGGCCATCGACCGCTGGGGGCACCGGAAGTTCACCGCCGCCGGGATGTTGGTGGCGGGCGCCGGGATGGCGGGCCTCACCCTGGCCCAGGGCTCGGTCCTGGCCGGGATGGCGCTCCTGGGCAGCTTCGGGTTGGGGCTCCTGGGCACCGGGTCGCTCACCTCCGTCAACCGCGCGGCCCCCGAGGACCTCCGGGGGACCTTTTCCGGGGCCTACTACCTGGCCTGGGGGGTGGGAATGTTCGGCGGGCCGCTGGCCATAGGCGGCCTGGAAGCCGCAGCCGGCGCGGGCATGGGGCTGCTCACCTGGGGACTGCTCATGGGAGTGTGCGGAGTGGTGCTGGTCCGGGTGGGATCCGGCAGGGGAGGCGAAGCGGCGGAAACGCCGGCCTCCGAATGAGACGGATGCCATGGGAGGCCTGGGGGCCGATCGGTTCAGGTTCCCGGGTCGCCCATGGCAAGCGTCTTCCATCCCGAAAAAGCGATTGATCGGCGGGTTTATTGGATACGCAGGAGGTGGATATGCAAGCAACCGGTGGAAAGGCAAGGTGCGGGCCGAGCCCGCCTGGCAACGTCCGTGCGCCTGGGGCTCCGACACAGGATGAAGCTTACCTCTTGATCACCATGTGAAATTCTGCCATGGTGCAGACCGACAAGTCGCCTATGCCGGGCGGGCGGACGTGGCTTGGTTCCTTCCTTATGCATGCACGACGTGGTCAGGCGGGCAGTTGAACCGCGGGGTGTGGCCGGCCGTTTGTGGGCGCCGGGTTGCCCCCAGGGGAGATGAAAGTCGCTTGGGGCGTGCGTCCCATATCAAGTCTGATTTCAGAATATCGGTGTGTGACCATAGCAGGCTGTGGATAACCTGCGCCTCAGGCCGAAATGCT
>DJGG01000150.1:0-2124 GCA_002432195.1 Desulfobacteraceae bacterium UBA5852
CCGCCCGGCCGCCCGGGGATCGGCCCCGGCCGACACCCGGCCACCGGGCGGCGGCCGTGGGGCAAACGCCCGCCCGCCGTCCCGCCATGGATATAACATATAGTTCCCATTCGTCTTTTCCCCTTGCCGCCCGGACCTGCCGCGGCACCCCCGTCCTGCTGGACCCAGGCTTCACCGGAAATTTCCGCGTTGTCGAAAATCGATGGGCGCGATCGTCTAGAGGTCGAGGCGTCTTCGCGTGAGCATCACGGGAGATCGCCCAGGGAGGGGAGATCCGTGGGCAGGAGCTTCTTGAACATGGCGATGGCCCGGTCGCCTTCCGCTTTCTCGAGGGTGATGGCGTAGCGCACGGCCGCCGCGGTGAGCTGCATGGTGAGGCGGGAGATTTCCGTCAGCCGGCGGGGGTCGGCCTGGGGCACCAGGCGTTGCAGCACCTCGAGCAGATAAGTGGCCAGGACGTCCATGTGCGCGTGGTCGAGATTCTGGAGGTTCCGGTCGGTTTGGGCGGCGTGCCAGATGTCGCGCATCACGGGCTCGTTCAGGAGCGCCCGATAGTAGCCGTCGGTGATGCGGCAGAGCGCCGGGTGCACGTCCTGCATGGCGTGCACGGATTCCAGCTCCGCTTTGACGCAAACGCGCCCCTCGGCATTGAGGTGTTCGGCCAAGGTCCCGATGATGGCCGACTTGTCCGGGAAATACTGGTACAGCGAGCCGCAGGGCACGCCGGCGCGCTCGATGATGTCGCTCATGCGCAGTCCGTCGACACCTTTTTCGGTGATGATCGCCAAGGCGTTGTCCAGTATGGCCCGATACCGCTCACGGCTTCGTTGCTGGGTCGGGGTGCAACGCGAAAACTCGGAAGACCTCTCGCTGGACCATTTGCGCACGGCTGCCCGCTCCTTTCCCCAGAAAATTTCTTGACACCCCAATGGGAGGAACTATCGTCCTTGACACCAAAATACGAGGAACTATCGTGTTTGTCAAACGCGATGGTTCTTCGTGTTTAGAGGCCATCATGCCGGAAGCATCCGCCATATTCCCGCCACACCCATCCCGCCTTGGGGCCTCAGCCCAACCGGAGGTATTGGAAGGAGTCGGGTCATGAACAGCCCTGGAATCCATATCCGTGCGTTTCTGTTGCTTGCGACGCTCCTGGCCATCGGCGCGGGGCTCGCCACGTGGAAATACACCACCACCAAGGAGGCCAATGCCGCCACGGCCAGCCAGCCCGAGCCGATGGAAACGGTCATGCTGGCGGTGGCCAAACCCCTCGACCACCGCCAGACGACCACCTCCATCGGGACGATCGTCGCCCTGCGCTCCATCACCCTGCGCAACGAACTTCCCGGCACCGTGGCGGAGGTGCGGCTCACCCCCGGGCGGGTCGTGGAAGCCGGAGAGCTGCTGGTGAAGCTCGACGTGGCCGTCGAGGAGGCCGAATTGAAAGCCCAGCAAGCCCAGGCCGCCCTGGCGCGCACGCTCCTCAAGCGCATGCGGCAGGCCAACCGGAACCGCGCCGCCTCCGAGATCGAGGTGGATCGCGCGGCCGCCGAGCTGGACATCGCCCTGGCCCAGATCGCCCGCAACAAGGCCGTCATCGCCCGCAAAACCATTCGCGCGCCGTTCCGCGCGCGCGTGGGCCTGTCGGACGTGCACATCGGCCAGTACTTGAACGAGGGCACCCCGCTCACCACCCTGCAAGGCGTGGACGAGGCCGTGCATGTGGACTTTGCGGTGGCCCAGCAGGTGGCCGCGGGACTGGAGGTGGGCCAGACGCTGGAGGTCCTTTCGACCGCGGGAACCCCGGCCGCCGAGGCCCGGATCGTTGCCCTGGACGCGCGCATCGACCCGCTGACGCGCAATGCCCTGGTGCGCGCCAGGCTCGAAGGCGCCGCCGGCGCGCCCGCGCCCGGTGCCTCGGTGGGCATTCGGATTCCCGTGGGCCCGCTGCACAAGGCCGTGGCCGTGCCGGCCAACGCCCTGCGCAAGGGGCCGGAAGGGGACTTCGTCTTCGTCATCGAAACCGACCGGAAAGGTGACGCCCGCGCCCGGCGGCGGCCCGTGACCAGCGGCGCGATCCTGGGCGACGAGGTGGCCATTTATGCAGGGCTGGCCGCCGGCGAG
>DJGG01000150.1:2164-5005 GCA_002432195.1 Desulfobacteraceae bacterium UBA5852
GCGGGTTGCCGCGGCCGGCTCCTTCAAACTGCACGACAACACGCGCGTGGCCGCCGCCGACGGGACGGCCGAGGCGAACAGGTGACCCATGGACACGCCCAGCGACGCCAGATCCGACCCGGAAACCCCCAGGCGCTCCTTTACGGACGTCTTTATCCGCCACCCCGTGCTGGCGGTGGTCGTCAACCTCGCCATCGTGTTCGGCGGGTGGCGCGCGTTGACGACCCTGCCGGTGCAGCAGTACCCGAACCTGGAAAGCTCGTCGGTCATCATCACGACCGTCTACACCGGGGCCAGCGCCGAGACCATCCGCGGCTTCCTCACCACGCCCATCGAGCGGGTGGTGTCGGCCATCAGCGGCGTTGACCACATCGAGTCCAGCAGTCGCGCGGGCTTGAGCACGGTCACGGTCCGCCTGAAGCTGAATCACAGCAGCACGGCGGCGCTGGCCGAAGTCACCGCGCGCCTGCAGCAGGTGCGCTCCGAGCTGCCGGAGGAGGCCGAGCCGCCGGTGGTGGAGGTGCAGCGTGCCGATCGGCCCTACGCCTCGTTCTACCTGAGCTTCACTTCCGCGGAGCGCAGCGTGCCGGCCGTCACCGACTGGCTGACCCGCACGCTGCAGCCGCAGTTTGCCACCCTTGCGGGAGTCCAGCGGGTCACCATCGAGGGCGGCCGTTCCATCGCCATGCGCGTCTGGATCGACCCCGGACGCCTGGCGGCCCTCAATCTCTCCCCCGGCGACGTGCACGCGGCGTTGCAACGCAACAACTACCTGGCGGCCGTGGGCCGCACCAAGGGCAACCTGGTGCAGGTCAACCTGCTGGCGAACACCGACCTGCGCACCACCGAGGAGTTCAAGGATCTCATCGTGGCCGAGCGCCGCGGCGCCATCGTACGCCTGAGCGACGTGGCCACCGTCGAGCTGGGCGCCGAGGAAGCCGAGATGGTGGCCAAGTACAACGGATCCCAGGCCGTCTACCTGGGCATCTGGCCGCTGGTGGGCTCCAACGAGATCGAGGTCGCCCGGCGGCTGCGGGAGGAGATGGAGCGCATCCGGCCGACCCTGCCCAAGGACATCGACATGCGCCTGGTGTGGGACGGGACGATGTTCATGCGCGACGCCCTGGCGGAGATCACCAAAACCCTGGGCGAGACCATCATGATCGTCGGCCTGGCGGTGTTCCTCTTCATGGGCTCGGTGCGCACGGCGCTCGTGCCCCTCCTGGCCATGCCCGTCTCGCTGATCGGGGCCGCCCTGGTGATGCTGGCCTTCGGCTTCAGCCTGAACCTCCTGACCATCCTGGCCATCGTCCTGTCGGTGGGCCTGGTGGTGGACGACGCCATCGTGGTGGTGGAGAACGTGGAACGCCACGTGCGCCAGGGGAAATCGCGCATCGAGGCCGCCGTGGCGGGCGCCCGCGAGCTGATCGGTCCGATCATCGCCATGACCATCACCCTGGCCGCAGTCTACGCGCCCATCGGCTTCCAGGGCGGGCTGACCGGCTCGCTTTTTCTGGAATTCGCCATCACCCTGGCCGCCGCGGTGGTGGTCTCGGGCTTTGTGGCCGTGACCCTCTCGCCGGTGATGAGCTCGCGCTTCGTCCATCCCCAGGGCAAGGAAGGCCGGCTGACCGCCCTCGTCAACCGCGGTTTCGCGCGTGTGCGCCGCGCCTACGGATGGCTGCTCGACCGGGCGCTGGAAATGCGCTGGGCCATCGTCACCGCCGCCCTGCTGATCACCCTGGCCGCCTGGCCCCTGTACCAGCATTCGCGGCGGGAGCTCGCCCCCGTCGAGGACCAGAGCCACATCAGCCTGTTTCTCGAGGCCTCCCCCGACGCCACCCTGGAGGCCGTGAACGGCGAGTCGCTGGAGGTCATCCGCGGGATCACGGCCTTTCCCGAGGCGCAATTCATGTGGTCGCTGGCGGCCCCCTGGGGCGGCTTCGGCGGCATGGTCACCAAGGACTGGAAGTCGCGCCCGCGCTCCACCGCGCAGATGTACGGCGATGTCTTCGCCACGGTCGCCCGGGTGCCCGGCCTGCGTGTCTTCCCGCGCCTGGACCCCCCCCTGCCGACCCCGGGGCAGTACGACGTCGAGCTTGTGCTCCAGAGCGACGGGCCCACGGAGGAGCTATTGCGGAACGTGGAGGCGGTGGTCAACGCCGGATCCCACAGCGGCAAGTTTCTCTATGTGGACTCGGACCTGAAGATCGATCTGCCCCAGGCGCATGTCGTGCTCGACCGCGAGCGGCTCTCCGATCTCGGGCTCGACCTGGCCGGCGTGGGCCAGGAGCTGGGCACCCTGCTGGGCGGGGCCTACGTGAACCGCTTCAACTACTTCGACCGCAGCTACAAGGTGATCCCCCAGATCGGCGACAAGGACCGGGCCACCCTCCAGCCGCTGCTCGACCTCAAGATCAAGACGCCGAGCGGCGTGCTCGTGCCCGTATCGACCTTCACGCGCATCGAAACCACTACGGCCCCGCGCGTCCTGAACCGCTTCCAGCAGCGCAACGCGGCGCGGGTCTTCGGCGGCCTGCAGGCCGGCATCACCAAGGAGGAGGGCTTGCGCGTGCTGGAGACCGCCGCGGCCGCGGCGGGCGGTCCGGGCATGACCGTGGACTACGCGGGCGAGTCGCGGCAGATCCGCCAGGAAGGCGAGGCGCTCACCGTCACCCTCGGCTTCGCCCTGGTGCTCATCTACCTGGTGCTCTCGGCGCAGTTCCAAAGCTTCCGCGACCCCCTGATCGTGCTGGTGGGTTCCGTGCCCCTGGCGATCTCCGGAGCGCTGGTGTTCACCTTTCTGGACCTCACCACCATCAACATCTACTCCCAGGTGGG
>DJGG01000150.1:5019-7543 GCA_002432195.1 Desulfobacteraceae bacterium UBA5852
GTGGGGCTGGTGGCCAAGAACGGCATTCTCATCGTGGAATTCGCCAACCGGCTGCAGGAGCGCGGGTTGTCCAAGGACGCCGCCTTGCGCGAAGCGTCCTTGACGCGCTTGCGCCCGGTGCTGATGACCTCGGCCGCCACGGTCTTCGGTCACTTTCCCCTGGTGCTGGTGTCCGGGCCGGGGGCCGCGGCGCGCAACAGCATCGGGACGGTGCTGGTGTCGGGCATGCTGCTGGGAACGCTGTTTACCCTGTTCGTCGTGCCGGTGTTCTATGCCTTGATTGCCGCCCAGCACCGCAAGACCGCGGCGGCGGAGGACCGGGAGCGCCTGCCGCGCCCGGTGGCCCTGCCGGTGGGGGGTGGCGGCCGGGTCCGGGAATGGCGCCCGGCCCAGGAGGGCCACGCCCGGCATGCGGGCCGTACCGGCCGATTCCACCGCGGGGTCATCGACCTCCCGGTTGCCGAGGCGGAAACCGATACCGGCCGGGGCTTGCGGCACGCCTCGGGCAACCGCAAATGGCGGGCCCGCATGCGGCGGTGGCTGATCACGCACCTGGCGCTGTTCAGCGTGCTCATCGGCTGCACCCTGGGTCCGGACTACCGGCGGCCGGAGACCCCCTCCCCCGCGGCGTGGCGGGACGGCCGGTCCGATCCGGCCTCCCTCGCCGAGCTCGCCTGGTGGGAGCTCTTCGCGGACGAGGAGCTTCGGCGGCTCGTGGGGGCCGCCCTGGAGTCCAACAAGGACCTGGGCATCGCCCTGGCGCGGGTGGACCAGGCGCGGGCCCAGGTGGGCATTGCCCGGGCGGCCCAGTTCCCCCAGGTGGATGCCGGCGCCGGCGCCACCACCAACCGGTTTTCCGAGAACGTTCCCCTGCGGGGTCAGGGCGGCGAGACGGAGCTGCTCACGACGACCGTGGACCTGAACTTCGAGATCGACATCTGGGGCCGGCTGCGGCGGGCCAGCGAGGCCGCCCGCGCGGAGCTGCTGGCCAGCGAGGACGCCCGGCACACCGTGGTGATGACCCTGGTGAGCGACGTGGCCGCGACGTATCTTCAGCTTCGCCAGCTCGACCTGGAACGGGAGACCACGCAGCGCAGCGTGGTCTCCCGCCGGGATTCGCTGGCCATCGTGCGCGAGCGCGTGGCGGCCGGGCTGACCTCGCCCCTGGATCTGCGCCAGGCCGAGGCCGCCCTGGCGGGCACGGCCGCCCGGATCCCGGACCTGGAACGCCAGATCGCTCAGGCCGAAAACCGGCTGAGCATCCTCCTCGGCCGGGCGCCGGGCGGTATCCGCCGCGGCCAGCCCCTCACCGGGCAGGCCGCGCCGCCGGACGTGCCGGCCGGACTGCCCTCGGCGCTCCTGGAGCGCCGGCCCGACATCCGCCAGGCCGAAGCGGGGCTCGTTGCCGCCAACGCGCGCATCGGGGTGGCCAAGGCCGCCTTCTTTCCCCGGATCACCCTCACGGGCGCCTTCGGGGTGGAGAGCGAGGCACTCGCGGATCTTTTCGACGGCCCCTCGCGCATCTGGCGCTTCGGACCCGGCGTGACGGTGCCGATCTTCAACGCGGGCCGCAACCGGGCCAACCTCGCGCTGGCCGAGGCCCGGCAGCGGGAAAGCCTGCTGCGTTACGAGCAGGCCATCCAGCAGGCGTTCCGGGAAGTGGAGGACGCCCTCGTTGCGCACCGCAAGGCCCGGGAGGCCTTGAGCGCGCAGAGCACGGCGGTCCAGGCCTCCCGGGAAGCCTTGAGCATCGCCGAATTTCGCTATGCGAGCGGGCTTTCGAACTACCTCGACGTTCTGGACGCCCAGCGGACCCTGCTCACCGAGGAGGTGGCCGAAGGCCGCACGCTCCTGGCCCAGCTCGTGGCGGTCGTGCAGCTCTACCGGGCCCTGGGCGGCGGTTGGGAGGCCGGACCGGAGGAGGTGCGGCCGGCGGAGCAGCCTTTGGCCTGGCACCGGGCGGCGGAAAGGAGATGACAATGAAAACCCTGCGATTTTCCATACGCATCGAGGCCTCGAAGGAAAAAGTCTGGAACACGATGCTGGAACCGGAGACCTACAAGGCCTGGACCGCGGCGTTCGCCGAGGGTTCCTACTACGAGGGGTCCTGGAAGAAAGGGTCCCGGATCCGGTTCCTCACCCCCGAAGGGGAGGGACTGACCTCCATGATCGTCGAGAACACGCCGTTCAAATTCATATCCATCAAGCACCTGGGCATGATCAAAAACGGCGTGGAGGACCTGGATAGCCCCGAAAGCAAGGCCTGGGCGCCCGCCTTCGAAAACTACACCTTAGCGGAACGCGACGACGCCACGGAGGTCATCGTGGACATGGAGGTCACGCCGGATTTCGAGGACTTCATGCAGAAGACCTGGCCGAAGGCCCTGGACCGGCTGAAGGCGATCTGCGAAGCATAACCGGCTGCCCCGGTGCGCGGGCGGGCGGGCCGGGCCCACGTCCCGCGACGGGAGTGGGGGGGGTTGGCGCTCCCAGGGAACGGGCAACTGTCTGAGCCCTTTAGAGC
>DJGG01000022.1 GCA_002432195.1 Desulfobacteraceae bacterium UBA5852
GTGTCCCGGAAGAAATGGACCTGTGTCCCGCGAGGGGGGTGGGGGGTTGCCCGTCCCCTGGGAGCGCAACCTCCCACCCCCATGCCCGCCCAACGGTATCGAACGATTCGGAATTTTTACCCCACACTTCAGGGATACGACACTAGAAGAAGATTTCACTGAACACCCGGGAGCCCGCGAATCCCGCGTCGATGATCCGCGTGGCGTCGCGGATCATCTCCCCCCGGCCGCAGAGGTAGAAATCGTAGATCCCCGGGGCCAGGGAGGCCACGGCCCATTCCGTCACGCGGCCCCGGAAGGCGTCGGGGGGAGCACCCGCGGCGGTGGTCAGGCAGGGCACATAGAGGGCGGCCGCCGCCCGCAATTCTTCGGCGTAGTAGAGCTCATCCACGGCCCGCACCCCGTGGGCCAGGCGGAAACCCCGCACACCGGCCCGGGCCAGGGCGACGAAAGGGGCCACCCCCGTGCCCGTGGCCAGCCACACTGCCGGCCGTGGGGAAGGCCGCCAAACGAAATAGCCCAGGGGCCCGTCGAAATGCAGCGTCGTTTCCGGGGGGGCCTCGGCCAGAAAAGTGCTCACCGGCCCTCCGGCCAGTCGGCGGATGCAAAGGTGCAGGCGGGGGTGATCGGCGGGGCCCAACAGAGAGTAATCCCGGGTCGCGCCCCCCAGGCCAAGGCGGATGCGTTGCCCGGGGGTGAAGCGGAAAGCCGCCGGCCGTTCGAGGGCGATTTCGAAGGTGCCCGGCGTCAGCCAGCGCCGCGCCGCGAGGCGCGCGGTCCAGGCGGGGGTGGGTGTCGGGGGTTGGCCGCGGCCCGTCAGGGACTCCACGGGGTCTCCGGGACGCCCTCGGCTCGGTTGATGGCCCGGGCCAGGACGAAGAAGAAGTCCGACAACCGGTTGAGGTAGACGCGCACGTGGGGATAGCCGGCGGCCCCGGGGTTTGTGCCCTCCGCCCTCCAGAGGCCGGTCAGGCGGCGTTCGGCCCGGCGGGCCACGGTGCGGGCCAGGTGGCTCCAGCCGGCGGCCGGATGGCCGGCGGGCAGGATGAACTGCCGCAGGGGCGGAAGCCCCGCATCCAGGCGATCGATGGCTTTCTCCAGCCACCGGACGCGCTCGTCGGGAAGATCGGCGAAGGATTCCCCCAGCTCCGGTCCCGGGGCGGTGGCCAGGCAGGCGCCCACCCGGAAGAGGTCGGCCTGAATGGCCTGAAGCGTCTCGCCCTCTGCGCGGCAGCCGGCGGGCAAGGCCGCCGCCAGGGCCCCCACCACGGAGTTGAGCTCGTCCACCTCGCCGTAGGTTGCCACCCGGGGGTGATCCTTGCCCACGCGCTCGCCGCTGAAGAGGCTGGTCTGCCCCTGGTCGCCGGTTCCGGTGTAGATCTTCATGGGGCGGGTTCCCTTTCCGGGGGGGAAGGCGGCAGCCGGGGATGCCGGGGCAGGGGGGCGGTGCGCCCCCGGTNNACGAAGGTCACGCGGGTGTCGAAGACCGCCTTCTCCTCGCGCGCACCGGGTTCGTCGGCAAAGACCTCCACCCGGTAGGTGACCGACGAGCGCCCCTGGGCATGGGGCAGGATCTGGAAGCGCAGGATGGCACCGCTCACCACCCGCTGACGGAAGACGATGTCGTTCATGGCCATGGTCACCAGCGTGCAGCCCGGAAATTCGCGGGAGGCCGTGATCCAGGCGAATTCGTCCACCCAGCGGAGCATGGCGCCGCCGAAGAGGTAGCCGTGGTGGTTGAGGTGTTCGGGGCGTACGATGGCGAAGGTGTCCATGGCATCCCTGGAGGCCGCGGGGGGCAAGGCGGGTTGTCGGCGCACCGCGCGGGCGCTGCCGCGTTGCACCCGGCGGCAGGCGCGGGCGCGAAAAAAATGGGAGCCGCAACGGTGACCGTCAAGCGGAACCGTCATACCAGAGTCGGCCGCGCAATCCAAGGCCCCCGCGGCGGTCATGCGGGGCCGGCCAGCACGTGCCGGGGGAGCACGAAACAGGTGCAGACACCCTCCAGGACCGTCTCGCCGTGCCGCTGAACGGCCACGGTTACCAGGCGTTTCTTCCCGTCCGCGGCGGTCACCCGGGCTTCGGCCACGAGCACCTCCCCCACCCGCACGGGTTTGAGGAAGCGCACCTCGGCCCCCCCCAGGACCACGTGGGGGTGGTTGACGGCCAGCATGGCGGCATAGTCCGCCTGGCCGAAGACGAAGCCGCCGTGGATCAGGCCGGAGTCGTCGGCCGCCATGCAGGCCTCGGCGGTCATGCGCACCCGGGCGAAGCCGGTCTCCAGGTCGGTGGGTGTGCCGCACAGCCCCTGATCGATGGCGCGATGGGTCTGGATGTCCATGGTGTCTCCTGGGGAAGGGTCTCGGCGGTCATGGGTTAGGCGGGGGGCTGGCCGTGGCGTCGGAGCACGCCTGGCGGTTGCACGCGCGGATGGCCACGCTCAGGGCGGCCACCAGGCGGTAGAAGGCCGGTGTGCGCTGGCGTACCCGGCGGTATTCGATGGACAGGTAGAGCCGTCGCCGCAGGCCGGCGGTGATTTCCAGTTGTACCCCCCGGCCCTGGCGCCCGCGGTTGCACAGGTTGCCGGGCTGCAAGCCCCGCAGCCCCGGCTGCCGGCTGGAGGACGCCTGAAAGCCGAAGCGGCGCAGGGTGCGGATGAAGATCGTGCGGAAGGCCATATGGCGGCCGCCCACCCAGACGATCTCCTCCGCGCCGCGGCACCCGTGGAGGGTCAGCACCCAGGCGGCGGCTTCGGCTATCCGCACGCACCGGGGTTCGTCGAAGTGGTTGCTGGTGATGTGCAAGACCCGGTTGCCCGCGGGTTTGATGCCCTTGAAGCCGTAGAAGGTGTGCCGGTCGGCCGCCACGGCATCGGCGATATCCGCGGTGCCGGGTTCGATGCCGCCGCCGTGGGGCGCTATGACCGCCACGTCGGAGCGGCCGGTGCGCTGGATGATGACGAAGTCCACCCCCTCGATCTCCCCGCCGGCCAGGGCGGCATAATCGGCATAGCGGTCCGGCGCCGTCCCGGAGGGGGCCTCGCCGAGGGTATGGGGTGGCGTCATGGTTGCGCTCCAGGCACGCCTGGCCACCCGGCGGCCGAGGAGGGGGTTCGAGGGTCGTCCTCAGGCCTGGACGAGTGCTTCCAGCAGGTGGGCCATGAGGGTCTGATTGCGCTCCCAGGGGTGTTCGGCAGCGAGCATCGTCGCGGCGGGTTGCACGAAGGCCTCCGCCGTCAGGTCGTCCGGGCAGTGCCGCACCAGGCGCTGCAGCCCCTCGGGAGTCATCTCCAGGTGAAACTGCAGCCCCAATGCGCGCGCGCCCCAGGCAAAGGCCTGGTGGCGGCAGGCGGCGCTGGTGGCCAGGTGGACCGCCCCCGGCGGCAGGTGGAAGGTCTCCCCGTGCCAGTGAAGCACGCAGCACCGGGCGGGCAGCAGTCGCCCCAGCGGGTGATCGGCCGCCGCGGCCGTGGCCTGGATGTCGAACCAGCCGATTTCCCGCTGGGCGTTGGGCTCCACGGCGGCCCCCAGCGCGGCGGCGATGAGCTGGGCCCCCAGGCAGATGCCCAGCACCGGCTTGCCGGCCTGGAGGACCTTGCGGATGAACCGCTTTTCAGCCTTCAGCCAGGGGTGGCGCTGCTCGTCGTTGACACTCATGGGGCCGCCCATGACCACCAGCAGATCTGGAAGGTTTTCCATCGGAAGGGGGGCGGCGCGGTGAAGATGGGCGACCGTAAGGTGCGCTCCGCGCTCCCGGGCCCAGGCCATGATGCTGCCCGGATCCTCGAAATCCACGTGTTGCAGGCAGTGAACGCGCATGGCGGTATCTCCGGGGGCGCAGCCAAACTGGTCAGCCGGGCTGCGGAGCGTGGGCCAGGGCTTCGGGGGGCACGGCGTGGAAGTCCGTATCCCCGGGGCCGCGCCAATAGAGGCCCAGGGATGCGGTTCCCTTGCGTTGGAAGTAGCGCAGACCCAGCGCGTACCATCCCGGGGCGCTGATCGTCACCCGGCGCTCGGCGGAGAACTGGTCCGCATGCTGACCGGGATCGTCGATGATGGTGCGCCCGTCCAGATAGACCCGCACCCCGTCGTTGGACAGGGTCCGGAAATCGTAATCCCCGGCGCGCTCCAGGCGGATGAAGCCGCTGATCTCCATGCCCACGCCCCGGTTGCGGCCGCTGCCGAAGACTTCTCCCCGGTCGAAGCGATGGTCCAGGAAAGGCAGGGGGGCACCGGGCCGGCTCTTGGCCTTGGCGGCCGCCCCCCGGGGAAACTGGTCCACGTGCCGCACGAAGATGTCCAGGTAGCGCACGGACAAGCCGGGCGTCAAGCGGGTCTCCAGGGGCAGGGGCGGGGAGAGGGGGTCGGGGAGCACTCCGGGGGAGCCCCAGAGCCAGGCGCAGCCGGTCATGAGCAGCGCCAGGGCCAGCGCGGCCGAAAGGAGGATCCGGACAGGCGCAGCCGCCGGGAGTCGTTGAATGGGCCAGGGCATCGCTCCTCCGCTGGCCGGGCGCTGGCCCGAGGCACTGGGGACCGCGCCCGGCCTGGGGGTCAGGGGAATTCGATGGTGATGCGTTCCCGGTCTTTCTTCACCTTGATCTTCACTTCCAACTCCACGCTGCTGTCGCGGATGCCCAGGGCCAGCTTGGTCTTGCCCTTGTCGCCGTCGATGTGGGTGATTTCCCGCACGCTGCTGAAGATCTTGTCGGCCACGGCCTTGCCGGGGGAGGGTAATTCGGTCTCCCGGTATTCCGCCGCCACCCGCACTCCGTCCGCGGAACGCTGAATGGTCACCTTGCTGGCGTTCTGGTTGATGCCGTGGAGGGCGGCCAGGGCCAGCCATTTCAGCGCGCCTTCATCCTTGCTTTTTTCCGTGGGGACCCGGGACATTTCCTTCAGGTAATCGGTGGTGGCGTAACAGTCGCACATCTCCTGGACTTTGAGGTGAAGATTCCGCTTTTCCTTCATGTTGGTCCCCTTTCGGTTGAGTGGTGGGCGCGCGGGAATACGAACAGTTGGGGCTAAGGTAACAATCGCCCCTGCATATTCAAGCCGCCGTCCGCCGGCGAGGGGGGCAAAAACCCTGGCGGCCGAACGCGCATCGGTGGCCGTATCGGTTGGCGGGCTTCAGAAGCGCAGCGACAGGCAGGTAAGACCGCCGTCCATGCGACGGACGTCTTCCATATCCAGCGCCACCAGGTCCAGCCCGAGGGGTTCCAGCAGGCGCCGGGTGCCGGGGTAGCCCCGGGGGATGAGGAGGTGGGCGTTGATCCGCAGGCTGTTGGCGGCGTAATTCTCCCCCTCGGGGACCACGAGACGATCGAAGGCGCGGAAAGCCGGATGGCGGGCCAGGGCCGGGGTCACCAGCATGCGGCCGTCCCCCAGGTAATTGGCGCTGGATTTGAGGTGCAGGCCGCGGCCCACTGGGATGGTGGCGGTGGCATACCCCTGGGGGGCGAGGAGGCCTTCCAGTTGACGCGCGCCCTCCGGGTTGGTGCGTCCCGAGAGGCCCACCAGCACCTGGGTTTCGGTGACGATCACGTCCCCGCCGTCCAGGGTTCCGGGGGGTTGGATGCGGGCCAGGGGACGGTAGCGCCCCAGTACGCCGGCAATGGCGTCCTCCTCTCCGCGCCGGGCGGCGGCCCCCGGGCGGGTGATCACGGCCAGCCCCGGCGTGACCACGGCCGTGTCCTCCACGAAATAGGCATCGGGATGGGCGATCTCCGGGGGCATGAGCGTGACGGAGAGCCCTGCGGTTTCCAGGGCGCGGATATAGGCGGCGTGCTGCTCCAGGATGGCCGCCAATCCTCGGGGCGCCTGGTGGCAGGTGGTCAGGCCGGCGGAGAAGTTGGGCCCCGGAAGCCGCGCGACCGCCCGGCTCACCCCCAGTGGGCCATCGCAGACGAAACCCTGGGTCATGTCCGGCCCGGTCAGGCCGCTGGGGCCAGGGCCACGGCTTCCACTTCCACCCGGGCGCCCTTGGGCAGGCCGGCTACCGCGATGCAGGCCCGGGCGGGGAAGGGGGCGCTGAAGAATTCCGCGTACGCGGCGTTGACCACGGCGAAATCGTTCATGTCGGTGAGAAAAACCGTGGTCTTGACCACCTGTCCCAGGGAACTGCCGGCGGCCTCCAGGATCGCCCGGACGTTGGCGAGGGCCTGGCGGGCCTCGGCGGCGATATCCCCGGTCACCATTTGCCCGCTGACGGGGTCGACGGGAAGCTGGCCGGAGACGAAAACCAGGGGGCCGGCCAGGATCCCCTGGGAATAGGGGCCGATGGCCGACGGGGCCGATGCGGTGCTGATGGGTGACTTGGCGTTCATGGGATCCTCCCGGAAGCACCGGCGGTGGCGCCCGGAAACGATGGGCGGGCGGCGCACCGGTGGTTAGGTGTCGATTTACAAAGGGCATCCCGGGTCTCGGGCCGGCGCTGCGGGTGCCTTGCCATCCTCGGCGCAGACCCGCCGCGGCGGGTCTAGACCTCCGGTGTCAGTCTCCCTGCGGACCTTGCCTGGACCCCAACCCGGCCTTGGTGAACGGACAACAACTGGTGGTCGTTGTCCAGCAGGTGCTGGATACTGGTGCGGTCGTAGACATCGAAGACCGCCGTCTCGACGTCTTGCCAAAGGGGCATGAAGGCGCATCTTCCCTGCTGGGGGCAAGCGTCCAAGTCGCCGCAGGCCAGGCAGCGCTGCTGGCTGCGGGCGCCTTCCAGGGCGCGGAAAACATCCCCCACCGAGATGCCGGCGGGCGCTGTGCGCAGCCCGTAGCCGCCCTCGCAGCCCCGCTTGGCGATCACCAGGTGGCCCCTCCGCAGGCGGGCCATAATTACCTCCAGGAAGGGGCGCGGAATGGATTGCCGGCTGGCGATGACGGCCAGCTTGGTCAGCCGCCCGGTGGGCCACTGGGCGGCGAGTTCGAAAACCGCCCGCAGGGCGTATTTGTGCTTTTGGGTGATGAGCATGGCAGGTATCGTCTCGTTGCTTTAGGCAAGTTCGGGCAGCTTGTCAACGCTCGTGGCCGCCGTGACGGTCCGGCAAGTCCATGGCGGCGGGAGAGGGCGAGGCGTTTGACATCGCGCGGCAGGATGAGATATACCCTCAAAAAAATTGGATTAATTTGACTCGGCCGGGCGTCCGTCGCCCCCGGGCTTGCCAAGTGCCGGATGGACCCGGCGCAGGGGGCGGCAGGCCGTCTATCCACCCATCCTTCAAGGCTGCGTCGGCGCCCCCCAGCGATTCGACCTCCAAGTGGTTGCCCATGAAACCGATC
This sequence comes from Desulfobacteraceae bacterium UBA5852, assembly GCA_002432195.1. Classification (GTDB taxonomy): domain Bacteria; phylum Desulfobacterota; class Desulfobacteria; order Desulfobacterales; family UBA5852; genus UBA5852. The sequence continues at coordinate 7,272 of DJGG01000022.1, forward strand.
GTGGCTGTCATCGGCCGACCGAACGTCGGCAAATCGACTTTTTTCAACTGCGTCACGCGATCCCAGGACGCCCTGGTGGATGACGGCCCCGGTGTCACGCGCGACCGGATTTACGGCGACGCCGTTTGGGACGAGGTGGCCTTCACCCTGGTGGACACCGGCGGATTCACGGGGCCGAGCGAGGACGCCTTCGCCGCGGCCATCGGCCACCAGGTGCGCCAGGCCATGGAGCACGCCGACGCCATCATCTTCCTCCTCGACGGCAAGAGCGGCCTGAGCCCCTTCGACCGCGAAATCGGCAACCTCCTGCGCAGCATCGACAAGCCGGTGTTCTACGCCGTCAACAAGATCGACACTCCGGAGCGGGAGGAGGCGCTCACCGATTTCTTCTCCCTGGGGGCCTCTTCGCTCTACCCGGTCTCCGCGGCCCACCGTTACGGCATCAACGACCTGCTGGACGCGCTGATCCGCACCTTCCCGCCGCCGGACCCCGAGGCGGCCGACAGCCAGGAGATCCGCCTGGCCGTGGTGGGCCGGCCCAACGTGGGCAAATCCTCCCTCATCAACCGCATCTTGGGGGAGGAGCGCCTGGTGGTCAGCGATGTTCCGGGCACCACCCGGGACGCCGTGGACATCTGCTTCCAGCGGCGGGAGACGGCCTACCGGATCGTTGACACGGCGGGCATCCGGCGCAAGGGGCGGGTCACGGAGAAGCTGGAGAAGTTCTCGGTGCTGAAGGCCTTGCGCAGCCTGGAGCGCTGCGATGTGGCGCTCATCGTCCTGGACGCCTCCGAGGGGGTCACGGAGCAGGACATCAGCGTCGCCGGCTACGCCTTCGAGCGGGGCTGCGGATGCGTCTTCGTGGCCAACAAGTGGGATCTCCTGCCCAAGGGGGCCCCGGCGGTGCGGGCCGTGACCGAACAGCTGCGGGAGGCCGCCAAGTTCCTGAGCTTTGCACCCATCGTGACCGTCTCGGCGCATACCGGGCAGCGGGTGGAGCGGATCTTCCCTCCGGTGCAGACGGTCTACCGGCAGTACAATACCCGCATGGGTACCGGGCAGCTCAACCGCATCGTGGAGAAGGCCGTGCAGACCAACGTCCCGCCCATGTTTCGGGGACGGCGGCTGAAATTCTATTACGCCACCCAGGTTTCCAGCCGCCCCCCCACCTTCGTGATCTTCGTGAACTATCCGGACGCCGTCCATTTCAGCTACCGGCGCTACCTGCTCAACCAGATCCGGGAGGCGGCCGGTCTCACCCAGACGCCCCTGCGCCTGCTTTTCCGCCCCCGCAGCGGGAAAGGGGAGAGTCGACCTTCCGGCCGGCCGGCGCGGCCCGCCGCGCGCGGCCATCGCGAGCGGAGGTAAGCGGTGGACCTCTTCGAACACCGGGCCCGGGAAGACGCCCGGGCCGCGGCCCCCCTGGCGGACCGCATGCGACCCCGGGGGCTTGCGGAATTCGTGGGCCAGGACCACGCCGTGGGTCCCGGCTCGGCCCTGGAGCGGGCCCTGGCGGCGGATCGGATCTTCTCCATGATCCTCTGGGGCCCGCCGGGTTGCGGCAAGACCACCCTGGCCCGCATCGTGGCCCGGGAGACGCGCTCCCATTTCATCGAGTTTTCGGCGGTGCTCTCGGGGGTCAAGGACATCCGCGGCGTCATCGAGGAAGCACGCCAACAGCTGAAGCTCCACCGCCGTCCCACGGTACTCTTCGTCGACGAAATCCACCGTTTCAACAAGGCCCAGCAGGACGCCTTCCTGCATCATGTGGAAAGCGGGCTGATCACCCTGATCGGGGCCACCACGGAGAACCCCTCTTTCGAGGTGATTCCGGCGCTGCTCTCCCGTTGCCGGGTGGTCACCCTCAAGGCCCTGGCAGTGGAGGACATCGCCCGCATTCTGCGGCGGGCGTTGGCGGACCCGGCGGCGGGATTGGGGGCGCGTGGCCTGGAGCTGGCCCCGGAGGCCGTCGACCACCTGGCCCGCATGGCCGACGGGGACGCCCGCAGCGGCCTCAACAACCTGGAGGTGGTGGCCAGCCTGCTGGCCGCCGGGGACACTCCCGGGGCTTCGCGGGTGGTGGGGCTCGGGGAGGTGGAGGCGCTGCTCCAGCGCAAGGCCCTGCGGTACGACAAGAGCGGTGAGGAGCATTACAATCTGATCTCGGCCCTGCACAAGAGCCTGCGCGGCAGCGATCCCGACGCGGCCCTCTACTGGCTGGTGCGCATGCTGCGGGCGGGGGAGGACCCCCTCTTCCTGGCGCGACGCATGGTGCGCTTCGCCTCCGAGGACGTGGGCAACGCCGATCCCCGGGCGCTGACAGTGGCCCTGGGGGCGGTGGAGGCCTATCGCTTCCTGGGCAGCCCCGAGGGAGAGCTGGCCCTGGCCCAGGATGGCGTTGGCCTGGGTCAAGAGCTCCCGAGGGGTCCGGCGGGGTTCGTAGGGCGTGTAACGCTCGCTGCCGATCGCCAGCAGCAGCGGGTGGACGCCCGCCGCATCGACCGCATGCACCGCGTGGACCCCCGGCAGGACCGAGGGGATGGCCGGGGCGGTCAGCTCGTGGATCAGCTCGCCGAAGACGGTGTCCTCCTGGGGCGGGCGGCCCACGCTGGTGAAGGGCCAGACGGCTCCGGGGCGGTGGTACACGGCCTGCACCGTCATGACCGGGAAGTCATGGGCCCGGCTGTAGTAGCCCAGGTGGTC
>DJGG01000187.1 GCA_002432195.1 Desulfobacteraceae bacterium UBA5852
CGGCCGGCGGGGCCAAGGCCGTGCCGGGCCTTTCGCCGGCGGAGGTCTTCGCCGGAATGCCCCAGGCCTTCCGGGCCGACAAGGCCGCGGGCGTGGCCGTGGTCTTTCAGTTCCGCATCGGTGGTGCGCAGGGCGGGGAATGGGTCGTGCGCATTGCCGATCAGGCCTGCCGGGTCACCCCGGGAGCGGCGGAGAAACCCGACTGCACCCTGATCATCGGGGATACGGACTTCGTCCGCCTGATCACCGGGAAGCTGGACGGCATGCAGGCCTTCACCAGCGGCAAGCTCAAGATCGAGGGCGACGTCATGAAGAGCCAGCTCATCGGGCGGCTGTTCAAAATGTGACCGGACGCCCGGCACGTGCCGGGCACCGGACCAGCGGTCAACGGATTCGGAGGATATTATGGCTACGGGGATACGAGACAAAGTCGCCATCATCGGCATGGGCTGCACGCGCTTCGGCGAGCGCTGGGACGTGGGGGCCGAGGAGCTGATGGTGGAGGCCTACGAGGAATGCATCGCCGACGCCGGCATCGCGCCCAGGGAGATCGGGGCCGCCTGGATGGGCACCTGCTTCGACGAGATCAGCGTGGGCAAGAGCGCCCTGCCCATGGCCATCACCCTGCGCCTGCCCTTCATACCGGTCACCCGGGTGGAGAATTTCTGCGCCACGGGCACGGAGGCCTTCCGCGGCGCCTGTTACGCGGTGGCGGCCGGGGCCTACGACTTCTGCCTGGCCCTGGGGGTGGAGAAGCTGAAGGACACGGGCTACGGCGGCCTGCCGAGCTTCGTGGGCTCCAACTCCGGCAGCCTCACCTGGCAGTGGTTTCCCAACATGACGGCCCCGGGGAGCTTCGCCCAGTTGGCCAGCGCCTACGCGGCCAAGTACCGCATCCCGGACCAGGACCTCAAGCGGGCCATGGCCCACGTGTCGGCCAAGAGCCACGCCAACGGCGTGCTCAACCCCAAGGCCCACCTGCGCAAGGCCGTCACCGAGGAGCAGGTCATGGCGGCCCCCATTATCGCCCACCCCCTGGGGCTTTTCGACTGCTGCGGGGTGAGCGACGGGGCCGCCTGCGCCATCGTGACCACCCCGGAAATCGCCCGCCGCATGGGGAAAAAGGATCTCGTGTCGGTCAAGTCCCTGCAACTGGCCCTAAGCAACGGGGAGGAGATGGGGTACAACGACTGGGACGGGGAGCACTTCCTGACCACCAGCACGGCCAGCCGCAAGGCCTACCAGGAGGCCGGGATCACCAACCCCCGGGAGGAGCTCAGCATGATGGAGGTGCACGACTGCTTCTCCATCACGGAGCTGGTGACCATGGAGGACCTGCATATCTCGGCGCGGGGGCAGGCCATCCGGGACATCATGGACGGTTTCTTCGACCGGGACGGGCGCATCCCCTGCCAGGTGGACGGCGGCCTCAAGTGCTTCGGCCACCCCATCGGGGCCTCGGGCCTGCGCATGCTCTACGAGATGTACCTCCAGCTCCACGGCCGGGCCGGCGAGCGCCAGCTGGACAACCCGCGCTACGGCCTGACCCACAACCTGGGGGGCTTTCCCTCCATGAACATCTGCTCCATCGCCATCGTGGGAAGGCACGGGGAGTGAAAATCGCCGGATGCTGGAGATCACCGTGATCATGAACTCGGCCGTGGCCGAGGTCTTCGCCTGGAAATGCTGTGGGGGCGGCCTGCCGGACCAGAACCTGGAGATCCAGGTGCGCAACCCCGGGCCGCTGCCGGTGCACCTGGCGGACCGCTTCGACCTGGAAGGCCCCGGGGAGCGCCTCGCCTGGACGGCGGTTTGTCCGGCGGGGGGGCGCACCATCGCCACGGGGGACGTGGGGGCGCTGTACGCCGCCATGGACGAGGCCGTCTGGGAGCGCTTCACGACCCTGGTGCTCTACGACGGGGAAGGGAAACCCTATCGCGTGCCGCTGCTTCATCGACGATCAGGCGCCTAGCCGGCTGTGGATAAACTGCGCCGCCGGACCGAAGGCACCCCGGCCATCCACCGGAAAAGGACCGACACCATGCGACCCCTACTGACCCCGGAAGACATGCGGGGCTTCGTGGAGAAGCCCTTCGCCTTCGTGGAGCGCTGCGGCCTGCGGGCCCTGGTGCTGGAGCCCCACCGGGTGCGCCTGGGCATGCCGCTCGCGGGCAACACGAACCACTTCGGGTCCATGTACGCCGGGGCCCTGTTCACCGTGGCCGAGATCCCCGGGGGCGCCCTGTTTCTGACTACCTTCGACGTGGCCCGCTTCTACCCCCTGATCAAGGAGATGGGCATCCGTTTCCGCCGCCCGGCCTATTCCGACGTGACCTGCGAGGTCTCCCTGAGTGCCGAGGAGGCGGACCGCATTGCCGGCGAGGCGGCGGCCCGGGGCAGGTCCGAGTTCGTTCTGGCCGGCGAGGTGCGGGACAGTGCCGGGGCCGTGGTGGCCGAAAGCCGGGGGGTTTACCAGATCCGGCGCCTGGAGTCCTGAGGCGCCCCACAGCCGAAAGCGCAGCGAGGCATCCGCATCATGGACATGCTCACCTACACCGAGGCCCACACCGACTTTCGCGCGCGTCTGCGCGCCTTCCTGGCCCGGGAGATCACGCCCTTTGCGGCCCAATGGGAAGCCGACAGGGCCGTGCCGCGGGAGATCTGGCGGCGCATGGGCCGGGAAGGTTTTTTGTGCCCGGACCTGGGGCCGGAATACGGCGGGCGGGGGAGGGATTTCCTCTACTCCCTGATTGTCACCGAGGAAATGTCGCGTACCGGGATCACCGGCGTGGCCGCGTCCCTGCACAGCGACGTCGTGGTGCCCTACATCTCGGCCTTCGGCAGCGATGCGCAAAAATCGCGCTGGCTGCCGGGGTGCGTCTCCGGGGAGATCGTGACGGCCGTGGCCATGACCGAGCCGGATGCCGGCAGCGACCTGGCCGGGATGAAGACCAGCGCCGTGGAAGACGGGGAGACGGTCATCCTGAACGGCTCCAAGACCTTCATCTCCAACGGCCTGCTTTCCGACCTGGTGATCGTGGCCGCCCGCGACGCCGACAGCGAAAACCCCCACCTGGGCATCTCCCTCTATGTGGTGGAGGAAGGCACTCCGGGGTTTCGCCGGGGTCGCAAGCTGGCCAAGATGGGCTGGCACAGCCAGGACACCGCCGAGCTCTTCTTCAGCGACTGCCGCATCCCGGTCACCCAGCGCCTGGGGCAGAAGGGCATGGGCTTCATCATGCTCATGGAAAAGCTCCAGCAGGAGCGCATCGTGGCCTCCATGGGGGCGGTGGCCGCCGCGGAGCGGATCATGGAGTGGACCCTGGCGTACTGCACCACCACCCGGGAGCACGGGCGCCCCTTGAGCAAACGCCAGGCGGTGCAGTTCGCCCTGGTGGAGATGCTCACGGAAGTCAAGCTGGGGCGTACCTTTTTAGAGAAGCTCATCGCCGACCACATGGAGAAGCAGAACATCGTGGTGGAAGTCTCCATGGCCAAGTACTGGACCACCGATCTGGCCAAGCGCCTGGCCGCCCGCAGCCTGGATCTCATCGGCGCCCCGGCCATGCTCGAGAGCTGCGCCGTCACCCGGGCCCTGCGGGACGTGCGGGTGATGTCCATTTTCGCCGGCACCAACGAGATCATGAAGGGCATCGCGGCCAAGTTCCTGCGCTTCTAGCCGCCTGTGGATAAACTGCGTCTCGAGCCGAAAGGCTGCGTTGCGACCCTCGGTAAAATGCTCACAACCCCTGAGGTGGCGTAGCTTTTCCCATCGGGCCGCGCC
>DJGG01000293.1:0-1046 GCA_002432195.1 Desulfobacteraceae bacterium UBA5852
CCGGGCGCTGGTGCCCGCCGCCCTTCCGGGGGAGCTCTGGCGCCATCACGATCTGCTGGTGCTGGGGCGGCCGGCCGGGGGCCCCCTGGAAGCCGCCCTCGGCCGGGAGGTGGGTAACCGACCGAGCGGTTTCCACCTCCGGGAGATCCGTCTGCCGGCGGAAAGCGACGCCTATTTCGCGGTGCTGCCGCACCCGCTGGACCCCGCGCGGATCATGGCGGTATTCGACGGCCGCACCCCCGAGGCGCTGAACCGCGCGGCTCCCAAGATCGCCCACTACGGGCGTTACAGCTACCTGGCCTTCGGCCGCGGCGCCAACCTTGACAAGGGGGTCTGGCCCCCGCGGGAAAGCCCGCTGGTGGTCCACTTCGCCGCATCCCCTTCCCCCGGAGAGGAATCCGCCCCATGAGTGGACGCGTCCTGATGCTCTGTCTCACCCTGGCCGCCGCGCTGGGCGCCTCGGCTTCCCGCCCCGGGCAGGCCGTGCAACCCTACGATCTCCAGCAGGGTCGCAGTGTTTCCCTGGCCGAGGCCCTGTCGCGCATTCGGCCCGGGCACATCGTCCTGGTGGGGGAGAGCCACACCGAGGCGCGCCACCACGACCTGCAGCTCACGGTCATCCAGGCCCTCGTGGACACCGGCCACCGCGTGGCCGTGGGGCTGGAAATGTTCCGCCGCGACAGCCAGGACGCGCTGGACGCCTGGATCGCCGGCCGCCTGCCCGAAAGCGCGTTCACGCCGGTATTTGCCGACAACTGGAACTATCCCTGGGACCTCTACCGGCCCATCCTGTCTGCGAAGCCCAGCTGGTGTGGGACCAGTCCATGGCCATGGCGGCGCTGGATCATCTGGCCGCCGCCCCGGAATCCGTGGTGGTGATCCTGGCGGGCACGGGCCATGCCCGCAAGGGAGGCATTCCGGCCCAAATCGCCCGACGGGGGAAGACTCCCCATACCGTGTTTCTGCCCCTGGTGCCCGGCAGCCTGGATCCGCAGGCCCTGGATGCGGACGAAGCCGACTACCTGCTGCCCCCCCGGGGCGATTGA
>DJGG01000293.1:1057-1447 GCA_002432195.1 Desulfobacteraceae bacterium UBA5852
CCCCCCGGCCCCGCCATGACTATCTTGCAGCCATACGCGGCGCGGTATGGCTGCGGAGGGACCCCCGGCAAGGGCGCCCTCCCCCTGACCTGCTTCGGCTCCTCGCGCTGACGCCACGGGCGTTTCGGCCGTCCCTCCTCCTCAACGCGCACCTATTTTCATCTCGGCATGACCGCTCCCGGATTGCCGAACCCGACCTCTCTTCCCGCTACGCGACCGGTTGATTGCGGACCCTACGCCCACCGGCCGGCAGCCGGGGAGCTCGCGGACCACCCGCAGCCCCCTCCTGGAAGACGCCCCGCCCCGGACCGCCCCGGCCGCGCCGGCGGGGCCTTCCCGCCGCGCCCCTAACAGGTCGTGGATAAACACGCATCAGGCCGAAAGGCAAGG
>DJGG01000293.1:1561-9908 GCA_002432195.1 Desulfobacteraceae bacterium UBA5852
GAGGCGCAGTTTATCCACAGGCTGCTAACCCCCGCCCGCGGACGTCGGGCCCGTCGGACGGGTTCACCCGATTGGCGAAGATAAGGAGGGCACCATGAAGAAATCCCTGATGAACTACGAAACCTTGTTGAAGCTGACCCAGCGCATTTCCATGTCCCGGGAGTTCGATGAAATCGCGCTCCTGACGGTCACCGGGGTTCGCGATGCCTTGCAGTGCAAGGGATGCGCGCTGTTCCTGGTGAACCCCAAGACCCAGGAGCTGGAGCTGGCGGCGTCCACGGGCCTGAGCCAGGAGTATCTCGACAAGGGACCCATCAGCGCCATGCGCTCCATCGCCGAGGCCCTCAAGGAGGGCCCCGTGGCCGTCACCGATGTGGGCGACGATCCGCGCATCCAATACCCCCGCGAAGCCCTGGCCGAAGGCATCGCCTCCATCCTCGCGGTGCCCATCCGTACCCATGAAGAGCCCATCGGCGCGCTGCGGATCTATACCGCCGAGCGCTGGGAACACACCCTGGAGGATGTCAACTTCGCCCAGGCCGTGGCCCAGATCGCCGGCATGGCCATTGAAATGGCCCGCCTCTACCGCGGCCTGAAGAGCAGCATCGAAATCCTCAAGGCCTCGCGCGATCTGCGCCGGGTGGGGACCAAGCGCTGGACGCCTTACGAGGGAGTGCCCCACAGCGCCGGCAAGCTCCACGGCGGCGGCGAGCCGAGCTACTGAGCGGCCTGCCCCCGCCCGGCACGGGAGCCCTGGGCCTGAAAAGCGGCCGGCCACCCGGTGAATCCCATCGCATACCCCTGCCGCCCGTGGACCCCGGGAAGCCTTGCGTCCACGGGCATGCGGCCGCCTCCCCCGGTCCCCGGGCTTGCCGGCCGGCCCGCGCTGCCCACGGGGGCACAGGCTGGAAAGCTTTCCAAATGTGGCGGAATACGATAGAGTGTCCGCGCATGACGGGTATCCCGGGGCGCTGGCCGGCAGCACCGGCGGGACGCCCCTGGCCGGCCCCGAACCGCCCGGACCCATACCCAAGGCGGCGGCCGGACGCTTCCACCAACCTGACGATGCCCCCGATGGCCATACCTCTACAGCGCAAATGGTTTGTCATCCCCATCGCCGCCGCCATCGTGGTGACGGGTGCCCTGGCACTGATCCTCAGCCAACCCGGCCAGGACCTGAATTTTACGGCCCCACCCACCAACGGCCAAGCGGACACGGGCTTCACCTTCCTCGACGTGGGCGCCCATGCGGTGCTCGACGCCGCCTTGCGCCGGCGCCTGGAAGACCGTTTGGGTTCCGAAGCCATCGCCTTTCGCACCCCCGTGGACCTGCGCTTCACTTTTCGGGAGCTGCTCCCCGCCCACTGGCCCCACCTGGCCGCCCTTGACGATCAGTTGAACCCGCCGCTGGGGGAGCGCCGCGAGCACCACACCATCAAGCTCATGTACCGCCGGGCGGCCCAGCGCAACCCCGCGCTGGAGTATGTCGAAATGCTCTTCTCCAATTTCGACGGCCGGCCGCTGACCCACTACGTGAAGGCCGGCCCTGCGGGCAGCGACATTCTGGCCGAATTGGAGAAGAAATACGGACCTCCGGACGATCTCCCCGCCCCGGCCGGCGTCTCCCGCGCATCGGCTTGGCGCCGGGAAGACGACCTGCTGGTGGCGATCGCCGCGGTGGACAAGGCCGGACGGCCGACCTACCATTTCATCTTCTATTTTGTGGAAAACCTTCGGACCCTGGTGGCCCGTGAGCTGGCCGAAGAGGAGGCGCAGCGCAAGGCGCGCCGGGAAGCCGGGCGCGCGGTTTTCTGAACGCCCGGAGGGGCGGCGGTATCCGCGCTCCGCGACCCCGCGCCGATCCAGCCCCGGCAGGCTGTTGGAAAACCGGCATCCGGCCGCAGGGCATGGGGCCGCCGACCCAGGGCCCGGTCGGCGGAAACCACACCGTGCCCGTTCGCGCCGGATTCCGCCTGGCCGCCGGAAGCGATTCCATCCAGGGGCGCTTGCCCCGCAACCGGGAGGCTGAATCCGATGGACCGCAAAATCCTGATCGCCGTCGACCACTCGCCGGCGGCCAGCAAAGCCATGCAGTATGTCGGCGCGTTGGCCCCCACGGTCGCCAACCTCCACGTCACGCTGCTCCACATCCAGCCGGCGCTCTCCCAATACCTCACCGAGGAGGCCAAGCACGACCCCGCAGCCCGGCAGGAGATGGAGACCCTCATGCGCCAGAACGCGGAGGATTCGGGCCAACTGCTGGCGGACTGCCGCCTCCGGATGGCCCGCTGGGGCCCGCAACCCGAACGCATCCAGGTGGTCAGCCTCCCCCGCCGGCAGGACCTGGCCAAGGACATCCTGGACTACGCCCAGGTCCAGCGGCAGGATGCCATCGTCGCCGGCCGCCGCGGGCTGTCGCGGCTGCAATCGGCCCTCATGGGCAGCACCACCGCCAACCTGATGGACCATTCCTCCCTGCTGCCCCTATGGGTGGTCGACGGGGAAGTGGCCTCGGAGCGGATTCTGGTGGCCGTGGACGGTTCGGAAAGCTCCCTGCGGGCCGTGGACCACCTGGGTTTCATCTTCCACGGTTGCCCGGGCGTACGCTTCGATCTCTTCCACGTGATCCCCCGGCTGAGCGAAACCTGCGTCATCGATCCCCAGGGCGCGCGCACCAAGCTGGACAAACTCGGTGAGCGGGGCGCCCGGCACTGCGTGGATCATTTCTACAGCCGGGCCATGGAGCGCTTCGCGGCCGCGGGGATTGCCGGGGACCAGGTCCGGCTCACCATCGCTCCCCGTATGCGCGCGGCGGGCCCGGGCATCATCGCCCAGGCCCGCAAGGAGGGCTACGGGACCCTCGTCATCGGCCGCCGGGGCCTGAGCCCGTCCTTTTTTACCGGCAGCGTTTCCCGCTACGTCATCAACCATGCCAGCAACATGGCCCTTTGGGTGGTTCCCTGACCGCCGAAGTGAGGCGCGGGCCGGGAGGCCTAGCAGGCTGTGGATAAAAGCGTATGGGGTCGCAAGGCCGCCTTTCGACCCGGGACGCCGTTTATCCACAGGCGGCTAACGGGAATCTAACCGATGCGGCCCAACCTGGGACCTGACGCCGGAACCCGGACGCAACGCCCGGCGCCGCACGTTCCGCACACCTGCATCCCAACACCGCCCCAGCGACCGGAGCATGGACATGGCCAGGGAAAAACTGCTGATCGTCGATGACGAGGAAGACATCCTGGACCTGGTGCGGCACCACCTGAACCGCGAAGGCTATGAGGTTCATGTTGCCGCCTCGGGTGAGCAAGCCCTCCAGTTGGCCAGGTCCCGGCACTTCCATCTCATGGTGCTGGATCTCATGCTGCCGGGAATGGACGGGCTGGAAGTGGCCCGTCAGCTCAAAGGCGACGCCCGGACGCGCGCCCTGCCCATCGTCATGCTCACGGCCAAGGGGGAGGAGGCGGATGTGGTGGCCGGGCTGGAGCTGGGGGCCGACGATTATGTCACCAAACCCTTCAGTCCGCGCATCCTGGTGGCCCGGATCCGCGCCGTGATCCGGCGCCGCGGGCTTGCGACCCCCGACGAAAACGCCCTCCTGGACATCCACGGCATCTCCATCCACCCCGGCCGCCGCGAGGTCACCGTGGCGGGCCAGCCGGTGGATCTGACCTACACCGAATTCCAGGTCCTGAGCCTCCTCGCCCGTCGGCCCGGGTGGGTCTTCACCCGCTCCCAGATCGTGGACCTGGTGCGCGGGGACGACTACCCCGTGACGGACCGTTCCGTGGACGTGCAGATCGTCGGGTTGCGCCGGAAGCTCGGCGAATACGGCAAACTCGTGGAAACCGTGCGGGGCGTCGGCTACCGCATGCGGGAACGTCCATGAGAAAGCCCCGGCTGATCTGGCAGGTCGTTCCGGCCTACCTCGCCATCACCCTCCTGTCCATCCTGGCGGCGGTCTGGTTCGCTTCCGCGACCCTCGAGCGCGTCTACCTGCACCAGGCCGTCGAGGACCTCCAGGCCCGGGCGCACCTGCTGGAAAACCGTATCCAACCTTACCTGCTCCACCTGGAGCCCACCCTGGTGGACACGATCTGCAAGGAGGCCGGGCGTTCCTCCGGCACCCGCTTCACCGTGGTGCTCACCGACGGCCGGGTGGCCGGCGACTCCCGCGAAGTCCCCCGCCTGATGGACAACCACGCGGAGCGCCCCGAAATCCGCGAGGCGCTGAGCAACGGCCTGGGCACCACCGTGCGCTACAGTGCGACCCTGGATCTGCGCCTGCTTTACGTGGCCATCCCGGTCCAGCACGGGTCCGACATCCTGGGACTGATCCGCGCCTCCGTTCCGATTTCCTCCATCGATCAACAGATCCGGCGGGTACAGTTGCGCATGGCCGCGGGTGGCGGCGTCATCGCCGCCCTGGTAATTTTGGCGGCCCTGGTGGTGTCCCGCCGCCTATCACGGCCCATCCAGGAGCTCGTGCGGGGCGCCGAAGCCTTTGCCCGGGGGGAGTTGGGCCACCACCTCCCCCCGCCCGGCAACCAGGAACTGGACGCGCTGAGCACCGCCTTGAACCGCATGGCCGCCCAGCTCCACAACCGCCTCCTGCACGTGGAGCACCAGCGCAATGAACTGGAAACCGTTCTCTCCAGCATGCGCGAAGGGGTGGTGGCCGTGGATCCCGCTGAACGGGTCATCAGCATAAACGCCGCCGCCGCCGCGATGCTGGGCGGCGACCGCCTGCGCGCCGTGGGCCGCAGCTTCCCCGAGGTGGCCCGCAACCTGGCGTTCCAGCGCTTTCTCAAGCGCGCCCTGGCGGCCGGCGAACCCCTGGAGGAGGACGTGGCCGTCTACCGCGACGGGGAGTCCGTGCTCAACGTGCGCAGTTCGGTGATCCACGGCGCCGACGGCTCCCGCCGGGGGATTCTCCTGGTGATGACGGATGTCAGCCGGCTGCGCCGCCTGGAGAACATGCGGCGGGACTTCGTGGCCAACGTCTCCCACGAAATCAAGACACCCCTTACGGCGATCAAGGGGTTCGTGGAGACCCTGCACACCGGATCCGTGGACACCCCCGAGGAATCCCAGCGCTTCCTGGGCATCATCATGCGGCACGTCGACCGCCTGGAGGCCATCGTGGACGACCTGCTGGCCCTCTCGCGCATCGAGCGAAACGACCAGCCGGAAGAACTGGATCGCCACGCGTTGCGCATCGGTGACCTGGTCCAGACCGCCATCCAGGTCTGCCAGGCCAAGGCCGCCGACAAGGGGATCGCCTTCCGCCCGGAGGGCGAACTGGATCGGATCGTCTTCGCCGACGCCCCGCTGCTGGAGCAGGCGATCGTCAATCTCCTGGACAACGCCGTCAAATACAGCGGGCCCCACGGCCAGGTGCACATCACCGTGGAGCACGACGACGGAACCCTGCGGCTGCACATCCAGGACCACGGGGTGGGGATCGCCAAGGCCCACCTGCCGCGGCTCTTCGAGCGCTTCTACCGGGTGGACAAGGCGCGCAGCCGGTCCATGGGCGGCACCGGCCTGGGCCTGGCCATCGTCAAGCACATCGTCCAGGCCCACGGCGGCCAGGTGAGCGTCACCAGCGCCCCCGGCGAGGGGAGCACGTTTACCATCCACCTGCCCCTGCCGGACGGTGCCTGACCGCAAGGCCCCGATGGGCTCTGGCGGTCGGCCATCCGCCGCAAGCCGCTAAGCGGAAATCGGCCTGGGGCGCGGGTCATCCAAGCGTGGCATACCGGTCGCTCCCGTGGTCTTAGTCCGACAGGGGTGGGGGATGGGCCAGCCGTCAAGGCCTCGCAGGGCATTGGCGGCCGGTGTCGAACAGCTGAAACCTGGAAATGTCAGGATGCAACGGCGGCGCGAATGAACTTGACCCCAACGCCGGCGGGAGTCACGCGGACGATCTTGCCGCGCACCTTGATGGGATCGTTGTTGCGGGCGGGGGTGAAATTCAGCAGGATTTCCTGGCCCACCAGAAAAGGCTCCCGGGTCTCGATGAACACCCCCGATGGGCTTATGTTCTGAATGATATCGCGATAGGCGCGGTCATGGGTGGCGTAGTAGACGGTCAGGTTCGTCCTGGTCCGCTCGTGTTTGCGTTTTTGGTGGACCAGCTTCTTCTCCAGTTCCTGCAGCAGTTGCTGCTGCTCCTCGTCGGTCATTTCGGTGATCAATTCGAACAGGCGAAAAGTGATATCCGAGGGGGCCTCGGGCTCGCGGTCGTCCTCCTCCATGGCGTCTGCCTCCCCTGTTGCGGTGATTCAAGGTCCAGAGAGCGCGAATGCGACCGGGTCCATGATTCCTCCCCCCGATTCCACATCCGGAGGATGTCCGGAAGCCTGGGCACGGGGACGCCCTCCGGATCGCCGCTGTATAACCGCAGGTCGCGCCCGATGTCAAAGAAAAAGCCGTCGGTTTCCCACGGCATTGCCCCACCCGTGACCACGCGGCGCCCCCGGTGCGGTGGATGTCATGGCCCCCGCCCGCTGCGCCCCCTCCTCGGGAAGGTCGGGCCGATTGGCACCGCGCGGCACATTGAATCCTAACAAAAGTAGGCTGTAAGATGGGACACGACACCCGCCGTCTGGTGGTAAACCGCACCGCCGGCGGATTTGCAGCCCCCGGGAAAATGCGCATCATCCGGCCATGGCAGGGGGTCGCCCTGTGGCTAAAAGCCGGAGCCTGGCCGGTCGGCCGGAAGGCGCTCGATCCCCAACCCGGCCGCGATGCCGCACGAAAGCGAGTCGACAATGGCAAAGCATTTCCACAAGGAGTTGGACAAGATCAAGAAAATGATCCTGTCCCTGGGCGCCATGGTGGAGGAGCGCGTCCGCCAGGCCAGCCAGGCCATCGATAACCGCCAGTCGGACATTGCCCGGCAGATCATCGAATCGGACTACGAGGTGGACGAGCGGGAAGTGGAAATCGAAGAGGAGTGCCTGAAGATCCTGGCCCTGCACCAGCCCGTGGCCATCGACCTGCGCTTCCTGATCGCCGTGGTCAAGATCAACAGCGATCTGGAGCGCATCGCCGACGAATCCGTGAACATCGCCCAGCGGGTGGTCACCATGGCCAAGCAGGCCACCTCACGCTTTTTCTTCGATTACGCCCCCATGGCCGCCAAGGTGGAATCCATGCTCAAGATGAGCCTGGACGCCCTGGTCAACATGGACGTGGATTCCGCCTTCAAGGTGGTCATGCTGGACGATGAGGTGGACGAGATCCACCGCCAGGCGTACCGCCAGATCCGGGCCGATATGAAGACCCAGCCGGAGGATATCGTCTACCTGATGAACCTCTACCTGGTGTCCCGCCACCTGGAGCGCATCGGTGACCATGCCACCAACATCGCCGAGGAGGTCATCTACCTCATCGAGGGGGAAATCGTCCGCCACGCCGATTATTGACGGTTCCGCGGAAGGCTTCGGTGGGGACCAGCGGGAGGGAAAACGCGGGAAGCCGCCGACGGGAACCCGTCGTGGTGCCGGCGCAACCCACGACGGGCTCCCCATATCGAGCGGATTCGGCCGATACCGCCCCGGAGGGACGGTCGGAGGGCGGGTGGGCGAAGCCACCCGGGCGGGGCATCAGACCGCGTCGGCCAGTTTCTTGCCCGGCTTGAACTTCACGACGTTCTTGGCCTTGATCTTGATTTCGGTGCCGGTCTGCGGGTTGCGCCCCTTGCGTGCCTTGCGGCGGACCTTGGAGAAGGTGCCGAAGCCCACCAGGGTCACCTTGCCGTCTTTCTTCTTGAGAGCCGCCGTCACACCGTCGACGAAGGAATCCAGGGCCGCGCCGGCCGCCACTTTGGAGACACCCGCGTCTTTCGCCATCTTTTCGATCAGATCTGCCTTGGTCATGCCTTCTTCCTCCTGTTCTTGGTTGAGGTCAGACGCTGAAAACCGCTGTAATTACTGAGCCTCTACAGAAGGATCTCCAAAAAGTCAACATGAAACATGCCGACTGCGCAATTTAATTGGCGCGCATTGCCTTGCTGCGGCCCTTGACGGGAAGATGTCCCCCCGAACCCTTGGCGCCGCCGGGGCGGCAGGGAGCGTGGAGGCCGGATGCTGCGGAGCCCTTCGACAGGCGGGGAAGATATTACATTTTACCTGTTAAAACAGGTAATTGTAAATTATCGCGATGCCGGCCGGCCGAAGTTGCCGGCGCCCCCCCCGGCGGCAATCCGGGGATCCGCGTCCGCGGCCGCAGCGGCCACGAAGGCCCGGGGCGCCGGTGGTCCGCGGCAGGCCATTGCCGGCGGCGGCGGCCTCCCCCTGCCCGGGGAAGGCCGCGCGCCTTGCGGGTCAAGCCTCGAACATGC
>DJGG01000005.1:0-172 GCA_002432195.1 Desulfobacteraceae bacterium UBA5852
GGAGGCACCCCCCGCCCCTTCCATGCAGGGCCGGCGAACCCGGGCTCCGACACATCCCACTGGCCAAAAACAAAGCGCCGCCGCGGGTCACCGCGGCGGCGCCTCTTTCAAACCGGCCGGTCGGCCGCTACAGCAGCCCGGCGAAGAAGTCGTTGCCCTTGTCGTCGACGAA
>DJGG01000005.1:215-3859 GCA_002432195.1 Desulfobacteraceae bacterium UBA5852
AAGGCCGGGAAATCCTTCACCGTGATCTTGTAGATGGCCTCCATGCCGAGCTCCGGGTAGGCCAGCACCTCCACGTGGGTGATGCACTCCTTGCCCAGGCGGGCCGCCGGACCGCCGATGGAGCCCAGGTAGAAGCCGCCGTGCCGCTGACAGGACTCGGTCACCTGGGCGGAGCGGTTGCCCTTGGCCAGCATCACCAGGGAGGCGCCCCGGGCCTGGAAGACGGGCACGTAGGGGTCCATGCGGGCCGCGGTGGTGGGGCCGAAAGCGCCGGAGGCATGGCCGGGCGGCGTCTTGGCCGGGCCGGCGTAGTAAATGATGTGGTCCCGGAAGAAGTCCGGCAGTTCCTCCCCGGCGTCCAGGCGCTCCTTGAGCTTGGCATGGGCGATGTCCCGGGCCACCACGATGGGACCGGAGAGCAGCAGCGGGGTGGCCACGGGGTAGCGCGCGAGGGTGGCCCGGATGGCCGCCATGGGTTGGTTCAGGTCCAGGCGCACGGCCTCGTCGGCGCTGGTGTCGGGGGCCGGCAGGTAGCGGGCGGGGTCGGTTTCCAGGGCCTCCAGGAAAACTCCCTCGGCGGTGATGCGGGCCTTGATGTTGCGGTCCGCGCTGCAGCTGACCCCCAGGCCGATGGGGCAGGAGGCCCCGTGGCGCGGCAGGCGCACCACGCGCACGTCGTGGCAGAACCAGGCGCCCCCGAACTGGGCCCCCAGCCCGAGTTTCCGGGAGCGCTGGAGGATTTCGGCCTCCAGCTCCAGGTCGCGGAAGGCGTGGCCTCCGGGTCCCCCCCGGGTGGGCAGGGCGTCCAGGTAGCCGGCGCTGGCGAGCTTCACCGTTTTCAGGGTCAGCTCGGCCGAGGTCCCCCCCACCACGAAGGCCAGGTGGTAGGGCGGGCAGGCGGCCGTGCCCAGGGAGCGCATCTTGGCCGTCATGAAGTCCACCAGGCTCCGGGGGTTGAGCACCGCCTTGGTCTCCTGGAAGAGGTAGGTCTTGTTGGCCGAACCGCCGCCCTTGGCGATGCACAGGAAACGGTAAGCCTCGCCCTCGGTGGCGTAGAGCTCGATCTGCGCCGGGAGGTTGCAGCCCGTGTTCTTCTCCTCGTACATGCTCAAGGGGGCGTTCTGGGAGTAGCGCAGGTTGAGGCGCGTATAGGCGTTGAAGACCCCCCGGGAAAGGGCCTCCTCGTCCCCCCCGCCGGTCCAGACTTGCTGGCCCTTCTTGCCGATGACCACGGCCGTGCCCGTGTCCTGGCACATGGGAAACTCCCCCTCGGCGGCGATGACGGCGTTCTTGAGCATCTCCAGGGCCACGAAGCGGTCGTTGGGGGAGGCCTCGGGGTCCTGGAAGACCCGCTGGAGGGAGGCCAGGTGGGTGGCCCGGTGGAGGTGGGAAACATCCCGGAAGGCCGCTTCGGCCAGGAGCGTGAGGGCCTCCGGGGCCACGGTGGTGACGGGCCGGCCCTGGAACTCGGCGCGGCCCACGTGGTCGGCCGTGAGACGCCGGTAGGCGGTGGTGTCGGGCCCCAGGGGGAACATCTCTTGGAAGGCGAAGTCGACCATGATGCCATCTCCTTTTAAGCTGAAGGCGCTCCGCGGGCGTCCAGGACGGCGCGCAGCTTCTCGCTCAGTTGGCGCATGTTGAAGGGCTTTTGGATGAAGGCATTGCAGCCTCGCTCCAGGATCTGGGAGGCCTCGCCGCCGATGCTGTAGCCGCTGGCCAGCAGCACCCGGATGTCGGGGTCGAGGCGGCGCAACTCGTCGAAGGTCTGGCCGCCCCCCATGCCGGGCATGATCATGTCCAGAATCACCAGGTCGATCTGGTGGCCGAGGGTGCGGACCTTGTCCACGGCCTCGGCCCCGTTGCGCGCGACGATCACCGTGTAGCCCAGTTCCCGCAGGATCTCCTGGCCCACATCGATGGTGATCTGCTCGTCGTCCACCAGCAGGATGGTCTCGCGGCCGCGGATCGGCTCGCGGGACGCCTGTACCTCCGGCTCCAGCGCCTTGCCGGAGGCCGGCAGGTAGATGGTGAAGGTCGAGCCCTTGCCCTTCTCGCTGTAGACGTTGATGTGCCCGCCGTGGTTCTTGATGATGCCGTAGGCCGAGGCCAGGCCCAACCCCGTGCCGCGCCCCATCTCCTTGGTGGTGAAGAAGGGTTCGAAGATGCGCTCCTGGATGGCCTTATCCATGCCGATGCCGGTGTCCACCACCGACAGCTTGACGTAGCGGCCCGGGCGCACCTTGTAGGGGACCTCGTAGGCCTTGTCCAGCTCGACGTTCTCGGCGGCCAGGTAGAGGTCCCCGCCGCCGGGCATGGCCTGCCAGGCATTGACGAAGAGGTTCAGCAGCACCTGCTCGATCTGGCCGCGGTCCACCTCCACGGGCCAGCAATCGGCCAGGTGGTCCGTGTGGATGCGGATTTCCTTCTTGGTGCGGCCGAACATGCGGGCGCTGTGGGTCACCAATACCTTGAGATCCGTGGGTTTGACCACGTACTTGCCGCCCCGGGCGAAGCCCAGCAGCTGCTTGGTGAGCTCCGCGCCGTTCTCCACGTACTTCTCGATGTTCTTGAGCTTTTCGTGGTGCGGGTGGTCGTCGTCGATCCTGGCCAGCAGCAGGGAGGCGTTGCCCAGGATGCCCATCATGATGTTGTTGAAATCGTGGGCGATGCCGCCGGCCAGGGTNNCCTCCATCTTCTGGGCCTGCTGGAGCTGGGCCTCCAGGCGCCGCTTCTCGGTTTCGGCCCGCAGGCGCCCGGTGATGTCCCGGGCCACCCCCCGGAAGCCCACCACCGTGCCGTCGGGGTTGCGGATCAGGGAGGCCGACAGTTCCAGGTACAGGGCGCTGCCGTCGGACCGGAGAACCTCGTAGCTGGCAACCCCCGGGGCATCCCCCGTGCGGTAGAGGCCGTTGAAGTGCGCGTACATGGACGCGGCGGTGGCCGGCGCGGTATACTCCCGGTTGTTCATTCCCAGCAGGCGATGGGCGGGAAGCCCCATCATCCGGCCGATGGCGTCGTTGACGAAGGTGAGGTCGCCCTTCAGATCCACCTCGAAATAGCCCTCTTCCATGCTCTGGATAATGGTGCGGTACTTGTCTTCGCTTTCCAGCAGCTTCTCGTCGGTCTCCCGCAGCTTGTTCATGGTGTACTGGACATGGGAGCCGAAGATGGCGAAGAGGCACAGGACGAACAGCCGGGTCCAGATCTCGTGGATGTCCGTGCCCATCAGGCGCTGGATGAAGTTGGTCCCCGGGGAGGCGAAAAAATACATCAGGGATTCGAGCACCCAATAGACGGCGGCCAGACCGATGCCGGTCAGGACCATGGGCTCGGAGAGCACGCGGCGTTTGGCGTCTTTCAGGTTCATGGAGGCGCCCTGGGGTGGGACGGCGGCGCGGGCCGCCGTGGTGCTGGGCTTCGAGGGGCCCCGCGTCGCCGGTGCGGGCGCGGACCCCAGTGGGATCTTATAGGGGAAAGGCCCCGGCAAGTCAATCGGCGGCGGCCGCCCGCGCGGGCGGTCAGGCGTCCGTCAGCTTGCCGTGGGCCGCCAGCTCCTCGAGCCCCTGGCGGTCGCGCAGCTCGATCTGCCGGCCCTGGACCCGGATCAGCCCCCGGGCCGACAGGCGCGCGAGGATCCGGGAGAG
>DJGG01000005.1:3878-8097 GCA_002432195.1 Desulfobacteraceae bacterium UBA5852
GCGGGCCAGCAGGTAGGCGGCCAGGCGGGAGGGGACCTCTTTCAGCGAGAGGCTCTCCACCTGCTGGGTGAACTCCCGCAGGCGCCGGGACATCACTCCCAGCATGTTCAGGGCGAGGGAGGGGTTGTCGCTCAGCAGGCGCCGGAAGGCCGGCCGGGGGAAGAAGAGCAGGCGGCTGTCCACCAGGGCCTCGGCGTTGGCCGGGAAGGCGCGGTTCTCGAACACGGCCACCTGGCCCAGCGGTTCCCCCGGCCCCAGAATGTGGAGGATCTGCTCCTTGCCCTCGGGGGAGAGCTTGTAGACCTTGACCCGGCCGCTCACCACCAGGTAGAAGCCGCTGCCCTCGTCACCGTCGCCGAAGATCAACTCCTGGCGGGAGCAGTCCCGGGGCTGGGCGATGGCGTGAATCTGGGACAGTTCGACCTCGCTGAGACCGTTGAAGAAGGGGACCTGGGCCAGGGTGCGCAGAGGGCTTGACATGGCGGGGCCTTTCGGGTTGCGGCAGCGGTGTATTCCCCTCAGCCGCTAGATGAATTTTTGACTTAAGTCAATTCGGCCCGCACTCCGGGCGTGGTAGGGGGGCATCATCCGACTTTGCGGTTGCAAATGGCCGCGGATGTGATACAGAGGCTTATCCGCAGTCATTAAGTGAATCCCCCTTACGCGTTTGCGATCCACTCATCCTCCGGCACCGCGGGGTAACGCAATGAAACGGTACCTTCCTGCCCTTCTGCTGGTGGTGGCCGGTGTGGCCATCGGGTTTCCGCTTTTCAGCATGACTTACTACACCATGGTGCGCACGTCCACGCCCGGGTTCTGCGCCTCCTGCCACGAGATCCGCCCGGCGGTCACCGCCTGGCGGGCCTCCTCCCACGCCAACAACGCCCAGGGGTTCGTGGCCGACTGCATGGACTGCCACCTGCCGGCCCCCCACGACACCGTCGACTTTTTCTTCGCCAAGACCTTCCACGGCCTGAAGGACGTCTGGGCCCATTTCTTCAAGGGCCCCTACGACCGGGAGCACAACCGCCAGAAGGCCTATGCCGCCTTCAAGAACGAGCAGTGCCAGAAATGCCACCGCAACATCCTCCACATTCCCAACAAGCGCGGGGCCATGCTGGCGCACCGCACGGTGCTCTTCGCCCGGCCGGGCTACGCGCGCCAGTGCGTGGACTGCCACTACGATCTGGTGCACAACGACTACGCCTCCATGATGTACCAGCATTACCGGCGCCTGCCTTACCAGGCCAAGGGCCTGCGGCTGGCAGCGCTGCCCGCACCCTGAGCGACGACCGGGTTCACCGCCACAAGGGAAAGGAGAAGGCCATGATCACAGCGCGGATCGCATCCACTCACCTCTGGGCGGCGGGGTTGGTCGCCCTGGCGCTGGTCGCCGCCGGGGCCACGCCCGCCATGGCGCAGCCCAAGAACTTCCCGGTGATGAAAGAGTTCCGCATCGAGCGCAGCATACCTCCCGAGGCCGTGGCCTGCGTGGAATGCCACCGCGCGACCACGCCGGGCATCTTCGGCGACTGGGCCAAGAGCCGCCACGCCGCGGCCAACATCGGCTGCCTGGACTGCCACCTGGCCCAGCCCGAGGATCAGGACGTGGCCAAGGGGCACGACCAGTACTACGGGCGCTCCGACCTGCCCTATGGCGAGGCCAAGTACAAGGTTCCCGTGGCCGCCGTGGTGACCCCCAAGGACTGCTCCCGCTGCCACCCCGACGAGGTCACCCAGTACAGCAAGTCCAAACACGCCAACACCATCGAGATCATGTGGAAGATCGACCCCTGGCTCAACAAGGGCATGAACTCCGACACCGAGCGCAAGACCGGTTGCTACCATTGCCACGGCACGGTGCTGGCCATCGATGACCAGGGCAAGATCGATCCGGCCACCTGGCCCAACGTGGGGGTGGGGCGGCTCAACCTGGACGGCAGCAAGGGCTCCTGCACCTCCTGCCACACGCGGCACCGCTTCGCCGTGGCCGAGGCCCGCATGCCCGAGGCCTGCGATTCCTGCCACCTGGGCCCGGACCACCCGCAGATCGAAATCTACAACGAATCCAAGCACGGCACCCTTTATCACGCCTTCAAGCAGGAGACCAATTTCAACGCCGCCCCTGGCACCTGGACCGCCGGCACCGACTACCGCGCCCCCACCTGCGCGGCCTGCCACATGTCCGGCACGGGCCGGGTGATCGGCACCCACGACGTCACCGAGCGCCTCTCCTGGGAGACCCAGGCCCCCCTCACGGTGCGCCCCCAGGATTTTGCGGCTTTCCCGGCCGCCACCGACTGGAAGGTGGAGCGGGACAAGATGAAGGACGTTTGCCGCGCCTGCCACGGGGACGCCTGGATCGAAGACTTCTACGAGGGTTACGACAAGGTCGTGGAGGAGTACAACGAGGTCTACTACAAGCCGGCCAAGGCCAAGTTCGACGAGCTCAATGCCAAGGGACTGCTGGACCAGACCCGGTTCTTCGACGAGCGCCTGGAGGTGGAGTTCTACGAGCTCTGGCACCACGAGGGGCGCCGGGCCCGCATGGGGGCCATGATGATGGCCCCGGATTACGCCTGGTGGCACGGCTTCTACGAGGTGAAGCTGCGCTTCAACAATTTCATGGAAGAGGCCAACCACCACCTGGAAAGCGGTGAGAAGGCCTACCGGGCCGTGGACTTCCCCAACGCCACGGGGGACACCACCCGGCCGCCCGCGATCTTCGGCACCAAATAGCCCCGCCCGCCTGATCCCCCGCGGGGGAGGCCCCGGTTCCCCGGATCCTCCCCCGCGGGGGCTGCCGTTCGCTGCTCCGCCTGCCGCCATCCGTCAACGATCGGGCTTGAAACAAAAAAAACCGCCGTGCTTGACTTGGGTCAAGGCACCCCTCAATTTGGGGAGGTATACAGAAAGCCAGCATCGGGATTCACCGCTTCGCGGGCCGCGCGCCGGCCCCCCTTACTTCTCACCACCAAGGAGGTCACCATGTTCTGTTTCCAGTGCGAGCAAACCGCCAAAGGGGAAGGTTGCACCAAGCTGGGGGTCTGCGGCAAGACGCCGGACACCGCCGCCCTGCAGGATCTGCTGATTTACACCCTCAAGGGCCTGAGTGTGGCGGCCCTGGCGGCCCGGTCCAAGGGCATCAAGGACAACGCCGTGGACCGCTTCACCTGCGAGGCGGTGTTCTCCACCCTCACCAACGTGGACTTCGACCCGGACCGCTTCGTGACCCTGATCCGCCAGGCGGCGGAATACCGGGACGCCTTGGCGGCCAAGGCCAAGGCGGCCGGTGCGGCCGTGGACGCGACCCTGGCTCCGGTGACCCTCCAGCCCGTCGGCACCCGGGAGGCCATGGTGGCCCAGGGGGAGAAGGTCGGCGTCAAAGCGGACCCCACCCTGGACCCCGACATCCACTCCCTGCGGGAGCTGCTGGTCTACGGCCTCAAGGGTGTGGCGGCCTATGCGGACCACGCCGCCATCCTGGGCCAGGAGGACGACAAGGTCTACGCCTTCGTTTACGAAGCCCTGGCGGCGACCCTCAATCCCACGCTGGGGGTCAACGACCTGGTGGGCCTGGCCTTGAAGTGCGGCGAGATCAACCTGCGGGCCATGGAACTGCTGGACGCCGCCAACACCGGCACCTACGGCCACCCCGTGCCCACGCCGGTGCCCCTGGGGGCCAGGAAGGGCAAGGCGATCCTGGTGTCGGGACACGATTTGAAGGATCTGGAGATCATCCTCCAGCAGACTGCGGGCAAGGGCATCAACGTTTACACCCACGGCGAGATGCTCCCCTGCCACGGCTACCCCAAGCTCAAGGCTTATCCCCATTTTTACGGGCACTACGGCACGGCCTGGCAGAACCAGGCCAGGGAGTTCGCGGCCTTCCCGGGGGCCATCCTCATGACCACCAACTGCATCCAGCGGCCGGGGGAGGTCTACAAGGACAACCTCTTCACCACCGGTCTGGTG
This sequence comes from Desulfobacteraceae bacterium UBA5852, assembly GCA_002432195.1. Classification (GTDB taxonomy): domain Bacteria; phylum Desulfobacterota; class Desulfobacteria; order Desulfobacterales; family UBA5852; genus UBA5852. Next base: position 7,854 of record DJGG01000005.1, read on the forward strand.
GGCTGGCCCGGCGTGCAGCACATCGCCGACAAGAACTTCGCCCCGGTGATCGACAAGGCCCTGGCCCTGCCCGGTTTTACCGCGGACAGCGACAAGGGCACGGTGATGGTGGGCTTTGCCCGCAACGCGGTGCTGGGGGTGGCCGACAAGGTCATCGCGGCCGTCAAGGGCAAGGCCATCCGGCACTTCTTCCTGGTGGGCGGCTGCGACGGGGCCAAACCCGGCCGCAACTACTACACCGAGT
>DJGG01000208.1:0-8028 GCA_002432195.1 Desulfobacteraceae bacterium UBA5852
CAGTTTATCCACAGCCTGTTAACCGCCGGGGGATGGATCCGGATCGCGGCGCGCCGTGCACGGCGGAGCCATCCCGCCCGGGGCGGGGGATCCCGGCCCGAGAGGCGGTTTAAGCCCAATTCGCCGGCCATTGCAAGGGTTATCCGGCCCTGCCGGCGGCTTGCGGAGTTCCCGCCGGCCGGTGTAAGGTCACCCATTGCCGCAACCCGGAGGACACGCCCCGCCCATGGCCTTCGCCGAACATCTCGCGGTCACGTACGGCCTGGCAGCGGCCGCCGCCTGGGGTGCCGCCGACTTCAGCGGCGGACTGGCCACCCGCCGCACATCGGCCCTCACCGTGGTCCTGGTTTCCCAGGTCGTCGGCGGCCTGGGGTTGGCGGGCCTGGCGCTGATCCTGGGGGCCCCGCTGCCCTCTACCGCCAACCTGGCGCTGGCAGGGGCCGCGGGCCTGGCGGGGGCCTGCGGCCTCCTGGCGCTCTATCGCGGCCTGGCGCGGGGCCCCATGGGCCTTGTGGCCCCGGTGGCCGCCGTGGTGTCGGCGGTGCTGCCGATCCTGGCGGCGGCCCTCCTCGAAGGCGCGCCGTCCCGGACGCAGGCCGCCGGCTTCGCCATGGGGCTGGCGGCGGTCTGGGCCCTCTCCCGCTCGGGCGGGACCGCGGGCCTGGGGACGGCCAGCATGGGCCTGCCGGTCGCCGCAGGGATGTGTTTCGGCATCTTCCTGATTCTCATCGACCGCGTGAGCACGGAAGCCGGGCTCTGGCCCCTGGCCGCGGCCCGGGCGGCCTCCGTGGCGCTGTTGCTGGGGGTGGCCGTCACCCGCCGCGGCCCCCGGGGACGTGTGCGCGGCAACCTGACGGCCATCGTGCTGGCCGGCATTGGGGATACGGCCGGCAACGCGCTCTTTGCCCTGGCGGCGCGCCACGGCCGCCTGGACATCGCCACGGTGCTCTCGGGCCTTTACCCCGGCGCTACGGTGCTGCTGGCCCGGGCGGTCCTCCAGGAGCGTCTGCGGCCCTCCCAATGGGCCGGGGTGCTCGCCGCCCTGGCGGCCACGGCGCTGCTGGCCCTGGGATGACGGGCCGGGGGACCTCCGCGCCGCAGGCCGGCTACTCCGCCGCAGGGGCGGACGACGCCTCCGGACCGGGCGGGTGGTCGTCGGCCGCCTCCTTCGCCGGACCGCGACGCACCCCCGAGGCCTTTCCCGCCGGGCGTTCCTTGTTGCGGGGATCGGGGTCGATGTCCACCTCGAAGCTCACCGTGTCCCCCACCGCCAGATGGTCGAAATCCGTGTCGCCGGCCACTTCCGAAAAGTGGAAAAAGTAATCCCCGCGCTCGTTGCGGATGAAACCGAAGCCCCGCTCCTGAACGATATTGCTGATCTGCCCTTCCTGAATAACCCCCGATGGGGCCCCCTCGAACTTGCCCTCCGCAGGGAGGTAGCGCAGGTTCTCCTCCTTCTGGCGCCGGAAGGATTCCCGGCAGGCGGGGCAGTAATACTTCTGCCCCTTGCGCAGGACCTCGGTGGTGGTGAAACCCGTGGGCCCCGCGTGGAAGGGCGACTGGCAGTCCACCTGCCGCCGCACGGCCTTGAGCTCCAGCTGATCCAGCAAATCGCCGATCCAGATGATGTCGAAGTCCTTCAGGCGCAAGGGGTCCTTGGGGTCGGCGTACTCCGCCGCGCAGCTGCCCTGCACGGAGGCGATGGCCACGCGCTTGCCCAGGCGGCGGACGTGCTGGAGCAAGGGCACGAAATCGCGGTCCCCGATGACCGCCACGGCGATGTCGTAAGCGTTGGGAATGGCGGCGTAGTAAAGCATGGCCGTGGCCAGGGCGATATCCACGCATTTTTCCTGGGGGAAGAATTCGTCGTCCGGGTGGCGGTCGCCCTTGCGCAACCGCCGCCCCTTGTAGTCGATGGGGAAAACCTCCACCTCGTAATGGTAGAACTCCTTGAGGGTGTCGAAGAAATCCCGGCGGGCCTGCACCAGGTAGTCGTCCCGGGGATCGTAGTTGCGGGCGTTGGATCCGAACAGGAAGGTCCGCACGATGTCGCCGTGGGTATTGCCCAGCTGGGTTTCCACCAGCCCCGCCAGCACCCGGGGCAGCTTGCCGTAGTCCAGCCGGAAGTCCTCGCCGTGACGGCGGGAGAGCAGGTACTGGTTCACATACAGCCAGGTGCCGTCGATGAAGATCATGATTTTGGCCATAAATGCACTCCGGGGTTGGGCGGCGGGGGGATCGGCTACCTCGCGTGCCGGCGCTTTCGGGCGCATGCGGCTTGGCAGGCATCACCGGCTGCTGTATAAGCGCCTGCAGGTAAACACGTATCGGGTCGCAAGGCAAGGCGCGGCCCGNNGTCGGCGGGACCTTGCGGCCCGCGACGCAGTTTATCCACAGGCGGATAAACGCGCGTAGCGGATATCATCCTACGCCCGGTGGCCCAAGGCAAGCCCCAAACGCCTGAAAATGAACAGCGTCCCCGGCGGGAATGCCGCGGGACGACCCGCGGCGCGGCCTTTTCACCGGTGGTCGATCATTCCGAAGTCGCCGGTGCCCGCACGGACGGCCGCCGCTGCGGCGCGAGGCGCTATGAACCTGCTGAAAGAAGTCCTGCAGCACGAAGTGTTTCCGGCCCTGGGGTGTACGGAACCCATCGCGGTGGCCTATGCGGCGGGCCTCGCCGCCCGGGAACTGCCGGGGGAGGTGGACCGCATCCGCATTGTCGTCGATCCCGGGGTCTATAAAAACGGCCTGGCGGTGACCATTCCCAACACCGCCGGTCAACGGGGCAACCTCATCGCCGGGGTGCTCGGCGCCCTGATCCGCCGGCCCGAGCTGAAAATGGAGATTCTGCGGGAGATCACGCCGGCAACGGTTCAGCGCGCCATGGCCTTGATGGCCGCGCACAAGGCGCGCATCACCTACGATCCCCGGCGCAAGCATTTCTTCGTCGACGTGCGCCTGGGCGCCGGCCGACATACCAGCCGGGCCGTCCTGGCCCACGGGCACACCCACCTGACGCGCCTGGAGGTGGACCGGAAGGTGCTCTTCCAGGAAGGGGAGATGGAGGGCCGGGCGCCCGCCCTGCTGCCGTACAAGAAGCGCCTCAAGCGTTTGCGCCTGGCCGACCTGGTGGACCTGGCCGAGGGCCTGGACGCCGCCGACACGGCCTACATCCGGCAGGGAGTGGACCTGAACCTGCGCATTGCCCATGCGGGCCGCGGGCTGCCCAAGGTGGGCCACTACCTCATGGACCTGGTGCGCAAGGGCTACCTGATGGATGACGTCTTCGCCTCCAGCAAGATCCTGGTGGCCGCCGCCTGCGATGCGCGCATGGCCGGTCTCAACTTCCCGGTCATGGCCAGCGGCGGCAGCGGCAATCAGGGAATCGTGGCCATCCTGGTGCCCTGGAATGTGGGACAGGCCTTTGGCGTGGCGGAATCGACGATCGTGAAGAGTATCGCCCTGTCGCACCTGGTCAACAGCTACATCAAGTGCTTCACGGGGGATCTCTCGCCGCTGTGCGGCTGCGCCATCGCCGCCGGGGTGGGCGCGTCCGTGGCCATCGTTTTCCAGCTCAAGGGCCGCAACCTGGACCAGATGACCCTGGCGGTCAACAGCCTGGTCAGCGATCTGGGGGGCATGCTCTGCGACGGCGCCAAGGGCGGTTGCGCCCTGAAGGTCGTCAGTTCCACCGACGCGGCCATCCGTGCGGCCTACATGGCGGTCAACGGCCACGGCATCACCGCCGCCGAGGGCTACGTCGGACCCACCGCGGAGGAAACCATCCGCAACCTGAGCCGCATCGGCCTGGTGGGCATGGCCGGCGTGGACGTCACCATGCTGGGCATCATGCGGCGCAAATCCGCAAGCCCCAAGAAAACCGCGCACGCCGCGGCCCCGGGACCCCGGCGGCGCCCGTGACCCCGAGGCTAATCCGGTGTCACGGTGTAGGCGCGCGCGCAGTTGCGGCCATCGGACTTGGCCCGGTAGAGGGCGTTGTCCGCCCGCTCCAGGAGCGCCAGGGGCCCCAATTCCGCTTCGCCGCGGTAGATCGCCAGCCCGAAGCTCATGGTGATGCCCACGCTCCGCGTCCCCGCCGGACAAGCCAAGGCGGCCACGGCCCGGCGCAAGCGCTCCACCACATCCCGCGCCCGGGGAACCAGCGTATCCAGCAGCACGATGGCGAACTCCTCGCCCCCATACCGGGCGATGTGGTCGTTCTCCCGCAGGTTGCTCCGCAGGCAATCGGCCACCGCCTGGATCACGCGGTCCCCCGTGGGGTGCCCGTGGGTATCGTTGACCGCCTTGAAGTGATCGATGTCTGCCAGGATCAGCACCATGGGTTTTTGGGCGCCCCGGCTGCGGGCCATTTCCTGGGTCAGGAGATCCTGGAAGAAGGTGTGGTTGAGCAGCTGCGTCATGCCGTCCCGGTTGATGCGCTGGCTGAGGCGGTCAATCTCCCGGCGCTGGTCCTGCACCTAAGCCAGGGTCCTGGTGGCCTGGCGGGCAAGCACCTGGCGCGCCTCCTCGATCAAGGCCAGGTGGGCCTCCAGGTCCAGCTCCAGGTCGAACATGGGCAGTATCTCGCGGGCCTGGCGGGACACGCCGGCGACCATCTCCTCCACGGCCACCCGGTCCGACCACTGCCAGCCCTCCAGGGTCTCCTCCAGCGACCTCAAAGCCGGCGCGGGATCGGGGGCCTCCAGCAGGCGGGCCGCCGTTGCCGCCAGGAAGAGAATGCGGGTGGCGGTCGCGTAAGGCTGCGCTTCGGCGGGGAGCCCGTGGGGGCGGTGGTGATGGGCGATGGGGATGCTGAAGGCCGGCGGCAGGTTCCACCGGCCTGCCAGGTTCCCGCCCACGGCCATGTGGTCGAAGCCCAGGACCCGCGCTTCCGCTTCATAGTCGGCGCAGGCCTCCTGGAGCATGGAGGCCTGCACGCGGGCGTATGGTGCCGGCCACAACCGCACCAGGGCCAGGATGCCGATATCGTGGAGCAGCCCCCGGAAAAAATCGTCTTCCGGATCCTCGACCTTCAAGCGCGTACCGAGTTCCTTGGCTGCCAGGGCGGTGAGCAGGGAGTGCTTCCAGAAACCGGGGTAATCGAAGGCGCCGACTTCCCGGGCGCGGCAGGTGCGGATGATGGCAAACCCCAGCGCCAGGTTGGTGACCGTGTTGAGCCCCAGAAACGCGACGGCATGCCCCACGCCGGTAATGGGCCGCGGCAGCCCGTAGAGGGAGGAGTTCACCAGCTTCAGCACTTCCGCGCTCAAGGCCGGGTCGGCGCTCAGGATCGCGCCGACCTCCCGGACTTCCGGGGGCTCCCGCTGGATCGCCTCGAGGATGCGCACGGCAACCCCCGGCAGGGTCGGCAGGCGGTCGGCCGCGGCCGCCAGCATCTCTTCGAGTCCCAGGTGAAGGTCCATGATCAGGCTCCAGGCAATGGCTCAGGCCGGCCCGCGGGGCTCGCCCCATTGTGCGGACGGCGCGCCGGAGTTCGTCCGTCATGAGGCTTATTGGCCGGCCCGCAATTCCACTTTAGAGGTCAATTCCAAAAAGGCTTGTGGCACGGGCTCGGTGGGGAGGCCGGCGGTCGATCCCTCGATATACCGGCGTGTGCCTGCCCTCTGCGCCGCGGCTGCGCCTGGAGCGGAAACCGAGAGCCTATATTCGCGAGGGGCCCTCTCCACGGCCCGATTGATTGACATCATTTGCCGATTTGGATAGGCTGCACGCCAGGTTGGCGGCGTTTGCCGCGCCGCGCCGGCGGCACCGGACGGCAGCCGACCAACGCCCACCCCAACAGGATCGGATGCGGCCATGATCATCGGACTGGATGTCGGGGGCACCCATGCGGACGTGGTTTTGCTGGGCAACGAAGGCGTGCTCAACGAACTCAAGGTCCCCACGGACCCCGCCGATCTCTTCCAAACCGTGCTCACCGGCCTCGAGGGCATCATCGCCGGCGTCCAGCCCGACCAGATCATCCGCATGGTGATGAGCACCACCCTCACCACCAACGCCATCATCCAGAAAAAGCTGCCGGCGGTGGGCATGATCGTTTCCGGCGGCCCCGGCATCGACCCCGAATTCTACCGCACCAATGAGCACTATCAGGCCGTTTCGGGTTCCATCGACCACCGCGGCCGGGAAGTGGTGCCGGTGGATGCCGGCGAGATACGCGATACCCGGCGACGCTTCCTGGCCGCGGGAATCCGCCATGTGGGGGTGGTGACCAAGTTTTCCGTGCGCAACCCCCAGCAGGAAGTGGAAATTGCCCGCCTGCTGGGCGACGGTTTCGAAAAAATCTTCCTGGGGCATCGGATTTCCGGCAACCTGAGTTTCCCCCGCCGCATCGCCACCACCTACCTCAACGCCGCCGTCTATCCGCTCCATCGGGATTTCTTCCAGGCGGTCCAGAGGTCCCTGATCCAGAAGGGCTTGACCATGCCCATCCGGATCCTCAAGGCCGACGGCGGCAACATGAATTTCGAGGCTTCCATCGACTACCCGGCCCAGACCATCTTCTCCGGTCCCGCGGCCAGCGTGATGGGCTCAATCGCCTTCGCCCCGGAGGACGAGGAGGCCCTGGTGCTGGATATCGGCGGCACCACCACGGACATGGCCGTGCTCATCAACCAGGTGCCGCTGCTCGACCCCATCGGCGTCGAACTGGGGGAGTTCAAAACCCTGATCCGCGCCCTCAAGACACATTCCGTGGGCCTCGGGGGCGACAGCGCCGTGCGCGCGGTGGACGGAATCATCCTCGTGGGCCCGGAGCGCCACGGCCCGGCCATGGCCCACGGCGGCCCGACGCCCACCCCCACCGACGCCCTGGTGATCCTGGGCCGGACCCGCCACGGGGACGCCGCCCTCGCCCGGCAGGGGTTCGCGCCCTTGGCCGCACAGTTGGGCCTGTCCGTGGAAGCGGCCGCCGAAAAGGTGTTCGAGCGCACCTGCCGTTTGATTCTTCAGGAATCCCAGGGCATGATCCAGCGCATCAACAGCCAGCCGGTCTACACGGTGCACGAAATGCAGGAAGGCCGGCAGGTCAAGCCCACCACCCTGCTGGTGCTCGGGGGCCCGGCGCCCCAGTTCGCCGAGCGCCTGGAAGCGCTCTCCTCCTACAAGGTGGGGGTGGTGCCGCGCTGGGAGGTAGCCAATGCCCTCGGCGCCGCCCTGGCGCGCACCACGAGCGAGGTCATCCTTTACGCTGACACCCAGCGGCGCATCGCCACGGCCCCCGAGGAGAACTTCAGCACGGAAGTGGATCGCGGGTTCACCGGCGAGGACGCCGTCAAGCTGGCCTTGCACCTGCTCCGGGAAAAGGCCGTGGCCCGCGGCGCCAACCCGGAGCACTTGGAGATGGAAGTCACGGAGAACCTCCAGTTCAACATGGTCCGCGGCTTCAATACCACCGGCAAGAACATCCGGGTGCGGGTGCAGGTCAAGCCCGGCCTGATCCACGGCTACGACCCGATTGCGGGGCGCCTGATCTAGCCGGCGGTGGCTTCCTCCGCCCGCAGGCCTACCACCCGCGGCCCTGCCGCCCGGGAGACGACCCATGCTCCACGCCAAGCACAAGACCGGTCTGGTTTTCTTCCCGGCCTACGACTGGGCCATCGACCCCACCCACCCGGAACGGGAAGAGCGCCTGCTCTACACCCAGGACCAGTTCATCGAGGAGGGCCTGCTGGATATCGACGGCCTGGTGGAGTTCAAGCCCGACCTGGTGAACATCGCCGATGTGCAACGGGTGCATTTCTGCGTTCCCGATCCCTGGACGGTAATGACCGAATCCCATTTCATCAGCGCCGGCGGCGCCAAGACCATCGGCCGGGCCGTGATGGACAAGGTGATCGACCGGGGATTTGCCCTGGTCCGCCCTCCGGGGCATCATGCCATGCGTGTGGTGCACGGCGCCCGGGGGTTCTGCAACGTGAACATCGAGGCCATCATGGTTGAGCACCTGCGCCAGGCCTACGGCGTGCGGCGCGTGGCCATCGTGGACACCGACTGCCACCACGG
>DJGG01000208.1:8035-11799 GCA_002432195.1 Desulfobacteraceae bacterium UBA5852
ATTTACTGGAACGACCCGGACACCCTCTGCATCTCCATCCACCAGGACGGCCGGACCCTCTATCCGGGAACGGGCTTCCCCAACGAGCTGGGCGGTCCCAACGCCATCGGCACCACCCTCAACATCCCCCTGCCCCCCAACACCGGCGAAGAGGGCTTCCTGCATGTGATCCGCCACGTGGTGCTCCCGGTGCTCGAGGAGTTCCAGCCGGACCTGGTGGTCAATTCCGCCGGCCAGGACAACCATTTCTCGGATCCCATCACCAACATGAACTTCACGGCCCACGGCTACGCGGAGCTCACCGCGCTCCTGCGCCCGGACATCGCCGTACTGGAGGGGGGCTACGCCATCGAGGGCGCGCTGCCCTATGTCAATCTGGGAATCATTCTGGCCATGGCCGGCATCGATTACAGCCGCGTGCGGGAGCCCAGCTACGACCCCGTGAAACTCCGCCAGCCGGCCCACATCGCCGGGATCATCGACAAGGTGGGCGACATGGTGCTCGCCTACTGGCAGCGGCGCCACGAGATCGCCGCCCAGGTCCGCTCCCAGGGCAACGCCGGGGAGCGCCAGCGCAAAATCTTCTACGACACGGACAATATCTTCGAGGAGCAGCAGGAGCAAATCCAGATCTGTGACGCCTGTGCGGGCGCCCTGCGCATCGATTCGCGCTCGGACCGCGGCAAGCGCATCCTGGCGGTCCGCATCCCCCCCCGGGCCTGCCCCCGCTGCCAGACCACGGGACGCGACTGGTACGACGCGGCCGACCTTCGGGACTTCGATCAGATCTTCCTGCAGGACCGCTTGGTGGACAAATACAGTGTCCGCAAGCGCTAGCGGCGTTTTGCGCCGGCCCCGCGCGCGCATGACCTGAAATCCATCCGGAAGACGACACTGCCACGCCGTGGATAAACCAGGATCCGGCCCCAAGACCCCGTGACCACCTTCCGCCAAACCCGCATCCGCTCCCACCTGCAACTGCGCGCCCGCGTGCTGCACGCCATCCGGGCCTTCTTCGAGGCCCACGACTACCTGGAAGTGGAAACGCCGTACCGCTTGCCGGCACCGGCCCCGGAGGCCCACATCGAGCCCCTGGCCTGTGAGGGGGGCTTTCTGCACACCTCTCCGGAACTCTGCATGAAACGCCTCCTGGCCGCCGGCTACCCCCGAATCTACCAGCTCTGCCGTTGTTTCCGGGCCGGCGAGCGCGGGGGTCGGCACCTGCCGGAATTTACCCTGCTGGAATGGTACACGGCCGGGCAGACGTTCCCGGCGTTGATGGACCAGACGGAGGCCCTGGTGCGGGCCGTGGCCCGGGCGGCGGGCAGGCCGGAGCACCTCACCTACCAGGGGCGCGCCATCCGCCTGGAAGCCCCTTTCAGCCGCCTCACCGTGGCCGAGGCCTTCACCCGCTACACCGGCCGCTCCGCCGCCGATGCCCTGGCCGCCGAGCTTTTCGACGAGCTCATGGGGCTGTCCATCGAACCGCACCTGGGGTGGGACCGTCCGCTGCTGCTCCACGACTACCCCGCCGCCTGCGCGGCCCTGGCCCGGCGACGGCCCGCGGACCCCTCGGTGGCGGAGCGCTTCGAGCTCTATATCGCCGGATTGGAGTTGTGCAACGGTTTCGGGGAACTCACCGACCCGCTGGAGCAGCGGGCCCGCTTCAACGCCGAACTCGCCCGGCGGGCCGCCGCCGGCCGCCCGCCCATGCCCCTGCCGGAGCCCTTCCTGGCCGCCCTGGCCCACATGCCCCCCGCCGCCGGCAACGCCCTGGGGGTGGACCGCCTGGTCATGCTCCTGGCGGACACTGCCGCCATCGACGACGTGACGGCCTTCACGCCGGAAGAACTCTAACGTGTCGACGGTTCTGTAAAACTTCCGCTATCGGCGTTAGCCGCCGTTGGGCCGGACAGAATGGGCCTTGGCAACTTTCAACGCCAGGGAGCACGGGGACTCCTTGAGGATTGTCCCCGTGCCGGCGTCAGCCCACGAAGGGGCGCCGCAGGACGGTGTCCTTGCACCAGCGGCGGTCGTCCCGCTGGGGGTACTGGAGGTTGTAATGCAGTCCGCGGCTTTCCTTGCGGTGGGAGGCGCTGCGGATGATCAGTTCGGCCACCATGGCCAGGTTGCGCAGCTCGATGAGATTGGGGGAGACCCGGAAATTCCAGTAATAGTCCTGAATCTCCTGCTGGATCATTTCGATGCGCCGACGGGCCCTTTCCAGGCGCTTGTCGGAGCGCACGATCCCCACGAAATTCCACATGAAGCGCCGGATTTCATCCCAATTCTGGGCCACCATGATGTGCTCGTCGCTGTCCACCGTGCCCACCTCGTCCCAGACCGGCAACTCCGGCACCTCCCTGGCGCCTCCGCCCGTGGCCCCTTCGGCGATTGCCGCCGCCGAAGCGCGCTGGGCATAGACCAGGGCCTCCAGGAGCGAGTTGCTGGCCAGGCGGTTGGCCCCGTGGAGGCCGGTGCAGGCCGTCTCCCCCACGGCATAGAGCCGCTGGATGCTGGTGCGCCCGTCCATGTCGGTCACCACCCCGCCGCAGAGGTAGTGGGCCGCCGGCACCACGGGGATGGGTTCCCGGGTCATGTCGATGCCGAAGTCGAGGCAGCGTTCGTGGAGCGTGGGGAAACGGCGGCGCACGGTGTCCGCATCCCGATGGGAGATGTCCAGGAGCACGTAGTCGTCACCGCTGCGCTTCAGTTCGGCGTCGATGGCCCGGGCCACCACATCCCGGCAGGCCAGGTCCCGGGCGGGGTCGTAGCGTTCCATGAACGGGTTGCCCCGGGCATCCCGCAGGATCCCGCCCTCGCCGCGCACGGCCTCCGAGATCAGAAAGTTCTTGGCTTCGGGATGGTACAGGCAGGTCGGGTGAAACTGCACGAACTCCATGTTCGCCACCGTGGCCCCGGCCCGGTAGGCCATGGCCACGCCGTCCCCCGTGGCGATGTCCGGGTTGCTGGTGTAGAGGTAGACCTTGCCGGCCCCCCCCGTGGCCAACAGGGTGACCCGTGCCCCGAAGGTCTTGACCCGGTCGGCTTCGCGATCCAGCACATAGGCCCCGCAGCAGTGGTCTTCGTGGGTGGTGGTGATCAGGCCCCGTTTCATGCGCGTGGACAGCGTGATGAGATCCACCGCCATGTGGTTTTCGAAGAGCTGGATGCGCGCATGCGCCCGCACGCGGTCCAGCAGCACCCGTTCCACTTCCCGACCGGTGGTGTCCAGGGTGTGGACGATGCGGTGGCGGGAATGGCCCCCCTCCCGCCCCAGGTCGAAGGCGGCCGCCGCTTCCCCGGCGCTCCGGTTGAAGCGCACCCCCAGGGAGAACAGCTCCCGGATGCGCTCCGGCCCCTCCCGCACCACCATCTCCACCACATCGGCATGGCACAGGCCGTCACCGGCCGCCAGGGTGTCCCGGACGTGCAGGTCGAAGGAGTCCTCCTGGCCGAACACCGCCGCGATGCCCCCCTGGGCGTAGTTGGTGTTGGACTCCACCGCGCGCTTCTTGGTGACCAGGGCCACGTCGCCCGTCTCGGCGGCCTTGAGCGCGAAAATCAGGCCGGCCACTCCACTGCCGATAACCAGAAAATCGGTTTTAACGTCCATGGGATCCTGTGCCGGGGTTGACACCGGCCGGACGCAGGCCGCGGGGCCCGGCGGCCGATCCCCTTGCAAGGGTTGGCGCACGCCGTGCCGTGCGGCCTGATGCTTGAATTTTACCCGACCGATAGCAGCCTGCGGATAAACTGCGTCT
>DJGG01000053.1:0-4539 GCA_002432195.1 Desulfobacteraceae bacterium UBA5852
TCCATTCCCGAAAGTTGAGTTATTTAGATACTTTTTGCATTTCAAAGCGACGCATATTTTCCTTTCCCGACTATATCAGAATTGATATAGTCTCCGGGACGCTTGGCGCCGGACCCCAGCCGCCGCCCCATGTGCCGGGGTCGGCCCTCCGATGGGCGCCTCACCGCCAACCCTGCCCAACCCATGGTCTGCCGCCCGATGAACGTTTCCGCCCCGCACCTTGCAAGCCATCGCCCCCCGGTTCCATCCGCCGGCCCGTGTTGGTGCCGCAACCCCCTTTCTCCGGCCCTCCTCCGCTGGAACCGGAGGCTCGAGGACCTGGCCCGGCCCCACGCCGTGAACGAAACGGCCCTGGCCGACGGCCTGCGGGACCTCGAGAGGCTCGGCCCGGCCGGTCACGGACCCGCCTACTGGCTCAGTGCGGCGCGCCTCACCGAGCTGACCCTCTGGTGTGCCGGGGCGTACGCCGACCATTGCGAAATCGCGGCCGCCGGCGACCTGCTGGCAAACCCGCGGCGCATCCTGATCCACGACCGCACCCGGCAACGCATTCTCATCAAGCAGCGGCATTGCCGGCTCAGCGACCAGATGGTCCGGGCCGGCACCGGGGGGCGCGGGCCCGGCGGGTGGATGCCCGGTCCCGACGACCTGGAGACCGTGGAATCCCCGCTGCTGCCCTACCTGGAAGCCCGCCTGGCCGTCTCCGGCGCCCTCCAGGGCTGGTATCTCGAACACGTACGGACACGCATGCGCCAGGTGGTCGACACGGCGGCCTTCCTGGCGGCCTGGTCCCTGGCGTCGATGGAGGACCTCCACGCCCGCCTGCGCCACGCCTCCCCGGCGCGCCGGGCGTTCATCGAATCCCAATTCTGCCGATTCGATCTGCGCCTCTTCGACATCCTCGGCCGGAATCTGTCCGGCCTGCCCGGCGCACTGCCGCGACACATCCTGGCCGATCCCGCGGCCAGTGCAACCCATGCTCCCACCGACGCCGTCGGTCTTTCCATCGAGGAACGCTGCACCCCATGAAATCGATTCCCGTCGCACAAGCCATCGGTCAGGTCCTGGGGCACGACGTCACCCGCATCGTCCCCGGCGAAAGCAAGGGCCCGGCCTTTAAAAAAGGGCACATCATCCGTCCCCAGGACATCCCCGCGCTCCTCGACATCGGCAAGGCGCACGTTTTCGTCCTCGACCTCGGCCGCGGCATGCTTCACGAGGACCAGGCCGCGGAGCGCATCGCCCGGGCCGCGGCCGGACCCGGCCTGGAGCTCACCACCCCTTCCGAAGGCCGCATCAACATGACGGCGGCCGCTGACGGGCTGCTCACCATCCAGGTGGAGGCCCTCGACCGCCTCAACGCCCTGGGGGACATCGTTTTCAGCACCCGGCACACCCACCACCGGGTGGATGCCGGGCGGGCGGTGGCCGGCACCCGGGTGATCCCCCTGACCATCGCCGAAGCCGCCATCGCCCGGGCCGAGGCCCTCTGCCGGGGAAATTACCCCCTCATCCAGGTGAAGCCCTTCCGCCCCTTGCGGGTGGGGGTGGTCACCACCGGCAGCGAGGTCTTCCACGGCCGCATCCCGGACCGCTTCGGCCCCGTGGTGACGCGCAAATTCGAAGCCCTCGGCTGCCGCATCCTGCGCCAGGAGCTGGTTTCCGACGATGTGGCCCGAACCGCGGCCGCCATTGGCGGCCTGGTGGACGACGGGGCCCAGATGGTGGTGGTCACCGGGGGCATGTCCGTGGACCCGGACGACCGCACCCCGGCCGCCATCCGGGCGGCGGGGGCCAGGGTCGTCGTCTACGGGGCACCCGCTTTCCCGGGGGCCATGTTCATGCTGGCCTTCATCGGCGAGGTTCCCGTGCTGGGGCTGCCGGGGTGCGTGATGTACTTCCGGACCAGCATCTTCGACCTGGTGGTGCCCCGGCTCGTGGCCGGCGAGACGGTGACCCGGGAGGACATCCTGCGCCTGGGGCACGGCGGATTCTGCTCCGGCTGCCCCGAATGCCGCTATCCGCTGTGCGGTTTCGGCAGCGGCTGACTTCCTGGGGGCGCCGGCCCGCCGGGCGGCCGCCCCCTGCCGAGAGAACCCGAACACCAAGGAGGGACACGGTATGATCCAGCGCACGATCAAGGTCAACGGCGTCAAGCGGTTGGTCATCGCCTCGCCCGACGAGAGCCTGGCCAACGTGTTGCGGCAGCAGTTGGGGCTCACCGGCACCAAGCTCGGCTGCGCCCAGGGCCAGTGCGGGTGCTGCAACGTGATCCTGGACGACAAGCTGGTCCGCTCCTGCGTGACCAAGATGTCCCGGGTCGGCGAGGGGGCCGCGGTGACCACCATCGAGGGCCTCGGCGACCCCGACCATCTCCACCCCCTGCAGCTGGCCTGGATCGTCCACGGCGGGGCCCAGTGCGGTTTCTGCTCCCCGGGCTTCATCGTCTCGGCCAAGGCCCTGCTCGCGGAAAACCCCAACCCCTCCCGGGAAGCGGTGCGGGACTGGTTCCAGAGCCACCGCAACGCCTGCCGCTGCACCGGCTACAAACCCCTGGTGGATGCCGTGATGGATGGCGCCCGGGTCCTGCGGGGGGAATTGAAGGCCGAAGACCTGATGTTCAAGCTGCCCGCCGATGGCGCCGTCTGGGGCGGCAAGCACCCCCGCCCCAGCGCCGTGGCCAAGGTCACCGGGACCCTGGACTACGGGGCCGACCTGGGCTTGAAGCTGCCCCCCGAGACCCTCCACCTGGCCCTGGTCCAGGCCCGGGTGTCCCATGCCACGATCAAGCGCATCGACACCGCCGCCGCGGAAAAGATGCCCGGGGTCTTCAAGGTGGTCACCCACAAGGACGTCAAGGGCAAGAACCGCATCTCCGGCCTGATCACCTTCCCCACCAACGCCGGGGACGGCTGGGACCGGCCGATCCTCTGCGACACCAAGGTCTTCCAGTACGGGGACGCCCTGGCCATCGTCTGCGCCGAAAACGAGTACCAGGCCCGGGCCGCTGCCGAGAAGGTCGTGGTGGAGCTGGAGGAGCTTCCGGCCTACATGAGCGCGCCGGCGGCCATGGCGGAGGACGCCCTGGAGATCCACCCCGGCACCCCCAACGTCTACTTCGAAATCCCCGTGGTCAAGGGGCAGGACACCGCACCCCTGATGAAGTCCGCGGCCCACGTGGTGGAAGGCCGCTACTACCTCCAGCGCCAACCCCACCTGACCATGGAAACCGATGTGGGCTTCGCCTACTTCGACCACGACCAGCGCCTCACCATCCACTCCAAGAGCATCGGCATCTACCTGCACCACGCCATGATCGCCCCCGGCCTGGGGATCGCGCCGGAAAAGCTGCGCCTGGTCCAGAACCCGGCCGGCGGCACTTTCGGCTACAAGTTCAGCCCCACCATGGAAGCCCTCCTGGGGGTGGCCGCCATGGCCACCGGACGGCCGGTCTACCTGCGCTACGACTATCACCAGCACCTCACCTACACGGGCAAGCGCTCCCCCTTCTGGATGACCATCCGCTACGGCGCCGACGCCCAGGGCAGGATAGTGGCCATGGAGACCGACTTCAGCGTCGACCACGGCCCCTATTCGGAATTCGGGGACCTGCTCACCCTCCGGGGGGCCCAGTTCATCGGGGCCGGCTACGGGATCCCCAACATCCGCGGCAAGGGGCGCACGGTGTGCACCAACCACGCCTGGGGCTCGGCTTTCCGGGCCTACGGCTCCCCCCAGAGCTTTCTGGCCAGCGAAAGCCTGATGGACGCGCTGGCCGCCAAGGTGGGCGTGGATCCCCTGGAAATCCGGGCCCGCAACGTCTACCGCCCCGGCAGCACCACCCCCACCGGGCAGACCCCCGAAGTCTTCAGCTTCCCCGACATGATCGCCAAGCTGCGGCCCCTCTACGACGCCGCCTGCGCGCGGGCCAAGCGGGAGTCCACCGCCGAGGTCAAGAAGGGTGTCGGCATCTCCCTGGGGATCTACGGCTGCGGCCTGGACGGGCCGGACAGCTCGGAGATCCGGGTGGAGCTCAATCCCGACGACAGCGTGACCCTCTATTCCACCTGGGAGGACCACGGCCAGGGGGCCGACATGGGGGTCCTGGGGACCGCCCACCAGGCCCTGCGTCCCCTGGGCCTCACCCCGGAGCGCATCCGCCTGGTGATGAACGACACCGCCCTGGCGCCCAACAGCGGGCCCTCCGGCGGCAGCCGCCAGCAGGTGGTCACGGGCAATGCCATCAAGAACGGCTGCGAGATGCTGCTGCACGCCATGCGCAAGGCGGACGGCTCCTACCGGAGCCATGCCGAAATGGTGGCCGAGAAGATCCCCCTGACCTATGCCGGCAGTTGGACGGCCTCCATCTGCACCCCCTGCGACATGCAGACCGCCCAGGGGGCGCCCTTCGCCGTCTATATGTACGGCATGTTCATGGCCGAGGTGGCCGTGGACCAGAAAACCGGCCGCACCGCGGTGGAGGGCTACACCGTGATGGCCGACGTGGGCAGGATCAACAACCGCCTGGTGGTGGACGGC
>DJGG01000053.1:4591-4821 GCA_002432195.1 Desulfobacteraceae bacterium UBA5852
AGACCTCGAGCGCCACACCTCGCTCAGGGCCTGCGGCCTGCCCTACGCCAAGCAGATCCCGGACCGCTTCGACATCCACTACTTCGAAAACCCCCGGGAAAACGGACCCTTCGGTGCCGCCGGGGTGGGCGAGCTGCCCCTGACCGCCTCCCACGTGGCGGTGATCAACGCCATCCAAGACGCCTGCGGCGTGCGCATCACGCACCTGCCGGCCCTGCCGGAAAAGGTGC
>DJGG01000278.1:0-757 GCA_002432195.1 Desulfobacteraceae bacterium UBA5852
GGCCAGGGGAAAATCGTTTCCCATCCCCCTGATACCCCCGTTGCCCACCCCCGGCCCGAACGGAAGCGGAAAAATATGCAACTCCCTGTAAACAAAACATAAGATTCCCACACGTGATCTGGCACGGGTTTTGTTTGCATCCGGCTCAAGAACCCCCACCCGGGGGAAGGAGGCCTGAGGATGCCCGCACCATCCGTCAACGGATCCCACGACCGACGGCACACCGGGGATCGGCGTCGGCGACGCCTGCCGCCGCTGGCCATCCTGCTGGGGGCCGGCCGCCGCCGCCGGCCGCGCCGCGCAAGCGACCGTCGGCGCCCCTATTGTCCCGACCGGTTCAACTCCCGCCTCTTCGCCGGCATCTTCCTGGTGATCGCCCTGAGCCTCACCGACGCCCTCCTGACCCTCGTGCTGATCTCCCGGGGCGCCACCGAGATCAACCCCGTCATGGCCTACTGGCTCGGGCACGGCCCGGGGGTCTTCGTGGGGGTCAAGTACCTCCTCACCTGCCTGCCCCTCATGATCCTGCTGGTGTGCCACGACAAGGTTCTGGGCTCCGGCGGCACCCGCGTGCATCACCTCTTCCCGCTTTTCGTCGGGCTGTTTGCCACGGTGGTGGGCTGGCAGATCTTCCTGATCCTGGGGCGGGCCGGCTGAAAGCCGGGTAGGGTGCGAACGCCGGTGACGCCGTGGCCGGCGCCCCGGAGGGACTGGCCCTTGGCCGCCTGTGGATAGACAAGTATCGGGTCGCAAGGCA
>DJGG01000278.1:800-9566 GCA_002432195.1 Desulfobacteraceae bacterium UBA5852
GGCCTGAGACGCAGTTTATCCACCGGCGGTTAAGGACGGGCCTGGTGGGGATGGTGGTCGTCCGGGGCCTCGTGGCCGGGGTTGGCGCGGTCCATGGCGGGCCGCCAGTAGCCGGCCCCGCTGCAGGCCGGGCAAAGAGGCCCCAGGCGGGCCGCGTAGGCCTCGCCGCAGCGGGGGCAGACGGCGGTGGGCCCTTTTTTGTGCCGTTGGTGGTGCTGGCGCAGCTCCACGGCCGCCGCGGAAAGGGCCCGGCGCCCCGCCGCCAGGATCGCGGCGTTGAGACGTTCCAGGGGCAGGGAGGCCTTGGGCACCCGGCGCAAAAACCAGTTGGTCAGGTCGGGGAAGGCGGCCGCCTTGGCCAGGTCCACCCAGACCCGCTGCCCCTGGCGGGTGTGGCGGTCGTAGAGGGTCAGGGCGAACTGGTCCCAATCCAGGACCTTGAGCCAGCCGTTGCCCACCGTGCAAGGTGTGAAGAGCTGCACCGCATCCGGCAGGCAGTGCCGTGTCTCCACCAGGGCATCGGCCTCCACCCGGGCGCCGATGCGCTCCCGGGCCCAGTCCACCATCAACAGCCCCAGCACGAGCCCCGGAGCCTCCCAGCCATGGAAGCCCCGGATGGTTTCCAGGCAGGTGGCCAGGGGCTGGCCGCAAAGGAAAATGCCGGATGACTGGGCCATGACCTGAACCTTTCGCTTGGCGCCGAGGTCTTCATTGCCGGGGAGCCGTTTATTCGCAGCCTGTTACGCCTTGGTCCGCCGCCCCCCGTGGGCTTCGCCGGCCGGAACCTCGGCGGCCACCCGCTCCGTCCGCGCACCATACTGGCTCAAGAGACCGAAAAACCCGATGGCCCCCAGGGCCAACACCAGGAAGATAGCGNNAGCGAAACCCCGGCCATAGCCGACCCGCCCCTCCAGCGCCACGAAAAGCCCCATCAAAGGAGGAATGGCAAATCCGCCGAAGGCCCCCAGCCCCCCCACGATACCCGCGGCTCCCCCTACGGCCGCCGGCGTGTAGGTGGGCACCAGCTTGAACACCGCGGCGTTGGCCGCGCCCATGCCGGCGGCCAGGAGCATCTGACCCACCAGGGCCAGGGCCATCGATTCCAGGCTGGTGAGCATGATCAGCGCGCCGCAGGCCACCACGACAAAAGCCGCGAGCACCACCCGCTCCCCCCCCAGGCGATCGGCGGCCATCCCCCCCGCCACCCGCAGCAGGCTGCAGGACAGGGAGTAGAGGGCCGTGAGCCCCCCGGCGGCCACCAGGCTGGCCCCGAACAGCTCGGACCAGTAGGTGGGCAGCCAGATCGTCAGCGCGATGAAGCCCCCGAAGCTCACGAAATAAAAATAGGTCAGCACCCAGGTGCGCCAGTCGGCCCCGGCCTTGCGGATGGAGTCCAGGGCCTTGCCGGAGGGGATCAGCTCCTCACCGCAGGCCAGCAGCAAGGCCTCGGGATCGATGGCCAGGCCCATGGCGCGATACTGGAAATACGGCGCGTCCTTCATGCGCAGGGCCACCAGCAGCCAGAGCAGCAGCAGGAGCGCGAGCCAGATCACGTAGGAGCGCGTGAAGCCCAGGGCCACCACCATCCCCGGCAGCACCAGGGCGAAGATCCCCGGGGCCAGGTTGCCCAATCCGCCGTAAAGCGCCAGGGCCGTGCCCTGCCGGCGCTGGGGATACCAGTAGCTCACCGAGGGGATGCCCACCGAAAAAACCGCGATCCCGCAGCCGCAGAGCGTGCCTCCCAGGAGGAAAAGCGGGTAGAGCGAGGCCCCCGGGGCCTCGCCGCGGCTGAAGAGCCACGTTATGAGGGCAACACCCCCCGCCGCCAGGCCCAGGAGGATCAGGATGGGCCGCTTGCCCCCCATGCGGTCCACCATGGCGCCGAAGGGAATCCGCAGCAGCGACCCCGTGAGGGCCGGGCTGGCCGCCAGCAGGGCCATCAGCAGGGGGTCCACGGCCATGGCGGCCTTGAGGCGGGAAACGATGGGGCCGAAGGCCGACACCCCGGCGAAGCCGCCGAAAAAGGCCAGGGTGGTCCAGACCAGGGCGGCCCGGGGACTGGA
The DNA here is from genome assembly GCA_002432195.1 of Desulfobacteraceae bacterium UBA5852. GTDB lineage: Bacteria > Desulfobacterota > Desulfobacteria > Desulfobacterales > UBA5852 > UBA5852. The sequence goes on from DJGG01000278.1 coordinate 2,864, forward strand.
GGTGGCGTGACAGACGTTGGTGGTCATGGGGGCCTCCTCGCCGGGATGCCGGCCTCAGGCTTCCGGCACCCGCCGCCGGAACACCAGGGGGGCGCGGACGAAATAGGTCACCGGCGCGCTCCAGATGTGCACCAGGCGGCTGAAGGGGGAATAGGCCAGCAGCGCCAGGGCCGTGAGCACGTGCACCTTGTAGCTCACGGGCACCGGGCCCATCAGGGCGGCCTCGGGGGTGAAGGTGACGATCCCCCGGATCCAGGGCGCCAGGGTGTCGAGCACGTTGTAGTGGCCGAAAACCACGTTGAAGAGCCCGACCGCGATCACCAGGGTGAGCGCCCCCAGGGTCACCCGGTCGTTCATGCTCCCGGCGGCCCGCACCCGGCGGTCGGTGAGCCTCCGCCGGAGCAGCAGGAGCACCCCTGCCAGGGCCGCGATGCCCACCGCGAGCCCCGACCAGTAGGCCACCGCCATGTGGGCCCGGGCATCGAAACCCACCCGGTCGAACCACGCCTGGGGGATCAGAAGGCCCCCGGCGTGCCCCCCCAGGGTGCCGAGCATCCCCCAATGAAAGAGGGTGGATCCCGCCCAGAGGGATTTCTTCTCCAGGAATTCACTGGAGCGGGCGTTCCAGCCGAAGCGGTCGGTGACGTAGCGGTAGGCGTGCCCCACCACGAAAACGGTGAGACACAGGTAGGGGTAGACGGTGTAGAGCAGCTCATCCGCGAGGTTCATGGCGACCTCCTTCCTCCAACGGCTGCGCGGTCGCCGATGGCGGCCGCAGGGCCTCGACGCGCGCGAGCAGCGCCGCATAGACCGGGGCCTCCTGCGCCAGGCGCGGCCCCAGGGTCTTCAACCCTTCCAGGCAGCTCCAGACGAACTCCCGGTCCGGCGCCTGGGGGCAGACGGCCAGGAACTCCAGCATCAGGGGCAGGAAATCGGGCAGCTCTCCGTTGGCGCGCGCGTAGCCGGCCCCCCGGTAGGCCCGCTCCAGCCGCGCCAGGACCGCGGCCCGCTGCTCGCTGTCCCCCCAGAGGTGATGGGTCATGTCGAGGGTCGTGGACGGGCTCAGGTCAAAGGCCGCCGTGTAGCGGGCCGCGAGCTCCAGGGGCGGCAGGGCCGCCAATGCCTCCACGCCGGCCTGCAGCGCCTCCCGCCCCGCGGCGTCCGGTAGGCCGCGGGCGGCCTCCGCCAGCTCCGGCAGGGCCTCCCGGAAGGCGGCATCGGGGTATTGCAGCAGCAGGGCCAGCAGCTTGAGCTCCCTCTCCCGGGCCTCCATGCTCAATCTCCCTCCGGGGTCGGCCCGGCCGCCGCCGGGAACCCGCAGCGCCCCTGGGCCGTGTGGGCGTCCGCCAGGGGCCCTCCCGCGGCCGTGGGCACCACGAAGCGCTCCCCATGGGGGGCGAGCGCCAGGAGGCGGTACATCGCCGCGGCTTGCCCGGGATCCAGGCCCACCGACTCCAGGGCGGCCTGGTCGGGCGGCTCCCCCAGGCGCTGCGCGCGCATGTGCCGCCGTAAGGCCCAGAGGCGCTTGAGGGCCAGGCGCACCGGGGCCTCGTCCCCGGCGGTGAGAAGGTTGGCAAGATAGGCCACGGGGATTCGCAGTCGGTCCACCACCGCCGCCCCTTGGGCCTCCTCGGCCAGGGGGCCCAGGGGGCTCAGGGGGGGCACGTACCAGACCATGGGCAGGGTGCGGAACTCCGGGTGCAGGGGCAGCGCCAGGCGCCAGGTCTTCATCAGGGGGTAGACCGGCGAGCGCCGGGCGGCCTCCCGCACGTGGGCCGGGATCCCCGCCGCGGCCGCGGCCCGCTCCACCTCCGGGTCGTGCGGGTCCAGGATCGTCTCCAGCTGGGCGGGGTAGACATCGGCGTCCGCCAGGGCCGCCGCCGCGCCGGGGACGCGCTCGGCGTCCACGAGCAGGACCCCCACGTAGCGGATGCGCCCCACGCAGGAGTGGGCGCAGAGGGTGGTCTGGCCGGCCTCCACCCGGGGGTAGCAGAAGAGGCACTTCTCCGCCCGCCCGCTCTCCCAGTTGAAGTAGACCTTTTTATAGGGGCACCCCGAGACGCAGTAGCGCCACCCCCGGCAGCGCTCCTGGTCCACCAGCACGATGCCGTCCTCCTCCCGCTTGTAGAGGGCCCCGGAGGGGCAGGAGGCCACACAGGCGGGGTTGAGGCAGTGCTCGCAGAGCCGCGGCAGCCAGAACATGAAGACGTTGCGGAACTCCATGAACGCCCGGGCCTCCAGGCCGCGGAAGTTGGGGTCCCCGGGGCCGGTCTCGGTCAGCCCGGCCAGGTCGTCCTCCCAGTTGGGGCCCCAGGTGAGCCGCAGGTTCTCGCCCGTCACCTGGGAGCGCGGCCGGATGGAGGGCTGGTGGCGGCGTTCCGGGCTGCCGACGAGCTTCTCGTAATCGTAGGTCCAGGGTTCGTAGTAGTCGTCGATCACCGGGAGATGCGGGTTGTGGAAGATGTTGAGCCCCTTGTGCAGGCGCCCCCCGGCGGCGAGCGCCAGGCGCCCGTTCTTCAGGCGCCAGCCGCCCCGGTGCCGCGTCTGGTCCTCCCACTGCTTGGGGTAGCCGATGCCGGGCTTGGTCTCCACGTTGTTGAACCACATGTACTCGGCGCCCCGGCGGTTGGTCCAGACGTTCTTGCAGGGGATGCTGCAGGTGTGGCAGCCGAGGCACTTGTCCAGGTTGAGCACCATGGTCATCTGGGCTTTAATCTTCATACCAGTCCACCTCCCCGGCCTTGCGCACCACGATCACCTCGTCGCGCTGGGCGCCGATGGGGCCGTAGTAGTTGAACCCGTAGCTCAACTGGGCGTAGCCGCCGATCATGTGGGTGGGCTTCACCAGGATCCGGGTGACGGAGTTGTGGGTGCCCCCCCGCTGGCCCGAAAGACGCGAGCCCGGCGTGTTGATGAGCCGCTCCTGGGCATGGTACATGAAAGCCTTGCCCGGCGGGATGCGCGGGCTCACCACGGCCTTGGCCATCACCACCCCGTTGACGTTGAAGCACTCCAGCCAGTCGTTGTCCCGCACCCCGATGCGCTCGGCGTCCGCGTCGTTCACCCAGATGGCTTCCCCCCCCCGGAAGAGGGTCAGCATGGTGAGGGTGTCCGAATAGGTGCTGTGGATGGACCACTTGGAGTGGGGCGTCAGGTAGTTGAGCACCAGCTCCTGGCCCGGATCCCGGGCCACGTCCGTGGAGCCCAGGGCCTGCAGGTCCAGCGGCGGGCGGTAGAGGGGCAGGTGCTCGCCGAAGTCCCGCATCCAGGGGTGGTCCTGGTAGAACTGGGCCCGGCCGGTGAGCGTCCGGAAGGGGATGCGCTCCTCGATGTTGATGACGAAGGGGGAGTAGCGCCGCTCCTCGGATTCGATGCCGCTCCAGACTGGCGTGGTGATGATCTTGCGGGGCTGGGCGCAGATGTCGTCGAAGCTGAAGCGCTCCCCCTCCCGCCGCCGGCTCAGGTGCTGGAGCGCCAACCCCGTGCGCTTCTCCAGGCCCTCCCAGGCCTTCACCGCCGTGGCCCCGTTGGTTTCCGGGGCCAGCGCCAGGATGGCCTCGGCCACGTCCCGGCCCGTCTCCAGGCGCGGCCGGCCCCGGGTGGGGCCCTCCGCCGCCACGGTCCCGAGCTTCTCGGCCAGCAGGGCCGTCTCCTCCCCCGCCTTCCAGACCACCCCCTTGGAGCCTACCCCCAGTGAGGCGGCCAGCGGCCCCAGGGCGGTCATTTTCGCGTAAATCGCGGCGTAATCCCGGGTCACCACGGTGAGGTTGGGCAGCGTGCGCCCCGGGACGGCCTCGGTCTCCCCCCGGCGCCAGTCCCGCACCTCGGCCTGGGCGATCTCCCCCGGGCTGTCGTGGAGCAGCGGGGTCGCCACCAGGTCCTTGCAGGTCCCCAAACGGCGGCCGGCCAGGTCGGAGAAGACCCGGGCGATGGTCTTGAACTGCTCCCAGTTGGTGCGGCTCTCCCAGGGGGGATCGATGGCCGGCTGGAAGGGGTGGATGAAGGGGTGCATGTCGGTGGTGTTGAGGTCGTGCATCTCGTACCAGCCGGCCGCCGGCAGGGCCACGTCGGCGTACATGGCGCTGGTGGACATGCGCAGCTCGAGGGTCACCAGGAGGTCGAGCTTGCCCTCGGGGGCCGGCTCCCGCCAGCGCACCTCCTCCGGCCGCGGGGAAGCCTCGGTGTTGAACACGGCGTTCTCCACCCCCAGGAGGTGCTTGAGGAAGTACTCGTGCCCCTTGCCGCTGGCCCCCAGGAGGTTGGCCCGCCAGAGGAAGAGCACCCGGGGGAAGTTCGCCGGGTGGTCGGGGTCCTCCATCGCAAAGCCCACCTCGCCGGACCGGATGCGCTCCGTGACCTGGGCCACGATGGCGGCATCGTCGGCGGCCCCGGCGGCCTCGGCCTCCCGGCAGAGGGCGAGCGGGCTGCGGTCGAACTGGGGATAGGACGGCAGCCACCCCAGGCGGGCCGCCAGGGCGTTGCAGTCGGCCATGTGGCGGGGCACGCGGCCCTCCGCCAGGGGCCAGAGGAGGCTCGCGGCACTCAGGTTGTCGTAGCGCCACTGGTCGGTGGCGAAGTAGTAGAAGGAGGTGCCGTTCTGCTGCCGGGGGGGGCGGCTCCAGTCCAGCCCGAAGGCCAGTTGGGACCAGGCCGCCTGGGGCCGCACCTTCTCCTGGCCCACGTAATGGGCCCAGCCGCCGCCGTTGACCCCCTGGCAGCCGCAGAGGGTGGTGAGGCCGATGACGGCCCGGTAGATCATGTCGCTGTGATACCAGTGGTTGGTGCCGGCCCCCAGGAAGATCATGGACTTGCCCCGGGTGCGGGCGGCGTTCTCGGCGAACTCCCGCGCCACCCGGATGGCGTCCGCCCGGGGGACGCCGGTGACGGCCTCCTGCCAGGCGGGGGTGTAGGGGCGGAGGTCGTCGTAGTCCGCGGCGGCCCCGCTCTCCGGCGGGGTCTCCGGCCGCCGCACCCCCAGGTGGGCCGCCAGGAGGTCGAAGACCGTGGCCACCACGAGATCCCCTCCGGAGGCGGCGATCCGCTTCACCGGCACGGCGGCCGTGAGGGTCTGGGGGCCGCCGGGAGCGAAGAGGGGGAAGGCGACCCTCTCCCAGGCGTCCGGCCCGGCCGCCAGGCTCAACTGGGGGTCCACGGGGGCGCCGTCGGCCTCGGGCTTCAGGTTCCAGCGCCCCTCCTCGCTCCAGCGGAACCCGATGCTGCCGTTGGGCACCCGCAGATCCCCGGTGGCCGCGTCCCGCACCACGGTCTTCCAGGCGGCATGCGGAGTCTCCACCCCCAGGTCCGCGGCCCGCAGGAAGCGCCCGGGCGCGCGCCCCCCCTCCCGGGGCTCCAGCACCACGAGGAAGGGCAGGTCCGTGAAGGCCTTGGCGTAGCCGGTGAAATAGGGCTCGGGCCGGTCGATGTAGCATTCCTGCAGGATCACGTGGGTCATGGCCTGGGCCAGGGCCGCGTCGGTGCCGGCCCGGGCCGGAAGCCAGGTGTCGGCGAACTTCACGTACTCCGCGTAGTCCGGCGCCACGGCGGCCACGCGTGCCCCGCGGTAGCGCGCCTCGGTGAAGAAGTGGGCGTCCGGGGTGCGGGTCATGGGGAGGTTGGTGCCCCAGACGATCATGTAGCCGGCCTCGTACCAGTCCGCGCTTTCGGGGACGTCGGTCTGCTCCCCCCAGATCTGGGGGGAAGCCGGCGGAAGATCGCAGTACCAGTCGTAGAAGCTGATGAGCGAGCCGCCGATCAGGGACAGGAAGCGGGCGCCGGCGGCGTAGCAGACCATGGACATGGCCGGGATGGGGGTGAAGCCGAAGACCCGGTCCGGCCCGTGGGTCTCGATGGTGTGCACCAGGGAGGCGGCCACCAGCGTGGCGGCCTCCTCCCAGTCCACCCGCACGAAACCCCCCTTGCCCCGGGCGCGCTGGTAGGCGCGGCGGCGCTCCGGGTCCTCCACGATGCGCTTCCAGGCCGCCACCGGATCCCCGTCGTGGTCCTTCAGGGCCGCCCGCCACATGGCGAGGAGCGTCCCCCGCACCAAGGGATATTTGAGGCGCACCGGGCTGTAGGTGTACCAGGAGTAGGTGGCCCCCCGGGGGCAGCCCCGGGGCTCGTGGTTGGGGAAGCCCTCCCCGCAAGCCGGGTAGTCCGTGGCCTGGGTCTCCCAGACCAGGATTCCGTCCTTGACGTGCACCTCCCAGGAGCAGGAGCCCGTGCAGTTCACCCCGTGGGTGGAGCGGACCTTTTTATCGAACTGCCAGCGGCGGCGGTAGAAGGCTTCCCACTCCCGCTGGCCGCAGCGCTCCTCGGCCCAGCCCCCGGCCAGGGTGGCCTCCCGGCAGCCGCCGGAGACGGGTCGCAGGAAGCGGAGCTTGCGGTAGATGGACGCCATGGGCATGAGGGCCTCCTCGGGGGCTTGGAGGTGAGGTGGGCAGAGCGCGCAGATGGGCAGGGCAAGGGCACCGGGGGGATGGGATGGCAATCACGGCAGGAGCGGGCTCCGGCACCCGGCCAGTATCTGGGGATCTGCGCAACCGGCTGGAGGATACGCGACAATTAAACCCAATTCATTGACCCAAGTCAAGGAGATGAATCCCACCCAACGGCATCAGACGACGCGGAATTTTTCCCGGATAATTCCGGCACACGGCATGCTGGACCGAGGGCCCCGGCTATCAGCCTGTGGATAAACAAGCAT
>DJGG01000176.1:0-149 GCA_002432195.1 Desulfobacteraceae bacterium UBA5852
GCGGTGAAAGGCCGGGGGGCTCCCCTCCCAGGCCGCGGCACGCTGTCTGAGCCCCATAGAGCGCCTTGGTCCCGGCGCGGTGGCCTCGCTTGCGCCTTGGCGGGCCATGGTCCGCCGAATGCGAAGGGCCTTCAAACGCAGCGCCGGGA
>DJGG01000176.1:232-1097 GCA_002432195.1 Desulfobacteraceae bacterium UBA5852
TTTCCGGGACACAACACTATCAGGCTGTGGCCAATGGCTGGTAGCTGTTGAGCTTTAAGATCGGATGCTGTCCTCATTCCCCTGTCCGCTATCGACGGTCAGCTATTCCCTGGGGCGCAGCGCCCTGCCATCGACGATCAGCCATCATCCATCGGCTATCCCAAGGTATTTCCGGATCCGTTCGACGATCCGCTGGGCGGTTCGGCCGTCCCAGAGCTCGGGGATGCCGTGGGGGGCGGGCTTGCCGTAGAGGATGTCCTCCAGGGCCGCGCCCACGGTGGCGCGGCTGCAGAGGCGGTTGGTGCCCTGGGTGACGGTGACCGGCCGCTCGGTGTTCTCCCGCAGGGTCAGGCAGGGGATGCCCAGGTAGGTGGTCTCCTCCTGGAGGCCGCCGGAGTCGGTGAGGGCCAGGCGGCAATTGAACACCAGGCTCATGAAGGCGATGTAGCCCAGGGGCTCGGTGCACCACATGCCCGGGGGCCGGCAGAGGTCTTCCAGCAGGTCCCAGCGCTCGAGGCTGGCCCGGGTGCGGGGGTGGATGGGAAAGACCACCGGCAGCCGGTCGGCCAGGCGCGTGAGGAGCCCCACCAGGGGCTCCAGGGTCTCCCGGGCGTCCACGTTGGAGGGGCGGTGGAGGGTGACCACGGCGTAGGCCCCCCGGGGCACCCCCAACTCCTCGAAAGCCCGCGCGGCCTCGATCTTGGGGCGCATCATCTCCAGGGAGTCGATCATGATGTTGCCCACGCGCTGGATCTTCTCCGGGGCCACCCCTTCCCGCAGGAGATTGGCGTCCCCGTCGTCCGAGGGGGTCCAGAGGAGATCGGCCACGCTGTCGGTGACCAGGCGGTTGATCTCCTCGGGCATG
>DJGG01000176.1:1134-19715 GCA_002432195.1 Desulfobacteraceae bacterium UBA5852
ACCGCCGCCAGGGTGGCGGCCATGGTGGAATTGACGTCGCCCACCACCACCACCAGCGCCGGCGGGGACTCCTGGAGCACCTTCTCGTAGGCCATCATGACCCGCCCGGTCTGCTCGGCATGGCTGCCGCTGCCCACCCCCAGGTGGAGGTGGGGGGCCGGCAGCCCCAGGTCCCGGAAAAAGGCCTCCGACATGGCCAGGTCGTAGTGCTGCCCCGTGTGCACGATGGCGGGCGCGGCCCAGGGGACCCGCGCCAGGGCGTGGTAGAGGGGCGCGATCTTCATGAAATTCGGCCGCGCTGCGGCGACGAGGTGGATCGGGCTGGGAGTCATAGGTGGATAAGTCCAAGATCCGCAAAACGGTTGGTTGGTGCGATGGAAACCGTTGGTTGGTTTTATGGGTTGCCTGGTTTTATTAGTGAAAAACCGTTGNNAGCCAACCAATCCAACCAACCACCTCAACCCATTCAACCAACCATTCCCGCTATCGGCCAGTGCCGATCTACACCCCCGCCCCCGTGGCGTCCACGGTGTGCTGCTTGACGTATTCGGCGATGGTCACCTGGGCGGTGTCGTCCTTCCAGCCCACCCAGAAGAATTCCGCCCCCACGTCGTGGCGCCCGTCGAGCTTGCGGGGGTTGCACCAGACGCAGCGGGCCAGGCAGATCACCGGGGAATCCAGGTCGGCGGACTCCATCTCGACGGCCAGGATGCTCCCCGGGGCCAGGGGCGCCTCGACGCTGAAGCAGACCCCGCCGCCGGAGACGTTGAGCATCAGGGCGTTGATGGGGCTGCCCTCGATGCTGGCGCTCTCGATCACGCGGTAGGTGAGGTTCCAGGACTCGTCCAGGCGGGGGAACTTACGTCGTTTCATGGGCCCTCCCTTGCAAGTTGCGGATAAACTGCGNNCGCGCCACACTGTCCCGCCGCGGGCGGGATTGCCCCGCAATCCCAAGCGGCCGGCGCCTTGCCTTGCGGTCCGATGCTTGTTTATCCGCCGCCTGGCCACAGGCGGCGGATATCCGGCTAAAGAATTCGGCCAAAAACCCGATGTACCTGCCAGACGCCGTTCCCGGGTAAGCCGGCGCCGGTCCGGGCGGCTGGTCCGGCGGTGGAAGGCAGGCAGAACGCCTGAGCCCACCGTCTGGTAAGGGCAGGATGCATCAGAATGGTGCGCATAGGAGTGGTGTGCCTGCTGGCGGCGCTCGCGCTGGCCGGCTGCACCGCCATGGGACCCGTGGGTCCCGGCGGATCGGCAGAGGACATCGGCCCCACGGCCGAGCTTAGGCTCTGAATCTACAAGGACATCGGCGTGTCCGATGCACGCGCCGCCGGAGTGCTGGTGGCGATACGGGAGGAGTTCGCCCCTTACGGGCTGAACATTCGCGTACCCTGGATCCGGGATTGGGAGCGCCCGGCCTTCAGCCAGCAGGGAATCACCCGGGATGTGGCCCGGCGGCCCCTGGAAGCTCCCTGCGACCGCGTGCTGGCCTTTGTGGGCCGGGACGTGCGGGACTTCGTCTGGGGCGCGGTGATGCCCGAGATCCTGGGGGCCGTGGAGCTGCGCACCCGCACCAAGGGGTACGTGGTGGTGGAGATGGGCTCCCTCAACCAGTTGCTGACCTTTTCCAGCCCCGCCGGCAATGCCGTGCACGAGTTCTACCACATGCTGGGCTGCGACCACTGGGACGGCCGGAAGAAGGTCCAGGACCACATCGCCAGGCTCAAGCGCGCCGCCCGGGACAACCGCGCCCGGGGGGAGGACTTCTTCCCCGGCCTGGCCCCCTCGGGCCGGCTCTACCTCACCCGCGGGGCGGTGGACCGGCGCTTCGGCCTCGCGGCCGCAACGCCCGCGCCGGTTCCCGCGACCGGGTTGGCGCGCAACGACTAGATCGTGCCCATCCACAAACGGCATCTTTGAGCTCAGGCCGGCGTTCCCGGTCCTTTGAAATCCTCGATGTAGTCCCGCCAGGGCGGGATGCTACGCATCCGGTTTCAAAGTCCCTGCGGCCTTGGCCGGAGCCCAAATCCACCCTTTGTGGATGGGCACTGGATAGCTGCTTGGGACCAGATCCGTTCTCCAGAGCTAGCCGCCTGTGGATAAACAAGCATCGGGTCGAAAGGCAAGGCGCGGCCCGATGGGAAAAGCGCAGCAACCCTAAGGGTTGTGAGCATTTTCTCGAGGGTCGCAACGCAGCATTTCGGCCCGAGGCGCAGTTTAGCCACAGGCGGCGCGGCGCACCTCGTCCTTGATGCGCTTGACGTGCCCGCGGCCCAGCCCCTTGACCTCGCAGCCCAGCTCGAAGTAGCGGCGGATCCGGGCGTCGTCCAGGAGGTTGAAGCAGTCCACCATGGCGAAGGGACGGCCCACCATGCGCAGGACCGCCTCGGGGTCCAGCTCCCGGTAGGCGGAGTGCCCCACGGCCATCACCACCGCGTCGGCCCCGGCCAGGGCCTCCTCCAGGCTTGCGCGCATGCGCAGGTCGCCGAGGCTCTCCTGGTTGCGGAAAAAGCGCGCCATGGACTGCCCGGGGGCCGGGTAGGTTTCCTGTTTCTCCAGCTCCCACCAGTGTTTCACGTAGGGGTCGTGGATCACCAGGTCGGCCCCCATCTCGGTCAATTTGCGCACGATCACTTCCGAGCCGCTGTAGCGGGTGTCGCCCACGTCCTGGCGGTAGGACGCCCCCAGGAGGGCCACCCGCGAGGCGGCCACGATGCGCCCCATGTTGCGCAACGCGTCGCGCACCAGTTGCGCCACGCGCAGCGCCCGGGTGTCGTTGATGTCGATGGCCAGGGGGGTGATCTTGAAGATGTCGTCCTCGAAGCCCATCAGGGTGTGGTAGGCCCAGACCCCCAATCCCCCGTCCTTGGGCAGGCAGTAGCCCCCGATGCCCGGACCGGGGAAGAGGATGTTGGAGTGCGTGGGGCGCACCTTGATGGCCTCGATGACCTTGCACAGGTCCACCCCGTTGACCTCCGCAAAGCGGCTCCACTCGTCCATGAAGGCCAGGATGGCGGCCCGGTAGGAGTTCTCCACGATCTTGCAGGTTTCGCTCTCGATGGGCCGGTCCAGCACCGTGAGGGGGAAGCGCTCCACGTGGATGACCGAGGAGAGGAAGCGCACCACCTTCTCCCGGGCAGTGGCGTTGATGCCGCTGCAGACCCGCCAGAAATCCCGGATGGAGGCCACGTAGTCCCGGCCCGGCATGACCCGCTCGAAGCTGTGGGCCAGGCAGGGCTCGGCCTCCGTGAACCCGCGCTTCTCGAACTCCTTCTTGATGCTGGGGTAGGCCACGTACTCGGTGGTGCCCGGGGGCACGGTGGTCTCGATCAGCACCAGGCAGGCGGGGTCGATGCGGGCACCGATCACCCGCAGGCTCTCCTCCAGGGCGCGGATGTCGGCCTGGCCCTGGCGCACGTCCCCCAGCTTGTGCTTGCGGTAGTCGCACTGGACATCCACCACCACCACGTCGGCGAGGGCCAGGGCCTCGTAGGTGAAGGTGGCGGTCAGGGTCTGCTTCGCCTTGACACAGCGGGCGATGAGGGGGGCCACTTCGGGGTCTTCGGCTTCCACCGGCGACAGCCCCCGGTTGAGGTAGGGGATCTTCCAGTAGGAGCGGGGCGACGGCCGCTGCATGCCGATGACGAAATAGGGGGGCTCTCCCGTGGCCGGGTCCGTGGCGTCGGCCACCACCCCGGCCATCACGGCGCCCACGAAGCCCACCCCCATGACCACCACGATCTGCCGGCCGGCGCCGCGGTGGGTGGCCGCGAGGGCCTTGAGCCGCTCGATCTCGGCGGCCTCCTCGGCCGGGGCGGGCAGGGGGAAGACTTCCCCGTTGGGGCCGACGGAAACTCCTTCAGCGACGGAATGCATCGTTTTTCACGCTCCTCTCTGGACGGGGCGGCAATGCCCCCGGAAAGATTCACCCAAAGCACGAAATGCCGCGGGGCCCATGGGCCAATGGCCGCCTGCGGCACTTCCGCAACCCGAACCACGGACAGCTCCGCTGCCTGCCTTACACCGCGGTGCGAGACATGTCATGTTAATATTATTGATATTTTGTTGCCGTAACCTAAAAGGTGTCCCCGACCATCCGACGGCCACCGCCCGACGCCGGGCACCGGGCGCCAAGCACCTGTTTTTTTATGCCAGATCCACCCGAAAGGCAAGGTGAGGCGGCGCGCCGGAGATTGGCGGATAGTCGATAGCGGATGGGGAACAAGGGCAGCAATCGATCTCAAAGCTCAACAGCTATCCACTTTGAGCCGGCGCGCAGGGCCCCGCGCCCCGCTATCGGCTATGTTGCCGGTAGGCCGCATACGTATCGCGGATGCCCTCCTCCAGGCCGATGGTCGGGGACCAGCCCAGGCGCTGGAGGCGGGAGACGTCCAGGAGCTTGCGGGGGGTGCCGTCGGGGCGGGTCGTGTCCCACACGGTCTGCCCTTCGAACCCCACCACGGCCGCCACGATGGCCGCCAGGTGGCGGATGGGGAGGTCCGCGCCCGCACCCACGTTGAGGTGGAAACGCATGGGGCGGGTTTCCCGGGCGTAGGCCGCGTCGTCCAGGCCCATCACCAGGCGGCAGGCGGCGGCCATGTCGTCCACGTGGAGGAACTCCCGGTACGGGGCTCCGGTGCCCCAGAGGATCACCCGGGGCGGCCCCGGGGGGCGGGCGTCCAACCCCAGGGCGGCGCGCACCGCCTCCGGTATGGGACCGTAGGCGGCCTCGTCGGCGGCGATCCCCTCCCGGTCTCCGGCCGCCGCAAGCTTGGCCAGGTGGTACTTGCGGATCATGGCCGGCAGCACGTGGGAGGTTTCCAGGTCGTAGTTGTCGTTGGGGCCATAGAGGTTGGTGGGCATCACCGCCCGGTAGGCGGTGCCGTGCTGGCGGTTGTAGCTCTCGCAGAGCTTGATGCCGGCGATTTTGGCGATGGCGTAGGGTTCGTTGGTGGCCTCCAGGGGGCCGGTGAGGAGGTGGTCCTCGCCCATGGGCTGGAGGGCCTCCCGGGGATAGATGCAGGAGGAGCCCAGCACCAGGAGGCGCCGCACCCCGGCCCGGAAGGCCTCGTGGATCACGTTGGCCTGGATCATGAGGTTGTCGTAGATGAAGTCGGCCGGGTAGGTGGCATTGGCCAGGATCCCCCNNGGGCGGCCGCCAGCACCACGTGGTCCACCCGCCGGGAGCGGAAGAAGTCCCGCACGGCCGCCTGGTCCGTCAAATCCAGATCCGCGTGGCGGCGCGTGATCAGGCGCTGGAAGCCCTCGGCTTCCAGGCGCCGCAGAATGGCGGAGCCCACCATGCCCCGGTGGCCGGCCAGGAAGATGGCATCATCCTTGTTGAGGACCCCTGGTTTGGCGGCCATCTTGTCCTCCATAGTGGAAAGGCAAAACTTAAAATAGAAATCCGAAACCCGAAATCCGAATGACGGAACAGGTCCTCTTTTCGGGTTTCGGATTTCGGGCTTCGTATTTGAACGTCTACTCTTCTCCCCTGAACACCGGGAACCCGGCGATGCCGCAGAGGCGGTCCTTGTCGGCGGCCTTGAGGTCTTCGCGCACCATGTCGCGCACCAGTTGGTCGAAGGTCACCCGGGGGCGCCAGCCCAGCTTTTCCCGGGCCTTGGCGGGGTCCCCCAGAAGAAAATCCACCTCCGTGGGGCGGAAGTAGCGGGGATCCACGCGCACCACGGTGTCCCCCGGGCGCAAGGCGGCCCCCTGGATGTCGGCCATGGCGTCCACGACACCGGCCCGGTCGGCCCCCTCCCCTTCCCAACGCAGGCGGATACCCGCCTCGTCGAAGGCGGTCTCCACCATCTCCCGCACCGAGTGGGCCTCGCCGGTGGCGATGACGAAATCCTCGGCGGCCTCCTGCTGGAGCATCCGCCACATGGCCTCCACGTAGTCCCGGGCGTGCCCCCAGTCGCGCCGGGCATCGAGGTTGCCCAAAAACAGGCACTGCTGGAGCCCCAGCCGGATGCGGGCCACGGCCCGGGTGACCTTGCGGGTGACGAAGGTCTCCCCCCGGATGGGGGACTCGTGGTTGAAGAGGATGCCGTTGCAGGCGAACATGCCGTAGGCCTCCCGGTAGTTCACCGTGATCCAGTAGGCGTAGACCTTGGCCGCGCCGTAGGGGCTGCGGGGATAAAAGGGGGTGGTTTCGGTCTGGGGGGTTTCGCGCACCTTGCCGAACATCTCGCTGGTGGAAGCCTGGTAGAAGCGCGTGCGCCCCTCCAGGCCCAGGATGCGGATGGCCTCCAGCAGGCGCAAGGTCCCCAGGGCGTCCGCGTTGGCCGTGTACTCGGGGGTTTCGAAGGACACCATGACGTGGCTCTGGGCCGCCAGGTTGTAGATCTCGTCCGGCTGGACCTCCTGGATGATGCGGATCAGGTTGGTGGCGTCCGTGAGGTCCCCATAGTGCATGCGGAAGCGCACCTGCTCCTCGTGGGGGTCCCGGTAGAGGTGGTCCACCCGGGCGGTGTTGAAGGAGGAGGAGCGGCGCTTGAGGCCGTGGACCGCGTACCCCTTGGCGAGGAGCAGTTCCGCCAGGTAGGCGCCGTCCTGGCCGGTGATGCCGGTGATCAGGGCTGTTTTCATCGTGGATTCCATTTCCTTGAGTTCTCCGCCACCGAGGCGTCGTGATTCGGCCGAAACGCTTGGAATCCGCAGATTGCGCAGATTGCGCAGATTATAATCGCCAAACCGCCCGGGCCGGCTTTCTTAATCTGCGCCCATCTGCGTAATCTGCGGATACTCGTTTTTATCTTCCGTAATCGTCGTCCATGCGGGTGATGTCGTCCTCCCCCAGGTAGCTGCCGGTGCGCACCTCGATGAGCTCCAGGGGAATCCGGCCGGGGTTTTCCAGGCGATGGGGGATGCCCACGGGAATGTAGGCGGACTGGTCCTCCCGCAGGAGGAACTCCTCCTCCCCCCGGCGCACCTTGGCCGTGCCCCTGACCACCACCCAGTGCTCGGCCCGGTGGTGGTGCTGCTGGAAGGCGAGACGCGCGCCGGGGCGCACCATGATGCGCTTGACCTCGAAGCGCTCGGAGGCCACGAGGCTTTCGTAGGCCCCCCAGGGGCGGTAGATGGTGCGGTGCACCAGGGCCTCGGGGCGGCGGGCGGCCTTGAGGCGCTCCACCAGGTGCTTGACCTCCTGCACCCGGCCCCGGGGCGCCACGAAGACCGCGTCGGCGGTCTCCACGATGATGTGCTCCTCCAGCCCCACGGCCGCCACCAGGCGGCTCTCGGCGTGGACGTAGGAGCGCCCCACGTCGTGGAGCAGCACGTCCCCCCGGGTGACGTTGCCGGAGGCGTCCTTGGCCCCCACCTGCCAAAGGGCCTCCCAGGACCCCAGGTCGCTCCAGCCGGCCTCCAGGGGCACCATGGCCCCCAGCCCGGTCTTCTCCATCACGGCGTAGTCGATGGAGTCCGACGGGCAGGCCCCGAAAGCCCGGGGCTCCAGGCGCAGGAAGTCCAGGTCGGCCACGGCGCCGTCCAGGGCCAGGCGGCAGGCCGCGGGGATCTCCGGCACCAGGCGCTCCATCTCCTGGCGGATCACTTCGGCCCGGAAGACGAACATGCCGCTGTTCCAATAGTATTCCCCGGAGGCCAGGTAGGCGGCGGCGGTGTCCGGGTCCGGCTTCTCCACGAAGGCCTGGATGCCGAAACCGCCCCCCGCCAGGCCCGCGCCCCGGCGGATATAGCCGTAGCCGGTCTCCGGGGCCGTGGGGACGATGCCGAAGGTCACCAGGCGGCCGGAAACCGCCAGGGCCGCCGCCCGGATCATGGCGGACTGAAGGCGTTCCGGCCGGGCGATGAAGTGATCGGCGGGCAGCACCAGCAACAGCGGATCGACCTGACCGGCGGCCGCGGTCTGCAGGGCCGCCACGGCGATGGCCGGCGCCGTGTTGCGGCCCACCGGCTCCAGCACGATGGCCCCGGGGGTCACCCCGATTTCGCGCAGCTGTTCGGCCACCATGAAGCGGTGGCTCTCGTTGCAGATGACGATGGGGGGCTGCAGGTCCGGCAGGCCCGCCAGGCGCACCAGGGTGTCCTGGAGCATGGTGCGCTCGCTCAGGAGGCGCAGCACCTGCTTGGGGTAGAGCTCGCGCGACAGGGGCCAGAGACGCGTGCCGGACCCGCCGGCCAGGATCACGGGGACGATCATGGGGGTTTCTCCCGTCGGTGGTGGGGTTGCATCCGCCTGAAGAGATTCCACTCTTGTAGGAAGAATCCCCCCAAAAGGCAAGCGCCGCGCGCAGCACGGCGCTTGCCTCTCAGCGGATCGCCGACGGCATCCGGCGCCGGGACCCGGACAGCGCCTTCACGGCCATGCAGACCCATATCCGCTAACAGGCCTCAGGCGCGCGGGGCTGCGCCGGCGGCCCGCGCCAGGGCTTCGATGGCCCCGGGGGGCGGGGCGCCCACCACCTGCCGGCCATTCATGTGGAAGGTGGGCACGGCGGTGATCCCCATGGCGCGGCACCGCTGCCAGTCCCGGTCCACCGCGCCCTTGTAGCGGCCCTGGCGCACCACCTCCTCGGCCGCTGGGGGGTCCAGGCCCGCGGCGCCGGCGATCTCCCGCAACACCTCATGGCGCGCGATGTTTTCGCCGCGGGCAAAGTAGGCCTCGAAGACCAGGCGGTGGAAAATGGGCCCCCGCCCCTGCGCTTCGGCATACTTGGCCAGTTCCTGCGCGCGCCGGCTGTTGTAGGTCATGGTGCGGGCGGTGAAAGGCAGCCCCAGCGCGGCGGCCGTACCTTGCAGGTGGGCCAGCATGGCCGGGAGGTCCAGGTGCCGGCCGGCGAACAGCGACGCCAGGCTGCGCCCCTCTTCGGGAGTTTCGGGGTGCAGGGGGAAAGCGGTCCATTGGAGGCTCAAGTTGAATCGCCGTTCGATGCTTTCACTACGCCCGGTAATGAAATAGCACCACGGTCAGACGTAATCCGAAAATATTTCCAGCACCGGCACCATGGGAACGCCCTTTCCGCAGCGAGGGGGCGAAGGGGGTTCGGCCCCGCCCCCGTTCCTGCCGTAGAATGCCCCACATCGTGTGAGAGCATGCCGAATCATGGACATGCGACGTGCAAATCTCAAGGCCGCGCACACCTTGCCGGCCGATGGGGGGGAGGCACCCCTTCGCCAGTACCCCAAAACAGAAAGGGCCCAGCCAGTTTCTTGGCTGAGCCCTCGTGTGGTCGTGGCGGGAGCGACGAGACTCGAACTCGCGACCTCCGGCGTGACAGGCCGGCGTTCTAACCAACTGAACTACGCCCCCGTTGAGCGTTGCGAATGGCTCTTTAATCACGTTTGGGGTGCAGCGTCAACAGAAAAAGTGGTGGGCGGAACAGGGCTCGAACCTGTGACCCTCGGCTTGTAAGGCCGATGCTCTCCCGACTGAGCTACCCGCCCGCACCCCGCGCGGCGGCAAAGCGTGCCACACCTACTAGCTGCCCCCGCCGCTGTCAAGCCGTAATGTACCCGCCCGCAGCGGGACAATACGGCCTGAGGCGCCGCTTTCCAAGCGGTTAGATCAGCGAAGCGAGCTGGTTGGTGGCCCCCCCGCCCCCCGGCAACTCGAAGGGCACGTCCGCCTCCTGGAAGAGATGATCCCCCGGGTCGAGGATCAGGGCATGCCCCAGGACCTCGTCCATGTGCTCCACCGTCACGATCTCCAGCGCACGGGCGATGCTCTTGGGGATATCCCGCAGGTCCTTTTCGTTCTCCTTGGGGATCAGCACCTTGCGGATGCCGCCGCGATGGGCCGCCAGGATCTTCTCCTTGAGCCCGCCGATGGGCAGCACCCGGCCCCGCAGGGTGATCTCCCCGGTCATGGCGATGTCCCGGTAAACCGGCCGCTTGGTGAGGGCCGAGACGATGGAGGCGCACATGGCGATCCCCGCCGAGGGTCCGTCCTTGGGGATGGCGCCTTCGGGGATGTGGATGTGCAGGTCGAGCCGGCGGTGGAAGCCCTCGTCGATGCGCAGGTACCGCGCCCGGGAGCGCACGTAGCTCACCGCCGCCTGGGCCGACTCCTTCATCACGTCCCCCAGCTTGCCGGTGACGGATACCGCCCCCTTGCCGGGCATGGTGAGGGTTTCCACGATCAACAGCTCGCCGCCCACCTGGGTCCAGGCCAGCCCCGTGACCATGCCCACCTGGTCCTTGGCCTCGATCTGGTCCTCCTTGAAACGCGGCGGGCCCAGGTGCTTGGCCACGGAGGTGGCCGTCACCCGGAAGGGACCCTCGTTCTTGGTCTTGACCACCTCCCGGGCGAGCTTGCGGCAGATGGAGGCGATTTCGCGCTCCAGGTTGCGCACTCCGGCCTCCCGGGTGTAGCGCCGGATGATGGTGTTGATGGCGTTCTTGGAGAAATCGATCTCCTTGCCGGTCAGCCCGTTGGCCTCGACCTGCTTGCTGGTGAGAAACTGCTGGGCGATGTGGTACTTCTCGTACTCGGTGTAGCCCGGCAGGCGGATGATCTCCATGCGGTCCTGCAGCGGCAGGGGAATGTCGGGCAGGGTGTTGGCCGTGGTGATGAACAGGATGTCGGAGAGGTCGTAGTCCACGTCCAGGTAGTGGTCGTTGAAGCTGTAGTTCTGCTCGGGATCCAGCACCTCCAGGAGCGCCGCCGAGGGGTCGCCCCGGAAGTCCATGCTCATCTTGTCCACCTCGTCCAGGCAGAACACGGGGTTGTTGACCCCGACCTTCTTGAGGGACTGGAGGATCTTGCCCGGCAGGGCGCCGATATAGGTGCGGCGGTGGCCGCGGATTTCCGCCTCGTCGCGCACCCCTCCCAGGGACAGGCGCACGTACTTGCGCCCCGTGGCCCGGGCCACGGACTTGGCCAGCGAGGTCTTGCCCACCCCGGGCGGGCCCACCAGGCAGAGGATCGGCCCCCGGACCTTCTGGGTCAGGGCCTGGACGGCCAGGTACTCGATGATCCGCTCCTTGGGCTTCTCCAGCCCGTAGTGGTCCTCGTCCAGGATGCGCTCCGCCTGGCCCAGGTCGCGGTTGATCTCGGACTTCTCCAGCCAGGGCAGGCTCAGGAACCACTCGATGTAGTTGCGCACCACGGTGGCCTCGGCCGACATGGGCGTCATCATCTTGAGCTTGCGAAACTCCTGGCGCACCTTCTCGTTGGCCTCCTCGGACATCTGCTTGGCCTCGATGCGCTTCTCGAGCTCGTCCAACTCCTCCCCGCCGTCGTCGTCGGCCCCCATCTCCTTCTTGATGGCCCGCATCTGCTCGTTGAGGTAGTAGTTGCGCTGGGTCTTTTCCATCTGCTCCTTGACCCGCCCCTTGATACGCTGGTCCATGCGGGAGACCTCGATCTCCATCTGGATCAGGCTCACCAGGGCGGAACCGCGGTCCGGGGGGGACGCGGTCTCCAGGAGCCGCTGCTTGTCCTCCACCCGGAAGTTGAAGTGGGCCGCGGCCGTGTCCACCAGCTTGGAGGCGTCCTGAATGTCGGCCAGGCTGTCGAGCAGCTCCCGGGAAATGCTCTTGTTGAGCTTGGCATACTCCTCGATGTGCTCCAGCACGGACCGCGCGAGGGCCTTGGCCTCCACCTCGCTGACGGAGGGCTCGGCCACCTCCTCCACGTCCACCAGGAAAAAATCCTCCTTGCGGATGAAGCGTTGGACCCGGCCCCGGGCTTCGCCTTCCACCAGGGCCTTGACGGTGCCGTCGGGCAGCTTGAGGAGCTGCAGCACCTTGCCCACGGTCCCGATGCGGTTGATGTCCTTTTCTTCCGGGGTGTCCACGCTGGCCTTTTTCTGGGTGGCCAGGAACACCCGCTTGTCCCGCCCCATGGCATCCGCCAGGGCGTTCACGGATTTGGTGCGGCCCACGAAGAGGGGGGCCACCATGTGGGGGAAGACCACGATATCCCGCAGGGGCAGCAGCGGCAGGCTGTCGGCCTCGGAAAAATCGTCGGTGTCGCGTAGGAATTTGGGGATGTTCACCATATTCTGTTCAATCGTCCTGAGTCGTTTAAAGGGTTCGTGGATAACAGGCTGCGGATAAACTATGCCTTCGGCCGAAATGCGGCGTTGGTGACCACGGGCGGCCACGCCGTGGAGCGGCCCGGCAGCGGCCGGCCGGCCCGACTTCACCCGCTCCTGGCATAACCTAATATACCCGGCCCGGAATTCAAGCTACCCGCCCATGGCCCGCGCCGGGAACGCAAACGCCGAAGGTGCCTGAAAGGCCCTTCGGCGCGGCGCGGGAGACAGCAAGCCTCATCAGGCCTGCTTTTTGGCCTTGGTCTGGTCGTAGAGCAGGATGGGCTCCTCCTTGTTGAGGACCACGTCCTCGCTGATGACGCACTCCTTGACGTGCTCCACGGAGGGCAGCTCGTACATGATCTCCAAAAGGGAGCGCTCCAGGATCGCCCGCAGGCCCCGGGCCCCGGACTTCCGGGACAGGGCATCCCGGGCGATGGCGGTCAGGGCGCTGTCGGTGAAGCGCAGGTTGACGCCCTCCATTTCGAAGAGCTTCTTGTACTGCTTGACCAGGGCGTTCTTGGGCTCCGTGAGGATCCGCACCAGGGAGGCCTCGTTCAGCTCGCCCAGGGTGGCCACCACGGGCAGGCGCCCCAGGAACTCGGGGATCAGGCCGTACTTGATGAGGTCCTCCGGCTGGACGTCCATGAGGGTCTCGCCGATGCCCCGCTCCCCGGAGTTGACGATCTTGGCCCCGAAGCCCATCACCTTGGACCCCAGGCGCCGCTGGATGATCTTTTCCAGGCCGTTGAAGGTCCCGCCGCAGATGAACAGGATGTTGGTGGTGTCCACCTTGACGAAATCCTGCTGGGGGTGCTTGCGGCCGCCCTTGGGGGGTACACTGGCGGTGGTGCCCTCGATGATTTTCAACAGGGCCTGCTGCACCCCCTCCCCCGACACGTCCCGGGTGATGGAGGGGTTGTCACCCTTGGTAGCGATCTTGTCGATCTCGTCGATGTAGACGATGCCCTTCTTGGCCCGCTCCACGTCGTAGTCGGCGTTCTGCAGGAGCGAGAGGATGATGTTCTCCACGTCCTCCCCCACGTAGCCGGCCTCGGTGAGGCTGGTGGCATCCGCGATGGTGAAGGGCACGTTCAGGAAACGGGCCAGGGTCTGGGCCAGCAGGGTTTTCCCGGCACCGGTGGGGCCGATGAGCAGGATGTTGCTCTTCTGCAGCTCCACCTCCCCGGACTTCACCGAGGTGTTCAAGCGCTTGTAGTGGTTGTAGACCGCCACCGACAGGATCTTCTTGGCCCCGTCCTGCTCGATCACGTACTCGTCCAGGAGCGCCTTGATCTCCCGGGGGGACAGCTGGTTCTCCAGGGCGCCGGCGTCCTTCTCGGTTTCTTCCTCGATGATTTCGCTGCACAGCTGGATGCACTCGTCGCAGATGTAGACCGCCGGCCCCGCGATGAGCTTGTTGACCTCTTTCTGGCTCTTCCCGCAGAAGGAGCAGAACAGGTTGTCGTGGTCGTCATCTTTGTGCGCCATCTTCGGCCTCCGTTTTGCTTTCACCGCCGATGTCGTCCCGCCGCATGATGACGTGGTCGATGACGCCGTATTCCTGCGCCTCGCGTCCGGACATGAAATAGTCGCGGTCGGTGTCGCGCTGGATACGTTCCAGGGGCTGGCCGGTGTGCTCGGCCAGGATCCGGTTCAGGTCCCCTTTCATGCGCAGCATCTCCCGGGCGTGAATTTCCACGTCCGAGGCCTGACCCTGGAAGCCGCCCATGGGCTGGTGAATCATGATCCGGGAGTTGGGCAGTGAGTAGCGCTTGCCGTGGGTGCCGGCGGCCAGCAGGAGCGCCCCCATGCTGGCGGCCTGGCCGATGCAGACGGTGACGATTTGGGGTTTAACATACTGCATCGTATCGTAGACGGCAAGCCCGGAGGTCACGATGCCTCCCGGCGAGTTGATGTAGAAGCTGATGTCCTTGCCGGGATCCTCGCTCTCCAGGAACAGCAGTTGGGCGATGATGAGGTTGGCGATGTCGTCGTTGATCGCCGACCCCAGGAACACGATGCGATCCTTCAGCAAGCGGGAATAGATGTCGTAGGCGCGCTCGCCGCGGCTGCTTTGTTCGATGACCATGGGAATCAGTGGCACGATGCGTCTCCTGTGGGGGCAAACCGGGAATTGCCGGGGCCACGGCGGCGGGCGGCGCCATCCGCATCCGGCAGGCCGCCGCTACCACCTGTTACCAGCATTTCACACATGGATCAAGCCTCCCCGGCCTCCGGGGCGTCGGCCGGCTTTTCGAGCTCGGCGTCGACCTCCTCGATCCGGCTGTTGTCAAGAATAAGCTTGATGGCCTGTTTCTCAAGCAGGGCGTGCTTGAAAATATCCAGCTTATCGGGGCTCTGTTCGTAAAAGCGCTGGATGTTGGCCACCGGCTGCTTGAAGTTATCGGCCATTTCCTGGAAACCTTGCTGCAGATCCGCCTCCTCCAGCTTGAGGCCCTCCTGCTCGATGACCTTCCCCAGGATCAGGTGGCGCTTGACCTGCCGCAAGGCGGTGTCGCGGTATTTGGCGTTGAGCATCTCCCGGGTCAGCCCCACCTTCTCCATGTCCACGTTGTGGTAGGCAAAGGACTGCTGGGCCTCTTCCACGATGCCCTCCAGCTCGTAGGCCACCATGGTTTCGGGGACCTCGAAGGCCTGCTGGTCGATGAGGGCCGTGAAGATCTGTTCGTTCAACTCCTGCTCCACCCGCCGCGCATAGCCCTTCTCGAGGTTTTCGGTGATCTTGCGGCGCAGGTCCTCCAGGCTTTCGAAGGGCCCCAGCTGCCGGGCCATGGCATCGTCCAGATCCGGGAGCCGTTCCACCCGGATCTCCTTGAGGCGCACCTGGAAGGCGATGGTGAGGCCGGCCAGCTTGGCGTTGGCGTAATCGGCGGGGAACGTGACCGGGATCTCCTTGTCGCTGCCCGGGAGCATGCCCACCAGTTGGGCGTCGAAGTCGGCGTGGATCTTGCCGTCGCCCACCTTCTGGGAAAAGTCCTCCGTGCGCTGGGTTTCGGCAAAGGGACGGCCGTCCAGGAGGCCCTCGTAGTCCAGGAGCACGGCGTCGCCCGCCTGCACCGGGCGGACCTCCTCCAGCTTCTCCAGGCGCGCCAGGTTCCGCCGCAGCAATTGGAGCTGGGCCTCGAGCTCCTCGTCGGTGACGCGGTAGCGGCGCTTGCGCAACGGCAGATCGCGGATGGCGAAAGCCTGGAGCTCCGGCTGCACCTCCATGGCGGCGACATAGACGAAGGGCAGGTTTTCGTCGAGCTCCGGCGGGTCGATGTCCGGAGTGCCCACCATGGCCAGGCGGGTCTCCCGGAGGGCCTCCACGAAGGATTCCTGGATCAGCCGCGAGGCCACGTCCGCCCGCAGGTCCTTGCCGAACTTGCGCTCCAGTACGGAACGCGGGGCCTTGCCCGGCCGGAAGCCCTTGATCGCGGCGGTTTTGCTCAACTCGCGGAAAGCGTCCTGCACTTCGCGGTGCACCCGATCCTGGGGGACTTCCACGGTCAGGCGTTTCTTGACGGCACTCTGGTCTTCGACGGTTACGTTCATGGTGGAATCCGCTTCCTTTCACGAAGGGTGGCCGGGGCGCCCGCCCGGGGGCCTTCGCCGGGTCCTGCCCGACGGCCGGAGCCGGGCACGCGGCTGCGGTCAAGACGCAAAGTGCCCGGAGCAAAGATCCTCCAGGCACTCGACGGGGCGGACCGACCGGCTGGTGCGAGAGGGGAGACTTGAACTCCCACTCTGTCTCCAGAGCTGGATCCTAAGTCCAGTGCGTCTACCAGTTCCGCCACTCTCGCAGCTTATGGATCAATTTTAGCAAATCGGCAAAATAGTATGCTGCACCCGTCGTGTCAAGGGAATTGCGGCCCGCGGCGGGCATTTGGGCTTGCAGGGCATGGACGATCCGTGATAGGCAGATCGACTCGAGCGCGGGATCGGGGCGTAGCGCAGCCTGGTAGCGCGCCTGCTTTGGGAGCAGGATGTCGGAGGTTCAAATCCTCTCGCCCCGACCAATCCTATCGAACACTTAGGGCTGCCTTGGGGTGGCCCTTCGGCGTTCCGGGGGCGTGCCCCCCGCCAGCACCTGCATGGCCACCCCCCGCAGGGCGACACGGGGGTCCAGGATCACGTGGACCGGGATGTCGCCCATGAGACCGGCCATGCGCCCCTTGCGCCGGAAAGCCTCCATGAACGGCCCGGCCCCCAGCGCCGGCAGGATGCGCGGCGGGATGCCGCCCCCCAAGTAGACGCCCCCCGTGGCCATGAGCTGCAAGGCCGCATTGCCGGCCGCCGCCCCCAGGATGGCGACGAACATCTCCAGCACGGCCCGGCACAGGGCGCTCGGGCGCTCGCCGTCCAGGGCCGCCCCGACGATGACCGGAACGGGGTCGTGGGCGGCCTCCAGGGCCGCGCCCAGCCAGCCCGGTTCGGCGGCTTGGCCGCTGTCCTTCAGATAGCCATAGATGTTCGGGATGCCGCTGCCGGAACACACGCGCTCGAAGCTCACGTGCGCCCAGCGCTCACGGAGATGCTCCAGCAGCCCGCTTTGCCGCGCGTCGGCGGGGGCGAAGTCGGTGTGCCCGCCTTCCGAGGGAAACGCCCGGTAGCCGGCGCCGTCCCACACCAGGTACGCCTCCCCGAGGCCGGTGCCCGGCGCCACGACGGCCATGGCCCCTCCGGGCACGGCGCGCCCCCGGTTCAGGGTGTGCAGCTCCCCGGCCGCCAAGGTCGGCACCGCGGTGGCGATGGCCTCCAGGTCGTTGACCAGGCGCACGGAGGCAAGGCCGAGGTCCCGGGCGAGCTGCCGGGCGTCCACGACCCAGGGCAGGTTGGTGAGCCTGGACCGGCCCTCCACCACCGGGCCGGCGACCCCGAAGCCGGCCCGCCCCGGGCGGTGGGCCACCCCGGTGAGAAATCGTCGCACCAGGGCCTCCAGGCTGGGAAAGTCCCGGCTGGCGAAGGTCTCCGCCGCCAGGGGCGCCAGCCCGCCCGCAGCGGCGTCGAAGACGGCCAGACGGGTTTTGGTGGCGCCGATGTCTCCGGCCAGGATCAGGGTGTCGCGGGTCTGCATGGTCGTGTCCCCCCGTTGATGCCCGAAGGGGCGCGCAGGTCGGGCGGCAGCGTGGATCCTTGCGCCGGTTGAGCACCGCGGCCGGAAACGACTCCCGGGTTTGGCCCCGGCGGCGGCGCTGATCCACACCCGGTGGCAGGAGAACCCGCGGCGGATCATGCCCGCGACGGCGGTCCGGCGCACCCTCAGGCCTCCACGTGATGGTGGGCCCCCTCCCAGCGCTTGTCCAGGTAATAAAGGATGGGCACGGTCATGCGGGAGAAGAGCAGGGAGGCCACCTCGCCGGCCATGAGGGACAGGGCCAGCCCCTGGAAGATGGGGTCGAATAGGATCACCGAGGCCCCCACCACCACGGCCGCCGCCGTGAGCATCATGGGCCGGAAGCGCACCGCCCCGGCGTCGATCACGGCCCGGTCCAGGGGCACCCCCTCCCGCCGGCGCAGCTCGATGAAATCCACCAGGATGATGGAGTTGCGCACCACGATCCCGGCCCCGGCGATGAACCCGATCATGGAGGTGGCCGTGAAGAAGGCCCCCATGGCCCAGTGGGCCGGCAGGATCCCGATGAGGGCAAAGGGGATGGCCGCCATGATGGTCAACGGGGTGGCGAAGGACTGGAACCAGCCCACCACCAGCACGAAGATCAGCACCAGCACCACCGCGAAGGCGATCCCCAGATCCCGGAAGACCTCGTAGGTGATGTGCCACTCCCCGTCCCATTTCATGGCCAGGCGGCGGTCGCTGTCCGGCAGCCCCGCCGTGTGCTGGGCCACGCGGTAGCCCTCGGGCAGCTCCAGGGCCGCGATGCGCCGGCGCATCTCCAGGATGGCGTACACCGGGCTTTCCCGGGCGCCGGCCACCTCCCCGGTCACGTAGACCACGGGCATGAGGTTCTTGTGGGTGATCCCGGGGTCGATGGGCACCGCCTCCACGCGCACCAGGGCGTCGAGGGCCACCAGATCCCCGTCCGCGGTGGGCACCTGGAGGCTGGCCAGCCGCTCCACCCCCGCGCGGGAGGCCAGCGGCGGACGGATGCGGATGGGCACGTCCTCCTTGGCGCGCTCCACGTGCAGCAGGCCCACCCCGGTCCCCGCGAAGTGCTGCCGCAGGATCTCCCCCAGGCGCGTGACGCTGATGCCGTGGAGGGTGGCCCGGGCGGCGTCGGGGGTCACCCGGTAGCGCGGCTGGGGCTCGTCCATGTACCAGTCCACATCCACCACCCCGTCGGTGGTTTCGAAGATCTCCCGGATGGCCAGGGCCAGCTCCCGCCGCCGGTCCGCCTCGGGCCCGTAGACCTCCGCCACCAGGGTGGCGATCACCGGCGGCCCCGGGGGCACCTCGGCCACCTTGAGGCGGGCGCCGTAACGGTCGCCGATGGCCTTCAGGGCCGGGCGCACGCGCTTGGCGATGGCGTGGCTCTGCTCCTGGCGCCGGCCCTTCCCGGCCAGGTTGACCTGGATGTCGGCCATGTGCGGCGCCTGCCGCAGGTAGTA
>DJGG01000176.1:19740-22367 GCA_002432195.1 Desulfobacteraceae bacterium UBA5852
GCGCACCAGGCCGTTGAAGTTGAACGGCCCGGAGGTCCCGATGTGCAACTGGTAGTCGGTGACCTCGTTGACCGTGGCCAGGTAGTCCCCCATTTCCATGGCGACCGCGGCGGTTTCCTCTAGGGTGGCCGTTTCGGGCATGTCCAGGATCACCTGGAATTCGCTCTTGTTGNNTTGTCGAAGGGCAGCATCTTGACCCGCACCAGGCCCACGGCCACCAGGGCGCAGGCCAGCAGCAGCAGCCCCAGCACCCCGGCCAGGAAGCTCCAGCGCCAGAGGGGCCGGTGGATCAGGGGATCCATCACCCGCCGGTAGAGCCGGGTCCCCCAATCCTCCGCTTCGCCGGCGTGTCCGCCTTGCCCCGGCTCTCCGGGGGCTTCCGCGCGGCGGATCAGGCGCACGGCCGCCCAGGGGGTCACCATGAAGGCCACCGCCAGGGAAAACAGCATGGCCGCCGAGGCCCCCACGGGGATGGGCCGCATGTAGGGACCCATCAGCCCGCCCACGAAAGCCATGGGCAGGATGGCGGCGATCACCGTGAGGGTCGCCAGGATGGTGGGATTGCCCACCTCGTCCACGGCCTCCAGGGCGATGGCCAGGGTGGCGCGCCCCCGGTTGGCGGGCAGGTGGAAATGGCGCACGATGTTCTCCACCACCACGATGGCGTCGTCCACCAGGATGCCGATGGAGAAGATCAGCGCGAAGAGGGTGATGCGGTTCAGGGTGTAGCCGTAGAGGTAGAACACCGTAAGGGTGAGCGCCAGGGTGACGGGGATGGCCAGGGCCACGATGCCCGATTCCCGGACACCCAGGGTGAAGCCGATGAGGATGGTCACCGAGACCACGGCGATCAGCATGTGCAGGAGCAGTTCGTCGGACTTCTCCTTGGCGGTCTCGCCGTAGTGGCGCGTGACGGTGAGGTGCACATCCGCCGGAACCACCGTGCCGCGCAGCCCCTCCAGGCGCGCCAGCACACGTTCGGCCACCTTGACGGCATTGGTCCCCTTGCGCTTGGCCACGGTGAGGGTCACCGCGGGGCTCACCCCCGGCCGGCCCCCGCCCTTCAGGCGCTCCTCCTCGGGGGCCGCCGGCCCCAGGGCGAAAAAGACGTACTGCTCGGGCTCCTCGGGGCCGTCCACCACCGCGGCCACCTCCCCCAGGTAGACGGGCCGACCCCGGTGCACCCCCACCACCACCTGGGCCACGTCGGCCGCCGTCCGCAGAAAGCCGCCGGCCTGCACCCGCACCTGTCCCGCGGGCGACGGGTAGGCGCCCGCCTCCACCTCGCTGTTGGCCGCCTGCAGCATCCCGGCGAGGCGCGCGGTGTCCAGGCCGTAGGCCGCCAGGCGCACCGGGTCCGGGCGCACCTCCAGGCAGCGCCGGGCGCCCCCGATGAGGGCCGTCAGCGAGACGTCCGGTTCCCGCTTGACGTGGTCCTCCACCTCCGCGGCCACCTGCCGCAGGGTGAAGTGATCCATCCCCGGACCCCAGAAGGTGAGCGCCAGCACCGGCACGTCGTCGATGTAGCGCGGCTTGATCAGGGGCGGGCTGACCGTGGGGGGGATGCGGTCGAAATTGGCCATCAGCTTGGACTGCAGCCGGACGATGGAGGTCTCCTCGTCCTGGCCCACCATGAAGCGCACGATGGCCAGGGACATCCCGGGGTTGGAGGTGGAGTAGACGTACTCCACCCCCGGGATCTCCCAGAGCAGCTTCTCCATGGGGCCCGTCACCCGCTGCTCCACCTCCGCGGCGCTGGCCCCGGGCATGCGCACGAAGATGTCGATCATCGGCACGATGATCTGGGGCTCCTCCTCCCGGGGCAGGGCGACGACCGCCGCCAGGCCGATGAGCACCGCGGCCACGATCACCAGGGGGGTGAGCTTGGAATCGATGAAGAAGCCGGCCATGCGCCCGGCCGGTCCTCCGGCGGGGGTCATGGCAGGGCCTCCACCCGCACCCCGTCGGCCAGGCCCGGCACCGGGCCGGCCACGAAACGGGTGCCGGGGACCAGTCCCGTGAGCACTTCCACCTGCTCCCCGCGATCGGCCCCCAGCCGCAGCAGGCGGAAACGCGCCCGCTCCTCGCGGTCGAGCTGGAAGAGGCCCGTGAGCTGGCCTTCATGGACCACGGCGCGGCGCGGGATCAGCAGCACCGGGGCGGCCTCGCCGGGGATCGCCACCCGGGCGAAAAGGCCCGGTTTCAAGGCCGGCTCATCCGGCAGGGTGAGCTTGACCCGGAAGGAGCGGGAGGCCGGGTCCGCCGCCGGGACCACGGTGGCCACCGGTGCGCTGAAGACCCGCCCCTCCAGGGCGGGGACGGTCACCTCCAGGACGAGGCCGGGGGCGATGGTTCCCATGCGCCCCTCGGGGATCGCCGCCTCCACCTCCAGGCGGGTCGGGGTCTCCAGGCGGAAGAGCGGCATCCCGGGCCGGGCCAGGTCGCCGGGCTCCACCAGCCGGGCGCTCACCACCCCGTCGCCGGGGGCCAGGATGCGGCTGTCGCCGAATACCGCCCGGGCTTCGGCCAGCATGGCCCGGGCCGCCTCCACCTGGCGCCGGGCGGAAACGGCCTGCGCTTCGGCCAGCGCCCGGCCCGCCTCCTCCAGGGAGGGCGCCTCGGCCGGC
>DJGG01000176.1:22390-22546 GCA_002432195.1 Desulfobacteraceae bacterium UBA5852
AGCGCGCCGCCACCTCGTCGAACTCCTGGACGCTGACGGTCTCCTCGGCCTGCATGCCGCGATAGCGCGCATAGGTGCCGGCGCCCAGGTCCGCCGCGGCCCGGGCGCCGGCCAGCGCCGCGACGGCCGATCGCTCCTCGGCCTCGGCGCGGGACA
>DJGG01000056.1:0-15179 GCA_002432195.1 Desulfobacteraceae bacterium UBA5852
GACCTCCGCGGCGCGGAAGCCCCCGCCGCCGGTCGACGCGGAGCTGGCCCTGCGACTGCGGGCGGCCGCGGCGCCCGAACGCCGCGAGCTGCTGGTGGAGCTGGTGCGCAGCCAGTTGGCCGCGGTGCTGAACCTGGATGGGCAGCAGCTTCCGGCGCGCAAGGCGCGCCTGATGGACCTGGGCCTCGATTCGCTGATGGCCGTGGAGCTGCGCAACCGCTTGGGCCGGAGCCTGGGCCTGGCGCGCAACCTACCCTCCACCCTGGTGTTCGATTACCCCACCGCCGAAGCCATCGCGGCGTTTCTGGAAAACACCTGCCTGGCCGATGCCCCGCCGGCATCGACGGACCCCGCGGATGCCGCACCGGTCGAAAGCCGCGCCGCCGACCGGATCGCCGGGCTTTCCGATGCGGAGGTCGAACAGATGCTCTTGAATCGCTTGGAAGGCAAGCAGGAACGGCACCCATGACCGATACCCCGAAGCCTGGCGGGCTGTCGCCCCTGAAACGGGCCTTCCTGGCCCTGGAAGCGGCTGAAACCAAACTGGCGGCTGTGGAACGCGCCGCCCAGGAGCCCATCGCCATCGTCGGCATCGGCTGCCGCTTCCCCGGCCGCGCCGATTCCCCCGAAGCCTTCTGGCGGAACCTGCGCACCGGTTCCGATGCCATCGCGGAAGTGCCGCCCGAACGCTGGGACATCGAGCGTTACTACGATCCCAATCCCGAGGCGCCCGGCAAAATGACGACGCGCTGGGGCGGCTTCATCGCGGCCGTCGACCGCTTCGACGCCGAGAGTTTCGGCATCACGCCCCGCGAAGCGCGCTC
Organism: Desulfobacteraceae bacterium UBA5852; assembly: GCA_002432195.1. Lineage (GTDB taxonomy): Bacteria > Desulfobacterota > Desulfobacteria > Desulfobacterales > UBA5852 > UBA5852. Next base: position 825 of record DJGG01000056.1, read on the forward strand.
GATGGACCCCCAGCAGCGGCTGCTGATGGAGGTCGCCCGGGAAGCGCTGGCCAACGCTGGCCACGCCCGCCTGGAGGAGCTGGAGGGCAGCGCGACGGGCGTCTTCGTGGGCATCGCCACCGACGACTATGCCCAGATGCAAATGGCCGCCCAAGGGCTGGCGGGCATCGATACCTACTTCGTGTCGGGCGCCGCGCGCAGCATCGCCTCGGGACGCCTGTCCTACTATTTCGGGTTCCATGGTCCGGCGGTAAGCCTCGACACGGCCTGTTCCTCTTCGCTGCTGGCCGTGCACCAGGCCTGCCGCAGCCTGAAGGACGGCGAATGCCGCATGGCCCTGGCGGCCGGGGTCAACCTGATCCTGGCGCCGGCCAATACCGTCGCCTTGAGCAAATACCAGATGATGGCGCCCGACGGGCGCTGCAAGGCCTTCGATGCCGCCGCCGACGGTTTCGTGCGCGGAGAAGGCTGCGGTGTAGTGGTGCTCAAACGGCTGGGGGACGCCCTGGCCGATCGCGACCATGTCTACGCGCTGATCATGGGCAGCGCGACCAATCAGGACGGGCCCAGCAGCGGCCTGACCGTGCCCAACGGCCCGGCCCAGGAAGCCGTGATCCGCGCCGCTCTGGCGCGCGCCGGCATCCAGCCGTCCCAGGTGGACTACATCGAAGCGCACGGCACCGGCACCGCCCTGGGGGACCCCATCGAAGTGCGCGCGCTGGGCGCCTGCTTCAACGACGGCCGGCCGCCGGAGCGCCCGCTGCTGATCGGCTCGGTGAAGACCAATATCGGCCACCTGGAGGCCGCCTCCGGTATCGCCGGCCTGATCAAGGCCGCGCTGGTGCTCCACCATCGCGAAATCCCACCCAGCCTGCATTTCCAGCGGCCCAATCCGAACATCGATTGGGAAGGCCTGGCCATCCGGGTGGCCACCGAAGCCACCTCCCTGGCACACGGCGCCGGGCGCCTGCATGCCGGGGTCACGGCGCTGGGTTTCAGCGGCACGAATGTGCATATCGTCCTGGCCAGCCCGCCGGCCGCCGCGGCGCCGCCCGACCGCTTGCAGCGTCCGCGGCACGTCATCACCCTGTCGGCGCGCACGGAAGCGCAATTGCGCGCGGGCGCCGCCGAACTGGCGCAACACCTGGCGGCCGACGCGACCGGCGACCCCGGCGACATCGGCTTCACCCTGAACCTGGGGCGCACCCACGAGCGCCACCGCCTGGCCCTCACGGTGGCAAGCACCGAGGAGCTGCAGCGCGGGCTGTCGGCCGTCGCCGGCGGCCAGGCGGGCGCCGCCCGCGTGGCGACCCTCGCCGACGGCGCCGCCGAACCCCGCATCGCCTTCCTGTTCACGGGCCAGGGAGCGCAATATGCGGGCATGGGCCGCACCCTGTATGCCCATCTCCCCGTCGTGCGCCAGTGCATCGACCAGAGCGACGAGGTGCTGCGTCCCCTGCTGGGGCGCTCCATCCGGGACGTGCTGTTCCCCGCCACCGCGTCCGACGAGCCGCTCATTCACCAGACGCTTTACACCCAGCCGGCCCTGTTCGTCCTGGAGTATGCCCTGGCCCGGATGTGGCTCGCCTGGGGGGTCAAACCGGCCTGGGTGCTGGGGCACAGCCTGGGCGAGTACGTGGCGGCCTGCGTGGCCGACGTCTTCCCGCTGCCGGATGCCTTGAAGATGGTGGTCACGCGTGCGCAGGTCATGCAATCCAGTGCGGCCGACGGTGAAATGTGGGCCATCATGGCCCCCGAGCACCAGGTGGCCGAGGGGCTGGCGGGATACACCCACGCGGTTTCCATCGCCGCCGTCAACGGCCCCCGGCAGGTCGTGATTTCGGGGCGCGGCGCCGAGGTGCGCGCCGTCAGCCAGGCCTTCCAGGCCCAAGGCCTGACCGTGGCGCGGCTCAACGTGTCCCATGCCTTCCATTCGCCCCTGATGGAGCCGCTGCTCGACCGCTTCGAAAGCGCCCTGGCCGGCATCGCCTTCCATCCCCCCCGGCTGCCGCTGATTTCCAACGTCAGCGGCGCCGCGGCGGAGCCGCCGGAGATCACCACACCGGCCTACTGGCGGCGCCACATGCGCGCCCCGGTGCGCTTCCTGCAGAGCATCCAGACGCTGGCGGCGGCCGGCGGCCGCCTGTTCCTCGAAATCGGCCCCCAGCCCGTGCTCGCGGGCATGGGGCGCGCCATCCTGAACGACGCGGGAACCCTTTGGCTGCCCACCCTGAACCGGCGCATGGACGACTGGCAGAGCCTGCTCGCCGCGCTCGCCGAGCTCTACCTGGCCGGCACGGCGATCGACTGGGCGGCCTTCGACGCCCCTTACGCCCGGCGGCGTCTCCCCCTGTCCGGCAGCGTTTGGGACCGGCGACGTTACTGGTTCAGCGGGGCGTCCCTGGCGTCCCGGAACGACGCTCCGGACCCCGCGGAGGCCTGGGACGCGACGGAGGACCATCCGCTGCTGGGCCGGCGCCTGGATTCGGCCACTGGCCGGATCCTCTTTCGGGCCCGTCTGGGAACGGCGGCCGACACCTTTTTCGGGGACCACCGTGTGGCCGGCGGCGCCTCCCTGCCCATGGCGGCCATGCTGGAAGCCGCCGGCGCCGCCGCGCGGCGCATCGGGTTGGGACGCGCGGCGGTGGCGCTCCGGAATGCACGCATGGATATGGCCATCGACCTCCCCGAACGGGCGGCGGTGGACCTGGAGTGGGCCTTCGAACCCGACGGCAATGGCGGGTACGGCTTCAAGCTGTTCAGCCGCAGCGGCCAGGGCGCCTGGGTGCTGCACGCCGAGGGCGAGGCGGCTGGAGGGGGGGCGATTTCGGCGCGGACCGAATCGCTGTCGGCCCTCCGGCAACGTTGCGCCCGGACCATCGACCCGGAAGCCTTCTATAGCGGTTTCGCCTCGGTGGGGCTCGATTTTGGACCGGCCTTCAGGAGCGTGGAGCAGATCTGGATCGGGGTGGGCGAAGCCCTGGGTCGCCTGCGCAGCGATCCGGTGGACACGTCGCGCTACGACCGCTCCCCCCTGCTGCTGGACGCAGCGCTGCAGATGATCGCGGCCGCCCTGTTGCCCGATGCATCGCCGCCGCGCCAGCGCCTTTTTCTGCCGGTCGGGGTCGACCGGGTGGACCTCTTCCCCACCGCCGGGACCCAGTGGTGGGGACATGCGGTGCTGCGGGAACCGCCGGGGGACCAGACGCGCGCCCTGTCCTGCGATGTGCGCCTGATGGATGCCGAGGGCCGCGTGGCGGCGGAGCTTTCCGGTTGCCGTCTGCTGGCCGTCGAAGCTGGCGCGCTGGCCGCCAAGCGCGCATCGGCGGAGCGCCTGCTTTACGACCTGCGCTGGATCGATCGCTCCACGGAGGGTGCCCGCCGTGCGGCCGCGCCTCCGCCGGATGGCTTCCGCCCCGCACTGGCCGCGGCGGCCGAAGCGGTGCGCCGCAGACTGCCGGAGGTGGCCGCGCGTCATCAGCTGGCCCGTTACGACGACGAGTTGCGGCGCATTGACGCCCGCGTCCGCGGGCACATTCTCCAGGCCTTCGCGGCGCTTGGCTGGCGCCCCGACCCGCGCGCGGTCTTCCGCGCGGAGGACCTGGCCGCGGACCTGCAGGTGGCCGGCCGGCACCATCGGCTGCTGCGTCGCTTCCTCGACATCCTGGCGGAGGACGGCGTTCTGCGGCCCCAGGCCGACGGGTGGACGGCGGTGGCCGATGCCGGGATGCGCCCGTCCGACGGCGCGCCGCCGTCAGGGGACGACACCGCGTTGGCGGCCATCGAAAGCGACCTGGTGGAGCGCTGCGGCCGCCGCCTGGCCCAGGCCTTGCGCGGCGAGGTCGACGTGCTGGACCTGATTTACCAGGGCGATGGCTTCGAGGCGGTGACCCGCCTCTACACCGCGTCGGTGACGGCCCGCATTTACAACCATTTGCTGGCCGAGGCCATCGGCCAGGCCTTCCGCGGGTGGCCCCGGCAACGCCGCCTGCGGGTGCTCGAAATCGGCGGCGGTACCGGCGGGAGCACCCAGGCGGTGCTGAAGGGGCTCGCGGGGGCCGCCTGCAATTATCTCTTCACCGACGTGTCGCCGGCCTTCGTGCAAAGCGCCGCCGAACGCTTCCGCGACCGCGAGGATTTCAGCGCCCGGAGCCTGGACATCGAAAAAGCGCCCGGGGACCAGGGCCNNGGGCGGGCCGGCAGTTCGACCTGGTGGTGGCCGCCAACGTGGTGCACGCCACCGCCGATCTGGCCGCAACCCTGCGCCATATACGCCAACTGACCGCTCCCGGAGGCGTGGTGGTGCTGTTGGAGGTGACCGTTCCGCAGCGCTGGATCGACATCACTTTCGGCCTGACCACGGGCTGGTGGAAGTTCACGGACGCACGCCTGCGCAACGACTATCCGCTGATTTCGGCGGATCGCTGGCTGCGCCTGCTGGAATCCCAGGGCTTCACCGATGCCGTGGCCGTACCGTCCCTCGAATCCGGCGCCATCAGCGCCTCCCTGGGCCGCGAATCCATCCTCATGGCACGACGGCCGGGCCCGGCAGCCGCGGACGGCAGAGCGCCGGAAGGCCGCCTGGATTGGCTTATCCTGGCGGATGACGGCGGCCTGGGCGGGAAGATCGGCCAGCGCCTGGAGGCCATGGGGCTGCGCAGTGCCGCGGTCGCGTCGCAGGGCGACGCGCCATCCGCCTGCCGGTCGCGCGACGACTTCCATCGCCTGCTGGCCGCGGGACCTCTGGGAGGCTCGGCATCGGATCCTCCGGAGTATCCGGCCAAGGTGCTCTATCTTTGGGCTCTCGAGGACCGCCGGCGGCCCGCCGCGGCGGAGGACGATCCCCTGAAACGGGTCGAAACGCTGGTGACGCCCCTGCTCGGCCTGGTGCAGGCGCTGTCCGAGGCCCCCGCCGGCCGAGCGACGCAATTGGTCCTGGTCACCCGCGCGGGCCAGGCGGTGGACGACCGCGATCCCACCGATCCGGCCGCCACCCTGCTGTGGGGCATGCTCCGCGGCGTCATGCTCGAGCATCCGGAACTGCGCTGCAAGCTCATCGACCTCGAGGCCGATGCCTCCCCCGATGTCGCCGGGCAACTTCTCGACGAGTGCCTGGCCGAGGACGCGGAAGATCAGGTGGCCCTGCGCGCCGCTGGCGTTTTCGTCCCCCGGCTGGCAGAGGCCCCGTCCGCCGAAGCACCCGGTCCGCCGTCCGCCGCGGACGCCCCCCAGCGGCTCGACATCACCCAGCGCGGCGTGCTCGAAAACCTTTACTGGCGCCCCCTCGAATCGCTCGCGCCCGGTCCCGGCCAGGTGAAGATCGCCGTCCAGGCGGCGGGTCTCAACTTCCGCGACGTGTTGAACGCCCTGGGAATGTACGCCGGCGGCGCGGTGCCGCTGGGGGGCGAGTGTGCCGGGGTGGTGACCGCCGTGGGCCCGGGTGTGGTCACGCCGCGACCGGGTGACCGGGTCATGGCCATCGGGGCGCATTGCTTCAGCTCCGAGGTGGTCACCCATGCGCTGCTGACGGCCCCGGTGCCCGATGGCCTGGAAAGCGAACGCGCCGCCGGACTGCCCATCGCCTATGTCACCGCGGCCTATGCCCTGGAAACCTTGGCCCGCCTGAAAAAGGGCACGCGCGTGCTGATTCACGCCGCCGCCGGCGGCGTGGGCCTGGCGGCGGTGCATCTGGCGCGGGGGGCGGGCGCCGAGGTGTTCGCCACGGCCGGCAACCCCGAAAAACGGCTCTATCTGGAACGCCTGGGAGTCCGGCAGGTCATGAATTCGCGCGATCCGGCCTTCGCCGACCAGGTCATGGCCGCCACCGGCGGGAAGGGCGTCGACGTGGTGCTCAATTCCCTGGCCGGCGAATTCATCCCCCAGAGCCTGCGGGTAACGGCCGCGGGTGGGACGTTCATCGAACTGGGCCGCGCGCAGGTCCTCTCCGCCGGGCAGGCCCGGGAGCTGCGGCCGGACGTGACCTACCATCCGGTTGACCTCACCGACGACATGGATCGTCACCCCGAGCGCATCGCGCCGATTCTCGAGGGCGTCCTGGCGCGCATGGCCGGCGGCGCCCTGCCGGTGCTGCCCTGCCGGGTATTTCCCCGCAGCGCGGTGGTCGAGGCCTTCCGGTTCATGTCGCGGGCGCGGCATATCGGGAAGCTGACCCTGGCCTGGCCCCGGAAGGCGGCCGCGCCGTCCCGCACGCCGCTGGCGCGCCCCGACGGCACCTACTGGATCACCGGCGGACTTGGGGCGCTGGGCCTGTTCACGGCGGAGTGGCTGGCGCAACAGGGTGCGGGCCATCTGCTGCTAACCGGGCGATCGGGCCCAACGGCCGACGCCGAGGCCAGGATCGCCCGCCTGCGGGAAGGCGGCACGCGCGTCAGCGTGTCGCGCTCCGATGTCGCTTCGCCGGCCGCGGTGGAAGCCATCGTGGCCGGGCTGGCGGCCGATCGCGCGGCGCCGCTGCGGGGCATCGTCCATGCCGCCGGCCGGCTCGACGACGGCGTCCTGCGGCACCAGAACTGGTCGCGCTTCGCGACGGTGCTGCAGGCCAAGGCCGCCGGGGCCTGGCACCTGCACCAGGCCACCCGGCACCTGGCGCTCGACTTCTTCGTGCTCTACTCGTCGGTCTCGGCGGTCCTGGGTTCTCCGGGCCAGACCAATCACTGTGCCGCCAACGCCTTCATGGACGGCCTAGCGCACTTGCGGCGATCCCTCGGCCTGCGCGGCACCAGCATCAACTGGGGCGCCTGGGGCGGGGCCGGCGCGGCGCTGGAGCGCACGGCGGCGGCGCGCGCGGCGATACGCGGCGTGGAGCGCTTCGCGCCTGCCGACGGCCTGCGGCTGCTGGAACGCCTCATCCGGGAGGACGCCGTTCAGGCGGTTGCCCTGGCGGTGGAGTGGCGCAGGTTCCTGCACGAGACCTACCCTGGTGGACCGCCGCCTCTCCTGTCCCGCATCACGCCGTCCGGCGGCGCGGCGCCCAAGCCGCGCAGCGCGATGCCCGCCGCCAAGACCGGTATCCTCGAGCGCCTGGACGCCGCCCTGCCGGCGCAGCGCCAGGCCCTGCTGGCCGGCTTCGTGCACGAGGAAACCCTCCGCATCCTGGGCCGGGAGGCCTCGGAGAGCATCGACCCCGACAAGCCCCTCAACGACCTGGGGCTGGACTCGTTGATGGCGGTCGAATTGCGCAATGCCCTGGGGCAGGGGCTCGGTCGCGCCCTGTCGGCCACCCTGCTGTTCGACTACCCCACCCTGGGGACCCTGACGACCTTTCTGGCCGGGGAGTTGGCCCTTCTCCCGGACAAGGCGCCCGACACCGCCGAGGAACCGCCGCCGGACCTCCTGGGGACCGACGATCTGCTGAGCCGCATCGAAAACCTGCGCGACGACGATATCGACCGTCTGATGCGCAAATAGGATGGCACCGCTGTGAGCGATTTCCTGAACCGCATTTCCAAGCTCTCGGCCAAGCAGTTGATGGTTCTGGCCGACGAACTGAACAGCCGCGTGGAAAAATTGGGGCGGGCGGCGACTCAGCCGATCGCCGTGATCGGCATGGGCTGCCGCTTCCCGGGGGGCGCGGACACCCCCGAGCGGTTCTGGGACCTGCTGGTTGAGGGCCGCGACGGGGTCCGCGAAGTGCCCCCCGATCGATGGGATATCGATCGCTATTTCGATCCGGATCCCGATCGGCCGGGAAAGATGTGCACGCGCTGGGGCGGTTTCCTGGACGACATCGAGCACTTTGATGCCGAATTCTTCGGCATAGCGCCGCGCGAGGCCGTTTCCATGGACCCCCAGCAGCGCCTGGCGCTCGAAGTGGCCTGGGAGGCGATTGAAAACGCCGGCATCAGCCCGCTGGATCTGGCCGGAACCCCCACCGGCGTCTATCTGGGCATCTGCAACGCCGACTACGCCAAGTTGGCCTTGGAACAGCCCGGGGAGGCCATCGATGCCTACCTGGCCACCGGCAGCGCCCACAGCATTGCGGCCGGCCGGATCTCCTACCTGCTCGACCTGGAGGGCCCCAGCATCGCCGTGGATACCGCCTGCTCCTCCTCCCTGGTGGCGGTGCATCTCGCCTGCCAGAGCCTGCGCGCCGGCGAATGCCGCATGGCCCTGGCCGGCGGCGTCAACCTGATCCTGACGCCCGAGACCACCATGGCGCTTTCCAGGGCGCGCATGATGTCCCTCCAGGGACGCTGCAAGACCTTCGATCAAGCGGCCGACGGCTTCGTGCGCGCCGAGGGGTGCGGCTTCGTGGCGCTCAAACGGCTGGCGGACGCCCAGGCCGACGGCGATCCGATCCAGGGGGTGATCCTGGGCAGTGCCGCCAATCAGGATGGCCGCAGCGGCGGCATAACGGCACCCAACGGTCCCTCCCAGAGCGACGTCATCCGCCGGGCGTTGCGCAGCGCCGCGCTGGAGCCGGCGGCCGTGGACTACATCGAAGCCCATGGCACCGGCACGATTCTGGGCGACCCCATCGAGATGCGCGCCCTGGGAGAGGTGTTCGGCAAGGGGCGCGACCCGCAGCGGCCCCTGTGGGTCGGATCGGTCAAAACCAACATCGGCCATAGCGAATCGGCGGCCGGCATCGCCGGCCTGATCAAGGCCCTGCTCGCCGCGCAGCACGGCGAGATCCCGCCGCACCTCCATTTCCAGACGCCGAACGCCGAGATCGACTGGCCCCGCCTGCCAGTCCGGATTCCCACCGCGCGGATCCCGTGGAAACCGGCGAATCGACCACGCATCGCCGGCATCAGTTCCTTCGGCTTCTCCGGAACCAACGTGCACGTGCTGGTCGCCCAGGCGCCGGAGACCGCTGAAGTCGACAGCCCGGCCTCCGGCGGCCCGCGCGCCATCGCGCTGTCGGCCGCCAGCGGCCAGGCCCTGGGGCAATGGGCTGGGCGCTACGCCGACTATCTCCGCCGGCACCCCGCGACCCCCCTGTCCGCCTTCAGCCGGACCGTCAACGCCGGTCGCAGCCATTTTGCGCAGCGCGCGGCCTTCGTGGCCGCCTCGGCGGCCGAGGCGCGCGACAAGCTGCGGGGCATCGCGGAGGGCCAGGAGTCCCCGGAGACCGCGCGCAACCGGCAGGCGGTCAAGCGGCCCCCCCAGGTGGTCTACCTGTTCACCGGGCAGGGGTCCCAGTACCAGCAGATGGGCCGCGGGCTCTACCAATGCCTGCCGGTATTCCGCCAAACCCTGGACCGGTGCGCCACCCTGCTGGCGCCGCACCTCGACCGCCCTCTCCTCGATCTGCTCTATCCGGACCCGGCGGGTGAGGACCTGCTGGAACGCACGGATTACGCCCAGCCCGCGCTTTTCGCCCTGGAATACGCCCTGGCCGCCCAGTGGCGGGCCTGGGGCCTCGAACCGGCCGCAGTGATGGGGCACAGCGTGGGCGAATACGTGGCGGCCTGCGTGGCCGGGATCTTCAGCCTGGAAGAGGGGTTGCGCCTGATCGCCAGGCGCGGCCAGTTGATGCAGTCCCTGACCGTGCCCGGCGCCATGGCGGCCGTGGCGGCCCCCGCCGATGCGGTCCGGGAGGCGATCGCGGCGCTCCCTCCGGGGGTGGGCATCGCGGCCTTGAACAGCCCCCAGCAAACGGTCGTATCCGGCGAAGCGGACGCCGTGGAACGGCTGCTGGCGCAGCTGGCCGCCCGGGACATCGGGGCGCGCCGACTGCGCGTCACGCGGGCCTTCCATTCCCACCTGATGGAACCGGTGCTGGCGGCGTTGGCCGCCGAGGCCGGGAAGATCGCCTTCCAGCCGCAGCAGATTCCCATCGTCTCCAATCTCTCGGGGAGCCTTGCCGACCCCCGCCAACTGGGCCAGGCCGCATACTGGCGCGAGCACACCCGCCAGCCCGTGCGCTTTGCCGCCGGCCTGGCGGCGTTGCATGCGGCCGGCTACCGGCACTTCCTGGAAATCGGTCCGCACCCCGTGCTGCGCTTCCTGGGACCGGCAGTCCTGGACGCGTCCCCGGCGACCTGGTACCACGGCTTGGCGCGTGGCAAGGAAGACGCCCGTGAAATGCTGCGCTGCCTGGGCGAGTTGTATGCGAACGGCGCCGCCGTGGCCTGGCGCGCCGTCGAGGCGCCGCCGGCCGGCCCGCGACTGGCGCTGCCGACCTATCCGTTCCAGCGCCGGCCTTACTGGCTGGCGCGCTCAGGGGCGACCGCCGCCCGCGACGACGCGGAGCCCCAGCCCACCGGCCATCCCCTCCTGGGGCGCGAGCTGCACTCCCCCGGCCTGACCGACCGCGTCTTCGAAGCCTGGATCGGCAGCGACCGGCCGGCCTTTCTCAAGCAGCACCGCATTTTCGGGCACTGGATCATGCCCACCCCGGCCTATCTGGAAATGGCCATGGCCGCCGCCGAAACCGTCGCGCCGGGGGACCGCGCCGAGGGATGCGGCTGGGCGCTGGAGGACATCCGCATCCGCGAAGCGCTGCCGCTGCCTGACGACGGGCGCCTGCGGGTCCAGACGATCGTCGGAGGCGGCGCGGCGGGCGCCGGGATGACGTGCCGCTTCTTCAGCGGCGGGCCCCCGGCCGGCGGCGACGAGTGGCGCCTGCACGCCGAATGTCGCATCGCGCGCCCCGCCGCGGGAGATCTGCCGTCCCCGCCACCGGATCCGGCCGCCATCCAGGCGCGCTGCCGGAGCGAGGTGCCGACGGAAGTCTACTATGCGGGGGTCCGGGCGCTGGGGTTGGATTTCGGCGCGGCCTTCCGCGGCCTGAAACGCATCTGGAAGGGCGATGCCGAAGCCCTCGGGGAAATGCGCCTTCCCGAGCAGCTCGAGGCCGAATCCGCGCGCTACCGCTTCCATCCGGCGCTGCTGGACGCCTGTTTCCACCTCCTGGGCGCGGCCATGCCCGAAGAACTGCCCGCCGAAGCCTTCCTGCTCATCGGCATCGGGCGCATGCGCCTGTACCGACAGCCGCCCAGGCGCTTCTGGAACCTGACGCGGCTGCATGCCGTCGACGGGGCCCAGCGCGGGTCCATGAGCGGCGACATCCTCCTGTTCGACGATCAGGGGAATGTCATCGCCGAGTTCCACGACCTGCTGCTCAGAAAGACCCAGGGCGCGGCACTGGCCGCGGCGGTGCGGCCCCCGGTCGATCCGCAATGGCTCTACCGGCTGGACTGGGAGCCGCTGGCGCTGCCCCTGGCGGCCCCCAGCGGGGGTGCCTCGCCCGCCCCCGTGGATCAAATGGCCCGGCGCCTGAGTGCCGACCTTGAACGCTACGGCGATGCCAACGGTCTGTGGGTCTATGGCGACCTGCTGCCGGAGCTGGACCGCTGGTGCCTGTCGGCCATCGCCCGCCTGCTCAGCATGCCGGCGGCGGCCGCTCTGGCCGGCCGGTCCTTCACCCTTCAGGACCTGGCCGGCGCCCTTCAGGTGCTCCCGCGCCATGCGCGCCTGCTCAAGCGCTTGTGCGCGATTCTGGCGTCCGAAGGCCGCCTCGTCTGCGAGGGCGAGCGCTACCGCCTGGCCGCCGATCCCTCCGAAAGGGACGGGACCGTTGCGCCGGACGACCTGCGGGAGCGCTTTTCCTCGTGCGCGGCCGAGATCGAGATGACAGTGCGCTGCGGCGAGCACCTGCACGAGGCGCTGAGCGGGGCGCGCGACCCGTTGGAGCTTCTGTTTCCGAGGGCGGAGGTTCAGACCGCGGAGCACATATACGAGAAATCGCCCTACGCGCGCACCTTCAACGCGGTCGTTGCCGACGCGGTGGCCGCCGAGGCGGCGGCGCGCCGCACCGCCGGGGAGAGTCTCCGCATCCTGGAAATCGGAGGCGGCACCGGCGGCACCACCTCCCACGTGTTGGAACGGCTGGATGCGCGTCGCGACCGTTACACCTTCAGCGACATCTCGCCCCTCTTCGTGGCCCGCGCCCGGGAAAAATACAGCGGCTTCGCCGGCATGGACTGCCGGGTGCTGGACATCGAGGCCGATCCCGAGGCCCAGGGGTTTGCCGGCGAACGCTTCCATATGGTCATCGCCGCCAACGTGCTGCACGCCACCCGGCACCTGGAAGAGGGCCTGCTGCGCATCCACCGGCTGCTGGCCCCCGGCGGCCTGCTGCTGCTCCTGGAGGGCACCGCCCCGCAGCGCTGGGTCGATCTCACCTTCGGTCTCACCGAAGGCTGGTGGCGCTTTGCGGACACGGCACGGCGCCCGGACTACCCGCTCATCGACCGCGGGGAATGGCGCCGCCTGCTGGAGGCCTGCGGCTTCGAAAGCGCCCCGGTGCACGTGACGGATCCGCGGCGCTCGCCCGCGATCTTCAACCAGACGGTCATCCTGGCGCGCCGGACGGCAACACCCGCCGACCTTCCCCGGATCGCCGGCAGTTGGCTGCTCCTGGCGGCGCCCCGAGGGTTGGCGAACGCCCTTTCCCGGGAACTGGCCGCCGCCGGCGCCAACGTGGTGGCCGCGGACCCGGCGACGACGGCCCACGGGCCCACGGCCGAGGAGCTGAAGGCGTATGTGGAAACCGTGGACGCCGGCCTGGCGCAAGCCGCGGCGCCGCCGCTGGCGGGCGTGGTGTATTGCGCCACGCCGGTGGACAGCGGTCCGCCGGGACCCGACTGGCTGCCGGCCGGATTGGGTACCGCCCTCGCCCTGATGCAGGCCCTGACGGCATCGACCGCCGCAGCGCGGTTGTGGATCTGCACCCGGGGCGCCCAGGCGGCCGCGGAAACGGACACCGTGCCGGAGCCTTGGCTGGCCGCCGTGTGGGGCCTGAGCCGGGTGTTCAGCCTGGAACACCCGGGGCACTTCGGCGGCATCGTCGATCTGCCGGCCCAGGGCGCCTTGGAAGACAGCGCCGCACTGCTCTGCGCGCACATCGCCGCCGCCGGGGAGGAAGATCAGGCCGCTCTGCGCGACGGCCGGCGCCTGGTGCCGCGCATCGTGCGCCGGGCGGACGCCGGTCCCCCCGGGAACCCGCTGCGCTTGCAGCGCGACGGCACGTACCTGATCACCGGCGGGCTCGGCGGCCTGGGGCTGAAGGTGGCGGCCTGGATGGCCGAGCAGGGTGCCGGACGCCTGGTTCTGGTGTCGCGCAAGGTGTTGCCGCCGCGGGATGCGTGGAAGCGCGCGGCCCCCGATGATCCCCACGCCGGCCTGCTCGGCGCGCTGGGCGCCATCGAGGCCTTGGGGACCGAGGTGGAGGCGGTCAGCGCCGACGTGGGCGAGCGGGCCGCCCTGGCGTCCCTGTTCGAACGCCTGCGGCGTGACGGCCGCCGGCCGCTGAAGGGCATCGTCCACGCCGCCGTGCAGATGAGCGGCGCACCCATCAACCGCCTGACGCCACCGGTCCTGGCGGAAATGTTCCGGGCCAAGGTCGGCGGCGCCCTGCTGCTGGACGAGCTCAGCCGGGGCCTGCCACTGGATTTCTTCGTGCTCTTCTCCTCCACCACCGCCCTGTGGGGCGTCGCCGGCCTGGGGCACTATGCGGCCGCCAACCAGGTTCTGGATCTTCTGGCGCATCGCCGGCGGAAAGCCGGCCTGGCGGCCTTGAGCATCAACTGGGGCACCTGGGAGGAGATGCGCGTGGCCAGCCGTGAAGATCAACAGACGTTTCGCCAGGCGGGGCTCAATCCGCTGCCGGTCGCATCGGCGCTGGAGCTTCTGGGCCGCCTGATGGCCACCGATGCCGCCCATGTGTGCGCCGCCGCGGTGGACTGGGAGCGTCTGCGGGGCGTATACGAAGTCCGCCGGCCGCGGCCGATGTTCCGCCGGGTGGCCGGTCCAGCCGCCCCCCGGCAGGCGCCGGCGGCGGCCGCCGGCGGACTGCGCCAGAAGTTAATGGACCTGCCCGCCGCGCGCCGTGGCGGCGCGCTGGCGGCGCACGTGGTGCAGCGCGTGGCGGAGGTCCTGCGCCTGGGAGCCGATACGGCCGTGGACAGCGAAAAGGGCTTTTTCGACATGGGCATGGATTCGCTCATGGCCGTAGAGCTCAAGAGCCTGCTGGAAACCGATCTGGGCATGCGCCTGCCCTCGACCCTGACATTCAACTACCCGACCATCGAGGAACTCGCCGGCTTTCTCACGAAGCAGCTGCCCGAGGATCGGAAGGACGCGCCCGTAGAGGCCGGCGGCGGCGCGCCGGCAGCTGCCGCTGCGTCGGCAGAGGCCTCGGCAGAGGACTTGAGCGAAGATGAGTTGTCCGATCTGCTCGCACGCAAGCTCAGGCAATTGAGCTGAACCGCCGGCAAGGATTCGAGAAGAGATCGTCCCCATGACTGAACGAACCAAAGACAGTGGCGCCGCCGAACGACGCGAACTGCTGCGCAATGCCTTGGCCGCGTTGGACAAAATGCAGCG
>DJGG01000056.1:15185-39721 GCA_002432195.1 Desulfobacteraceae bacterium UBA5852
CCGATCGCCGTGATCGGCATGGGCTGCCGGTTTCCGGGAAACGTGCGATCCCCGGAAGAGTATTGGCAACTGTTGAGCGACGGTGTGGATGCCGTCGGGCCCATGCCTCCCGAGCGCTGGGCCGCTGCTCGGCGCCACCTGCCCCTGCACAGGGAGGAGCAGCCTCCCCATGGTGGATTTCTGGCAGCGATCGACCAATTCGATGCCGCCTTTTTCGGCATATCCGGCCGCGAGGCCGAATCGATGGACCCCCAGCAGCGTCTGCTGCTCGAAGTCGCCTGGGAAGCGATCGAACGGGCGGGCATGGATGCCTCCCGCCTGAAGGAGAGCAAAACCGGTGTGTTCATCGGCGTGACCACCACGGATTACGCCCGCATCTCCCTGGGTCAAGGGCCGGACAAGCTGGATGCCTACACCGCCACGGGCAACGCCCTGAACGTCACGGCCGGGCGCATCGCCTTTGCGCTCGGGCTCAACGGGCCCGCCATGGCCGTGGACACGGCCTGCTCCTCCTCCCTGGTGGCCATCCATCTGGCCTGCCAGAGCCTGCGCCTGAAGGAAAGCGACATGGCGCTGGCCGGCGGCGTCAACGTGATCCTGTCGCTGGAGGCGTTCATCTGCTTCAACCGCTGGGGCATGATGGCCTCCGACGGTCGCTGCAAAACCTTCGACGAGAAGGCCGACGGGTTTGTGCGCGGCGAAGGCTGCGGGCTTCTGGTGCTCAAACGGCTCAGCGATGCCGAAGCGTCCGGCGATCCGATTCTGGCTGTAATCCGTGGTTCGGCCGTCAACCAGGACGGCGCCAGCAGCGGTTTGACCGTACCCAACGGGCCGGCCCAGGAAGCGGTCATCCGCAAAGCTTTGGCTTCGGCGGGCCTATCGCCAGAAGCGCTCGGCTATGTGGAAGCCCACGGCACGGGTACGCGACTGGGTGATCCCATCGAGCTGGAAGCCCTGGTCAATGTGCTGGGCGGGGGACGGTCGGCCGAACGGCCGCTGCGGGTGGGCTCGGTCAAGACCAATCTCGGGCACCTGGAGTCGGCCGCGGGTGTGGCCGGGGTGATCAAAGTGATTCTGGCCTTGCAGCACCAGGCTATCCCGCCGCACTTGCACTTCAGCCGGCTTAGCCCTCAGATCCAGCTCGGCGACACGGCCCTGGAGGTGCCCACGCGCATGGTCCCCTGGTCGACCCAGCGGATGGCAGGAGTCAGCGCCTTCGGCTTCAGCGGCACCAATGCCCACGTGATTCTGGAAGCGGCTCCTGCCCGGGAACCCGCGACACCGGACACACGGCGCCCGCGCCATCTGCTGGCCCTCTCGGCCAAAACACCGGACGCTCTGGCCGAACTAGCCCGGCGGTACAGCACCTTTTTCGACAATGCGGCTGATGATGCCGCCGCCGATGCGTGTTTTACGGCCAATACCGGACGGGTGCACTTCAAGCACCGGCTGGCGGTGAACGGTGACAGACCCGCCGACCTCGCCCGGCAGCTGGCGGCCCTGCACGGCGGCACGGCTCAGGATGCCCGCCCGCGGGCGGAAGAGCCGCCGTCCCGGTCTCCCGGTGTCGCCATGCTCTTCACGGGCCAGGGCGCGCAGTACGTGGGGATGGGCCGGCAGCTGTTCGAGACCCAGCCGACCTTTCGGGCCGTTCTGGAGCGCTGCGACGCCCTCCTGCGGCCGGAACTTTCGGCGCCGCTGTTGTCGGTGCTCTATCCGGCGCCAGACAAGACCGAGGAGGCGCGTCGGCTGATAGATCAGACGGGTTTTGCCCAGCCGGCGCTCTTCGCCCTGGGGTATGCCTTGGCCGAGCTATGGCGCGCCTGGGGCGTCACGCCCGCAGCCGTTATGGGTCACAGCGTGGGCGAATACGTAGCGGCTTGCGTGGCGGGAGTGTTCACCTTGGAGGAGGGGCTGCGGCTGATAGCTGCGCGCGGCCGGCTGATGCAGGCCCTGCCGGCGGGCGGCCGGATGGCCGCGCTCTTCACCGATGAGCAGACCGCCCAAGAGGCCATCGCGGCTTTCGACGGAAGCGTGTCGCTGGCCGCCCTCAACGGACCGGCCAACACGGTCATTTCGGGAACGGCGCCGGCTGTCGCGGCGGTGCAGGAGGCTTTGCAGGGCCGTGGCATCGGCTCGGCGCGCCTGAACGTTTCGCACGCCTTCCACTCGGGATTGGTGGAACCGATGCTGGCCGAATTCGAACGCGTTGCCGCTGGGGTGCGTTATGACGCGCCGCGCATCGACCTGGTGAGCAATGTGACCGCCGAGCCTATCGGCAGCACTGAGATCGACGCCGTATACTGGCGTCGACACGCGCGCCAACCGGTTCGCTTCATGCCGTCGCTCCGGCGCATGCACGGGCTGGGCTACCGCTGGTTCATCGAGGCCGGCCCGCAGCCGGTGTTGAGCGGCATGGCTAGCAAAATCGACGACCTGCCCAATGCCCACTGGCTGCCTTCACTGGGCAAGAGCGGCGCTGACTGGGCGCACCTGTTGGAATCTCTGGGGCACCTGTATGTCCATGGCGCCTCGATGGATTGGCAGGGATTCGACCTCGATTACCAGCGCAACCGTGTGCTTCTGCCGACCTATCCCTTCCAGCGCCGTCGTTTCTGGGTGCGCAGCGTTCCGGCTGCCCAACAGCCTCAGCCGGAAAGAGAAACCGGCCACCCGCTGATCCATCGGGTGATAAGGTCGCCTCGCCTGGCCGAACTGGCCCTGGAGACGATCCTGGAGACGCGACTGCTACCCTACCTGGAAGACCATCGCATTTTCGGCACCACCGTGGTGCCCGCGGCGCTCCTGCTTGAAGTGGCTCTTGCGGCGGGAGCCCGACGCATGGCGGGGAGAAGCTGCCGGGTCGAGGCGTTCAGCATCGAAGCGCCGCTGGTCATCGAAAAGGAAACACCCGCAACGCTGCAGACGATTCTAGGGCCGATCGAAAAAGACGCGGCCGGTTTCGAAATCTACAGTCTGGCCCATGAGGCCTCTCGTACCTGGCAGCGCCACGCCGCCGGGCGCCTGGTATGGCGCGACGTCAGCGCAGTCGGCCCCGGGCCAGGGGCCACGCCGGGCGATGAAGCCGACGACAGCGCGTCGCAGCCCGATGAAGCCTACTACGGACGGCTGAACGCGATCGGCATCGAATACGGCCCCGCCTTCAAGGGCCTTTGCGCCATTGAGCACAAGGATGGGCATGTGACCAGCCACATCCGGCTTTCTGAGGCTCTGGGGCCGGACAGCGGCGACTACTTTCTGCATCCGGCGATGCTGGACATGGGGTTTCAGCTGTTGGGCGCCGCTTTCAAAGAGACTCAGCGCAGCGAGGTGTACCTGCCGATCGGGGTTGACTGCTATCAGGTGCGCCACCCGGGTGGCTGCGCCGTGACATGCCGGGCCGCACTGCGGGACGCAGCCCTAGGGGCCGAAATCCGAACCGGCGATATCCAGCTGTATGGCGCCGGCGGAGAACTTTTGGCAGATATCCAGGGCCTGCGGATCAAGCGCGCGACCCGGGAGACTCTTGCGGCGGGCGTCGCCCGAAGCCGCGCTGCGGACCTCGGGCTGCATGTTGCGGAATGGATGGCTGTGGCTCCGCTGCCCGACCCGGCGCCTGGCTCGCTTGTGGGCTTGTGGCTGATCTTCACCGATGGTGCCGGGGCGGGAGGTGCCCTGGGCGACGAACTGCGGCGGCAGGGGGCCCAGGTGCACTTCGTCGAGGCGGCAGAGGCCTATTGCGCGGCGGAACCCGACCACACTAGGGTCCGCGCGACCGAAGCGGCCGATTTCAGGCAACTGTTTGCCCGCTGCAGCACCCAGGGGCCGTTCAAGGGTGTGGTTTATCTGTGGGGCATCCGCCGCCGGGGAGCACCGGACCGGCTTTCGACGCAGACCGAGACGGGGGTGGATGCGGGCGCCTGGCCAGGCCTGTTGCACCTGCTCCAGGCTCTGGCGCCGGGCTCTGGTGAGGCGATGCCGCACCTGACCATCGTAACCGCCGGTGCCACATCTGTGGCATCGCCGCCGGAAGTGGTCGATCCTGACCAGACACTGCTGTGGGGTTTCGGGCGGACGATCGCCGCAGAATACCCACTGCTGGGCTGCCGTTTGGTGGACCTGGATCCGACGTCCCTGCTGCCAGAAAGCGGCGCCAGCTTGCTGCGCGAAGTCGGTTGCGCCGATAGATGGGAAAATCAAGTCGCCCTGCGCGCCGGCGGACGCCTGGGCCTCCGGCTGATAGCGCTCAAGGGCCCTAGCGCGTCAGCAATCCGCGAGAGCCTTCCGTACAAGCTGTCGCTCGTCACCCCGGGTCTGATAGAGCGCTTCGAGCGTCAGCCGATCACACCGCTGCCGCCACGTGCGGGAGAGGTTCAGATCCATGTCGAAGTCACCGGCCTGAATTTCCGCGACGTCCTCAATGCCCTGGGTATGTACCCTGGCGATGCCGGCCCGCTTGGCAACGAGTGCGTCGGCCGCATCAGCGCGGTGGGCGAAGGTGTCACCCGCTTTCGCCCCGGCGACGCCGTGATGGCGATCACGCCAATGGCCTTCTGCTCGCACGTCAACGCCCTGGCCGACCTGGTTGCCCACCGTCCGGCGAGGCTTACAGCTCCTGAAGCCGCCACGATCCCGATCACCTTCCTGACCGCTTGGTACGCCTTTCACCAAGTGGCCCACATAAAAGCCGGTCAGCGGGTGCTGATCCATGCCGCCGCCGGAGGGGTGGGTATGGCGGCCCTCCAACTGGCGCAACTGGCAGGCGCCGAGATCTTTGCCACAGCCGGCAGCCCGGCTAAAAGGGCACTGTTGAGAGAAATGGGTATTGCCCATGTGATGGATTCTCGCAGCCTCGCCTTCGCCGACCAGGTGCGCGCCGCCACAAGCGGCCGCGGCGTCGATCTGGTGCTCAATTCGCTGTCCGGCGATTTCATTCCCGCCAGCCTCGGGCTGGTTGTGCCCGGCGGACACTTTCTGGAGATCGGCAAGTCCGATGCCTGGGATGCCGAGCAAGTGGCCAAGACCTTCCCCGGCGTGATCCACTCGCGCGTGTTTCTGGGCGGGGTCTGCCAGACGGCGCCGGCCCTGGTGCGGGACATGTTTGAAGCGGTACTGGCCCTGTTCCGGCAGGAGCGTCTGACGCCGCTGCCCCTGCGCCTTTTCAGCATCAACGAAGTCGCGTCCGCTTTCCGCTTTATGGCCCAGGCGCGCCATGTCGGCAAGATCGTGATCGATCAGCGCGAGGCCACCCCAGTCCACATCCGCAGCGATGCCACCTACCTGATCACTGGCGGATTGGGGGGCCTGGGCTTGTGCTTTGCCCGCTGGCTGGCGGAGCAGGGCGCACGCCACCTGATACTGAACGCCCGCCGTGAACCGGGTGAAGACGCTCGTGCGCAGATCCAGCGTCTGGAGAACGCCGGCCTGGAAGTCAAGATCTGCCTGGCGGATCTCTCGCGGCCGGAAGATGTTCGAGCGCTGCTGGCGAACGTTGATCCGCAGCGCCCGCTGAAAGGCATCATACATGCCGCCGGGGCGCTCGACGACGCAACGCTTGCCCATCTGACTCCGGAGCGGATGACCGCAGTCCTCGGACCCAAGGTGACCGGCGCGCTGTGGCTGCACCGACTCACCCGCTCCCAGACGCTCGAATTCTTCATGCTCTGTTCGGCCGGAGCGTCCTTGTTCGGCTCGCCTGGGCAGGCCAGCTATGCCGCGGCCAATGCCTTCCTGGACGGCCTTGCCTGGCGGCGAAGGGCCGAGGGGTTGCCGGCGCTGAGCGTCAACTGGGGCCCGTGGGCGGAGGTCGGCATGGCCGCGACAATGACACAGCGCGACTTGCAGCGCTGGGAAGCCATGGGTGTCGGCACGATCCTACCCGCCCAAGGCGTTCGCGCGCTGGAACGTGCCCTGGCTCAAACCGAACCCCAGGTGGCAATCCTGGCCGTGGATTGGCAAATCTTCCAGCGGTACGCCGGCGGCAAGACGATACCGGCCTTTCTCGACGAGATGGCCTCTGGTCCGGCAGCTCGCGGCGCTCGCCCGCCGGAGGTACCGTCCAAGGCGCCCGTTCGCGAGCAGTGGCTGGCGGCCAATTCCGAAGCACGGGGGCGTTTGCTGGAAAATTATCTCGCAGAGCGGGCGGCGGGCGAACTTCTGATACCGGTCGCCGAACTGGATCGTGCCACACCGCTTCCCATGGCAGGGTTCGACTCCTTGATGGCCGTGCAACTGAAGAACCGGATCGAGGCCGAACTGGGCATAAGGGTCGATATGGTCGTTTTCCTGGAGGGCCGGTCACTCCAGCAGCTTGCGGCACACTTGGCACTCCTGCTCGCCGATGGGTCGGCGGCCGGCGGTGCCGGTGTCGACACCGGCAGGATTACGGCAGCGCCGGATGGAAGCAAGGCCTGGGACGAGGGCGAGATATGAACGCGCTGGAAATCTTGACCGCCTGCAGCACCAACGGCATCCACCTTTGGACAGAGGGCGACCGACTGAGATTCCGAGCGCCCAAGGACGCCCTGTCGGCAGAGTTGCGCGAACAGATTCGCCGGTGCAAGTTGGAGCTGATTGACTTGTTGCAGCGCCGCGGCTCGGAAGTCAAAATGACGTTCCCCTTGAGCTATGGCCAACGAGCACTCTGGTTCATGCAGCAGATGACCCCGGATAGCAGCGCCTACAATTCAACCCTCGTGTTCCGCATACGCTCCTGCGTAGAATTGGCGGCTATGCCCAGGTCCCTGCAGGCGCTCGTCGACCGCCACCCTATCCTGAGGACGCGGTACCGCGTGCAGCACGGAGCACCCGTGCAGGATGTCTTCGCCTTCGAGCGCGTTCAATTCACGTGCACCGATGTGTCGGACCTCAGTGCCGCCGCGCTGCACGAAACAGTGCTCAAGCTTCACGGGCAACCGTTCGATCTGGAGCGTGGGCCGATCATGCGGGTCGACCTTCTAACGCAAGCGGAACGCAGTCATATTTTCCTGATGACCATGCATCATATCGCCTGCGACGGCTGGTCGGGTTGGATTCTGATGGAGGAGTTGGGACAATTGTATGCGGCGGAAGTCGATAATCGTTCCATCACACTTCCGCTGCCGGAAAAAGCGTTCAGCGATTTCGCCCAGGAA
Source organism: Desulfobacteraceae bacterium UBA5852 (assembly GCA_002432195.1). Taxonomy (GTDB): domain Bacteria; phylum Desulfobacterota; class Desulfobacteria; order Desulfobacterales; family UBA5852; genus UBA5852. The sequence goes on from DJGG01000056.1 coordinate 22,319, forward strand.
GAGCAGGAAATGCTTCGCGGGCCTAACGCCGACGCCCTTGCAGCATTTTGGCAGCATCAACTGCGAGGCGAGATCCCCGTCATGGACCTGCCCTTTGATCGTCCACGGCCGAAAGTGCAGAAACTCAGCGGCGCTTCGCATTCCTTCAAGCTGGACATGCGACTGGCATTGCAGCTCAAGGAATTGGCTAAAACAGAGGGCGTCACCCTTTTTATGCTGCTGCTTTCGGCTTTTTTCATACTGCTGCACAAGTACTCTCGACAGGAAGACATCATGGTCGGCTCACCGACCTTCGGAAGAAATAAAAGTGACTACTCTCGAACCGTCGGCTGCTTCATCAACCAGGTGCCAATCCGGGCTTATCCGAAGGCGGAGATCGATTTCAGGACATTCCTGGCCCAGGTGCGCAAAACCTCGCTCGAAGTACTGGCCCATCAGGACTATCCATTTCACCTGATGGCCGAACGCTTCTGGCACAATCCGGATCACGGCGTTCCGCCTCTCTGCCAGGTGGAATTTATCCTGCAAAAGCCGCAGCAGTCAAAAAACCTTTTGAGCCTGTTATCTTCCAACGCGGGCGGCACAGTCGATTTCGGAGGATTGACGGTTGAATACTATCCGGTCTCTCAGCAGGAGGGCCAGCTGGATTTAACCCTGGAAATGATCGAAAGCGATGGGGTGCTTTTGGGCAACTTCAAATACAGCGACGATCTTTTCGACGCTGCCACGATTCAAAGGATAGTGGTCCATTTCCAACAGCTGCTGTCAGCCATCGTCAAACGGCCGGAGGAGAAGATCGGTGCGCTGGCAATCATGACCGAGGCCGAGCAGCGCAAGATTTTGGTGGAATGGAACGGGACCAGCCAGGACTTCGCGGGCGCGATAGGCGTTCATCATCGTTTTGAGGCTAAGGCGAAGCAGTCGCCGGACGACATCGCCGTGCGATGGGACGACCGGCAGTTGACCTACGGAGAACTGAACCGCCGCGCCAACCGCCTGGCCCAGCATCTCACGGCCATCGGCGTGGGGCCGGACGCCATTGTGGGCTTGTGTCTCGAACGCTCCTTCGAACTGATCGCCGCCTTGCTGGCGGTGCTGAAGACCGGGGCGGCCTATCTGCCACTCGATCCTGCCTATCCTGCTGAGCGCCTATCCTTCATGATCGGCGACGCCCGCGTGCGGACAATGCTGACCACGACCGTCCTTGCGCCCCATCTGCCGGTAAAGGTAGCGCAAACCGTATACATGGACGCGGATCGAAGGATCATCGATGCCTGTTCCAGCGATAACCTTGCCATCCCAGAAAGCGCGAACGGGCTCGCCTATGTCATTTATACATCGGGCTCCACCGGTACGCCCAAAGGGGTGATGATCTCCCAACGCGCCTTAGGCAATTTCGTGCATGCTGCCGCCCGTGCGTATGGCATCGAAGCCTCGGACAAGGTGCTGCAATTCGCCTCCATCAACTTCGATGCCAGCGTCGAGGAGATCTACCCCACTCTGACCCAAGGCGCTACCCTCGCTCTGCGAACGGACGACCAGATCGATTCCATGGCACTTTTCCTGACGCGGTGCCAGACATGGGGCATCACCGTGCTTGATTTGCCGACGGCCTTCTGGCATGAGCTGACGCTGGCCCTCGCCCACGACGCCCTGAGTCTGCCGGACTCGGTGCGCGTGGTCATCATCGGCGGCGAAACGGCGCAACCACAGTCACTGGCACTTTGGCAGCGATGCGTGCCCCCACACATCCGGCTGGTCAATACCTACGGCCCAACAGAGGCGACGGTTGTCGCCACCGCCTGCGATCTGGGTGAACAGGCGACTGCAACGCCGCCGTCAGCGACGGTGCCGATCGGGCGGCCCTTAGCCAATGTGCAAACCTATATCCTTGATGCCCAAATGCAGCCGGTGCCGGTGGGAGTTGTCGGAGAACTTCACATCGGCGGTGCCGGATTAGCCGACGGCTACCTGTACCGGCCGGATCTCACGGCACAGAGATTCGTGCCGCATCCGTTCAGCAGTTCAGCTCAGGCGCGGCTCTACAAAACAGGAGACTTGGCGCGCTACCTGCCGGACGGGCAGATCGAATACCGGGGCCGTGTGGACACGCAGGTCAAGGTGCGGGGCTTTCGCGTGGAACCGGGCGAAATCGAGGCGGTGTTGCTCAAACACCCCGAAGTCCAGAGCGCCCATGTCATGATTCACCCTTCAGGACAGAGCCCCAACGTGCTGATTGCTTATGTCGTCACGAGCGAGCGCCTTGGATCGGCGCTGGAACCTCTGCACGAACACTTGGCGCAGCAGCTGCCCGATTACATGCGGCCGGCTGTATTGGTCCCGGTGGAGCGGTTGCCACGCACATCCGGCGGAAAAATCGACTCACGCGCTTTGCCGTCCCCCGAAACCGCCTTGCCGTACGGCGACGAAAAGTACGTCGCCCCCCGCACACCTATCGAAGCAAAGATGGTAGACATCTGGTCGGAAGTTTTGCAGACAAAGACCATCGGTGTCACCCAGGATTTTTTCAGGCTGGGAGGCCATTCGCTTCTACTGCTGAAAGTGAACGCCCACATCAAGAAACACTGGGGCCTTGAGCTGCCGTTCCGGCAGTTTTTCGAAACACCGACCATCGCCAAACTGGCCAAAACTATCGAAGCGTTCGTATACCTGGCCCAAAACTCCCAAATGGCCCCGATTGACGGAGGCGCCCGGGAAGAGATCGAGATATGATGGACCATGATTTCGTTCTGCAGCTGCGCAATTTAGGCGTGATACTGCGCAACGAAAAAGGACGGCTGCTGTGCAATGCCCCCAAAGGGGTTCTGACGCCTGAGCTGCAGGAGCAAATCCGAATCCGCAAGCAGGACCTGCTGGCGGTTCTTTACGAAGTTGACGGCAACGGTGCCCCGTTGCTCCCGCCCATGACCAGGACAGCCGTTCGCGACGGCGCGCCCATGACTTTCGCCCAGCAACGACTTTGGTTCCTGGATCAACTGCAGCCGGGTTCGTCGGCCTACAACATGTCCTGGGCGCTCGAAATCCGCGGGGAGTTGAATGCCCCGCTTTTCGAGCGGGCCGTAAACGAGATCGTTCGGCGACACGACATCCTGCGGGCAGGCTTTATGGAGCGCGAGGGCCAGGGATGGCAGTTTTTCAGGCCCGCTCTGGATCTGAAGCTTGTTCCCCTTCCACTGTCCGCGCTCACCGGCGAGGCCGGTTATACGAGCTTGCACGACCATCTGAGGATGGAAGCCGGCCGCCCCTTCGATCTCGGCAAGGATCCCCTGATCCGTTGCCGCCTGATTCGCGCGGAGGAGCACAGGCACATCTTCTTCCTGGTCATTCACCACATCGTTTTCGATGGGTGGTCCTTCGATATCTTCATTCAGGAGCTTTTTTCTTTTTATGCCTCGTTTCGACGGGGAGAGCCTGTCGCCCTTCCGGAAAGGAATTTCCAGTATGCCGACTTCGCCTACTGGCAACACACCTATCTGGACGACACCGAACTCACGCGCCAACTGGAGTTCTGGAAGGCAAAGCTCAGCGGCGCTCCCGCCCATCTCGATCTGCCCATCGACCACCCCCGGCCTCCCACGCAGACGTTCAACGGCGCGCAACTCCATGCCCAGGTAGACGCGCGCCTGGCACAGGCGGCCAGGGACATGGCTCGAGGCCAAAACGCCAGCTTGTTCATGGTGCTGCTCGGCGTGTTCAAATTGGTGCTGCACCGGCTGAGCGGACAGAGCGACATCGTTATCGGATCGCCCTTCGCCGGGCGCCGACAAAAAGAGACGGAGGACCTGCTCGGCTTTTTCGTGAATACCGTGGTTTTGCGGACGGATCTGTCTGGAGAGCCAACCTTCGCTGAGTTGCTGAGCCGGGTGCGCGATGTGGTGCTCGAGGCGCAAGTGTTTCAGGATATGCCTTTCGAACGGATCGTGGAAGCCTTGGCCCCGCAGCGGGAAATGAGCCGCACGCCCTTGTTCCAGATTTTTTTCAATCACATCACCACCCTTCTGGACCGCCCGCAGGACGGGTCTCTGGATATCGGCGTCGGCATCTTCGATGGGTATCAGGGGGAGCTGCAGGCCAAATTCGACCTGACCTTCTATGTCGAGGAATTCGCATCCACCTTGCGCTTGCGAATGGTCTACAATGCCGACCTGTTCAGCCCCGAGCGCATGGAGTCGCTGCTGGAGCAATACCTGACGGTGTTGGAACAGGCCGTAGCGCACCCTGAGCGCAAGATTTCAAGCTACACGTTGATTGGTGCGAAATCGCGCACGGTACTGCCCGATCTTTCCCAGGTGCTCGAGTGCGACGCGGGCGAGTCGGTGATCCTGCGGATGGCCCGTTGTGCGCAGGCGCAGCCTGCGCACACCGCCGTTGAGGATCGGTGGAACCGGTTCAGTTACGAAGAATTGGAGCATTTGAGCAATCGACTTGCGCGGCGCTTGGAGACGCTTGGCATCACCGGTGGTGACGTGGTGGCGATCTACGGTCATCGCAGCGCCGGGCTGGTGGTCGCCCTTCTAGCCATAATGAAGGCCCGGGCGGCCTTTTTGATATTGGACCCCGGGTATCCTGCAAGACGCCTGCTCAGCATGCTCGAGGATGCCGCCCCACGAGGCCTGATTCGGCTCGAGGCTGCCGGAGAGATCGACCCGGCCGTGAGCCGCCGGGACTACATCTGCCGATTGACCCTTCCCCGCGGCAAAGGGGAGATGCTGCGTGATCTGGCGTCCCACAGCGAAGCCCCCCTCGCGGCAGTCCCTGAAGCCGATCAGACGGCCTACCTTATTTTTACTTCGGGCACCACCGGCCGTCCAAAGGGGATCATCGGAACACACCGCCCCCTCAATCATTTTCTCGAGTGGCACTGCAACCGGTTTGCGTTCCGCGCTTCCGACCGCTTCAGCATGCTGTCCGGCCTGGCCCACGACCCCTTGTTGCGGGATATCTTTGCCCCATTGTGGGCGGGAGCTGCCCTCTGCATCCCCGACGCCGATCAAATGCTGCTTCCAGGCTATCTCCGTGCTTGGATGCGGCGGGAAAATGTGACGGTGGCGCATTTGACCCCGGCGCTGGGCCATGTGCTGGCGGAAGGCGAAGAGGCCGCGCTGCCGGCCTTACGGTACCTCTTTTTTGGGGGGGACACGCTGAGCCCCCGGACAGTTGATGGGTTTCGCAGGTTTGCCCCGGAGGCCTGTTGCGTCAACTTCTACGGGGCTACCGAAACCCCCCAGGCGATGGGCTACCATGTCATCGATCCGAAAGACGCCAAGCACCGGGCGCCACGCGTACCGGTGGGCCGGGGCATTGATGGGGCCCAATTGGCAATCCTGAACTTCACGGGGGATCCTGCCGGAGTGGGCGAACTTGGCGAGGTATGTATTCGCACTCCGTACCTGTCCGAGGGCTATTTGAACGATCCGAAGCTGACCGCCGAGAAGTTTATGGTCAACCGCTTTGGAAAGTCTTCCCGCGATCGCATATACAGAACCGGTGATCTTGGACGGCACCTGCCGGATGGTCAGGTGATGCTTTACGGCCGCAGGGACAGCCAAGTGTCGATCCGGGGTTTTCGCATCGAACTGAAGGAAATTGAAGCCATCCTGGCGGCCCATGCCGGTGTGGGCGATTGTGCGGTGATCGCCAAGGAGCGCAATGCCGAAGAACGGAATCTGGTTGCTTTCCTTGTCCCCCATAACGGTTCTGATTTTTCGCCGGACTCTCTCAGGTTGTACCTCCAGCAAAACCTGCCGGATTACATGATACCCACCGCTTTCGTACCCGTATCCGAAATTCCGCTTACACCCAATAGCAAAGTGGATATTCGCAAGCTTGAAGCGCTCAGAAGCGAACCCGACGAGCGGATTCCCACACAGCTTCCTCAAACTCCTATGCAGAAAGAAATTGCCGCTATTTGGAAGCAGGTTCTGGAAATTGAAACGGTCAACCTTCACGATAATTTTTTTAATGTCGGCGGGCACTCTCTTTTATCCATTCAAGTCATTTCCAAATTCGAGAAAAGAACCGGCCTTAAAATGCGGCCGGCAGATTTGATTTACCAAACGCTCGGACAGCTTGCATCGAATTATGAAACAATTCAAAATGATTCCAAATCGTTGACAAAAACTTCGGAAATTAAGCCTTTATACGCTATTTCACCGAAATTTTTCAGAGTTGACAAACACCAGCTATTTTCCTGCTACCATCATCCCGATTCATCAGTCACCAAGAACGTTGCTGTGTTATTATGTAATCCCGTAGGGCAGGAATATATCAAATCGCATAGGAGCTTCGTTCAGTTGGCTATTCGATTAGCCGACGCCGGATTCCCGGTGATGCGATTCGATTATTTTGGAACGGGAGATTCTGCCGGAGATTTTGAAGAGACAGACATCGATCATTTAAGGCAGGACATATGGGACGCAATCGAAGAGTTGAAATCCAAAAGTAACAAACAAATTTTTTGCCTGGCAGGCCTTCGTTTGGGGGCGACGATGGCAGCAATGGTTGCCATGGATAGATCCGATATAGACAGCTTGATGCTTTGGGAACCTGTAATGGAGGGTCATCGATATATTGAAGAATTGAAGATTTCCCATTCCCAAATGCTGAAGTATTCATACGTTGACGAAAAATTGGCGAGCCCGAACGAGCTTTTGGGTTATCCCAAGAATTTGAAATTGCTTGAGGGAATATCCAAAATCAACCTGATCGAAACGTATAAAACTAAAAATCATATCCGCCATTTTCTCCTCCTAAAATCTTCGACAGAGTCCGAAATCGATAAGTTTAAAAGTCATTTTATGAAATTATCTCCTAATTCCGCATATTTGGAATCCTTCTGCCCGGATGTATGGGCTGAAGAGGTTTTCAAGCAGCTCGTCCCCAGTCGGCTATTGGAATCAGTTGTGGGCTGGTTGAAAAGGGCCTATCCATGAGAGAGATAGCGTATCAGTTCGGCGAAACAGGAACATTGGTCGGAATCTTGACGGCCAACGCCAATCCGGCTGCAGGTGATTACTTGCCGGCTTTCGTAATCCTTAATTCGGGTTTGGTTCATCGGGTCGGACCGAACCGTTTATCTGTTAAAATTGCCCGAAAGCTCTCGGAAATTGGATATACCACGTTCCGGATTGATATATCAGGGGTTGGGGATAGTCCTGTACAGCATAATTTTGAAGGGTCGATTTTGGAAAGGTGGAAAGCTGAAACTCGATCGGCGATGAATTTTTTGGCGGCTGAAACAGGAATTGATCGATTTATTTTTCTCGGCAACTGCTCCGGAGCAGCGTTATCCTTCTTCAGCGCTTTGGTTGATGACAGAGTAATTGGCGCTGTATTAATTAATATTCAAGGCGAGAAAAAGCTTATCAATTATTTTATTAAGCTAGCCATATCTAATTCAAAAATTTGGCGCCGCCTTATTAGTGGTACCGTTCAATATCATGATTTTTTAGATAATTTTAAGCTGATCTTTAAAAAGCGTGCCGGTCGCTCAACAGTTCCTGCCTATGCGAAGAAAGACTTTTTTAAAGATTTACGTACGCTCGTGAACCGGGGACTACGTATAATTTTTATACACTCTGAATGGGACCCGGGATTGCCCTATTTTAATAAAATTCTTAAAGGAGATATTTCCAAGCTGTCCCATAACACTATTGAGATGAAACTTATTCGTGGCATCAATCATGATTTCAATCTTCTCAAAGGACAAAACGACTTGGTCGCGATCATAACCGACTGGGCATACAGAAACATCGAAAATCTTAAATGCAACTAACCAATAACAAATACCAGGAAGCCAAAATTCTTTTAAAGGAATCCACTTTTCTTTATTTGTCGATCTATTTTTTTACTTTCTTCAAGTTCCTGTCCGGCTTTTTTGTGGCGCGGTTCTTAGGCCCCCCCCTATACGGTCTCAGGACGCTATTTGGTCTGATCCTCGATTATTCCTATTTTTCGCATCTTGGGACCTATGACGCCATGCGGCGGGAGATCCCTTATTTTCGGGGCCGAAACGATCACGAACACGCCGTCAGGATCCAGGACAACGTATTCGCCGCCAATCTGATCCTTTCCATGGTGGTGGCGATCGGAGCGGCCTTGGCGATCCTTCTGATGCGCGGCCGGCAGGCGGACCAGATCTACATCGATTTTTGCGTCTTTTTCGCCATATCCTTCTTTCTGGACAAGGTATCCTACTACTATCGAACCGTGCTGACCGTCGACAAACGCTCCGGGATCCTCAGCCAGACGAGATTATTGGAGGGTTTCACCTACTCCATCGGCTGCATTTATTTCACCTACTACTACAGCCTGAGAGGCCTGTTCGTCGGTTTGATCCTGTCGTCCCTGATCGTCCTCGCCTTTCTCTATGCCCACGTCCGGGCTGTCCCCCGTTTGCGACTATCGGCGGGCATCCTTTTCGGCCTGGTCAAGGTCGGGTTCCCCATCATGTTGATCGCTTTGATGTTTCTGGGCATGCGGAGCATCGACCGCATCATCATCGCCAGCCTCCTCGACAATGAGCAGCTGGGCTATTTTTCCGTTGCCACCATCGTCAGCGGGCTGATCTACTTCTCCATCGGCGATGTCGTTTCCACGGTTTTCGGACCGCGCATCATGGAGAAGATCGGGGCTTCGGACGATTACACTTCGGTCAAGCCTTTTCTCACCGAACCCACCATCCTGATCGCCTTCGGATTGCCGTTTCTAATCGGATCCCTGTACCTGGGCGTTCAGTTGCCGATCTACCACTGGCTGCCGGAGTACCTTCCGGCCGTCGAGGTCATCCGGATTCTGTGCCTGGGCGCGTTCTTCATGACCATATCGATCATACCGTTCATCATGTGCGTGGCCATCAACAGGCAAGTTGCCGTAGTCCTCATCGTATTTTCGGCCTGTTTGATCGATGCCGTCCTGAGCTACCTTTTCATTGCCGGCGGAACCGGGATCTCCGGTGTCGCGATCGGCAGCAGCATCGCCTATTTCATTCTCAGCGTGACCAGCCTGGGCTACATGCTCCTGCAATTCAAGTTCGACCTGAAGTCCAGCTTCATGTCCCTGCTCCTTGTATACAGCCCCTTTCTCTATATGGTGGTCCTACTGCTGGCTGTGGACCGAATCACGGTTCCCGCGGAGCATCCACTGGCCCAGCTGCTCTATTCGTCCTGTATTCGGCTGGTGCTGTTTTTTGCAGCCTACAGCGTCATCTTTCTGGGTGTCCGCAAGCACATCGCCTTCAAGAAGCTGTTCGGCAGCCTGCCCGTATTCGTCGGGAAGGCCAGCTCGTAGCATTTTGGGCGATGGTCGACGCCTGCGTCCTGCCGCTACTGACATGCACACACCACCCGCCAGCTGGATTCGCATCTTCAACCCCAGCCCGCGTCGCCGCTTCCGGCTGTTCTGCTTCCCGTATTGCGGGGGCGGGGCGCTGTTCTACAAAAACTGGGCGAGCCATGTGCCTGCGGATGTCGAGATCGTCGCCATTCAGCTGCCCGGCCGCGAAAGCCGGTTCGGCGAAGAATTGATCACCTCCATGCGCAGCCTTGTCACGCCTCTGCAGGCTGCGCTTGCGGCCCACCTGGACGTGCCCTATGCCTTCTTCGGACACAGCATGGGATCGCTGATCGGTTTCGAGCTGGCCCGGCAACTGGACGCTTCCGGCGCCCCGCTGCCGGAGCGTCTTTTCGTTTCCGGGCGCCACGGAGCCCACCTGCCCAGCCCCACGCCCCACAAGCACACCATGTCAGATACCGAGCTGATCGGCGTCCTGCGCCGTTTCAACGGGACCCCGGCCGCGATCTTTGACGAGCCCGAACTCCTGAACCTTTTCCTGCCCGTCCTGCGTGCCGACTTCTCGATCCTGGAAACCTACGTGGGAGCGCATGCCGCACCGCTGGAATGCCCGATCTCCGCCTTCGGCGGTCTTCAGGATGCCACAGCCACTGTCGGCGACCTGCATTCATGGCAGCCGTTGACTCGCAAGGACTTCCGTGTCCGGACCTTTCCGGGCGATCACTTTTACCTGAAAGCGCATTACCCGACAGTTCTAAAAGAAATCGCGGTTAATTTGGGGTGGTGAACCGGTGACGCCCGCGCCAAAAACTTCGCCAGACGCCGGGACGCCATGCCGGGACGCCGTCAACCGTACCCCGCCGAATGCCGTGCCGACGGTCTCCATGGACCAAGCGGCTTTGCATTCCGGTGCGCGATAGGATCTCGGATGGGTTTCCCACCGATGGCGACGAACCCCGGCGCTCTCACCGACCACGATGTAGAGGTCTGGATGGCCGGACTCGATCTACCTCCGGACCGGATCGCCGCGTACTATGAAGATCTTTCACCATCCGAACGCGCCCGGGCGTCGGCCTTTAAATTCGATGGGCATCGCCGCCGCTACATTGCCTCCCAGTCGATTTTGCGGCATATCATTTCCGGCCACTATCTGCCCGTCGCCCCACGCTCCATCCAATTCGGACGCGCCGCGAAAGGCAAGCCCCACATCCTCCAGGACGGCGGCAGAGGCCCGATCGAGTTCAGCAAATCGGATTCCCAGGGGATCGGCCTCTACGCCTTCACCCAGAGCAGCGACATCGGGGTCGACGTCGAATGGACCCGGCCGATCCCAGATCTCGAGTCCCTGGTCGAAAGCAATTTTTCGACCGCCGAGAAGACCGCCTTTTTCGCCCTTCCCCCTGAAGACCGGCTGGCCGCTTTTTTTCGGTGTTGGACCCAGAAAGAGGCTTTCGTCAAGGCCATTGGCGAAGGCCTCTTCTTCCCGTTGGATCGGTTCGACGTCAGCTTGGCGCCCGGAGGGCCCGGCCGGCTGCTCCACGTGGCCGGATGCCCCGACGCGCCGTCCCAATGGAGGATAGTCAATTTTTGCCCCAAACAGGGGTATGCGGCCGCTCTGGCGGTCAAGAAGCCGACCATCCATCTGGCCTTTCGTCTCTTCGACAATGTGACCGCCTCTTGAAGGTATCTCCTGATGGCGCGCGCACGATAGCAACCATCTTCGGATCGAGTGAAATGGATATCCTGAACCGTGATATTACCGCCATGGCGGGCAGAAAGTTCGATCTGGTGATCGTCGGCGGCGGCATCTTCGGGTGCGCCGCTGCCTGGGAAGCCGCGAGCCGGGGCCTGTCCGTGGCCCTGATCGAAAAAGACGACTTCTCGCATGCCACCTCCGCGAACCACTTCAAAATGGTTCACGGCGGCATTCGCTACCTGCAGCACCTGGACGTGCCGCGCATCCGCGAATCCAGCCGCGAACGCTCGGTGCTGCTGAAAATCGCCCCGCACCTCGTGCATCCCCTGCCCATCGTCATTCCCACCTACGGTCACGGGGCCAAGGGGAAAGAGTTCCTGGCGGCCGGCATGCTGGTCTACGACCTGCTCACCGCCGACCGTAACCACGGTCTGCACGCCGATCGCCGGATCCCGCTCAGCCGCTTTCTAACCCGCAGGCAGGTTCTCAATCTTTTCCCGGGGGTCCAGGAACAGGGCCTCACCGGGGGCGCCCTTTTCTGCGACGGACAGATGTATCACCCGCCGCGCCTGGCCATCTCCTTCCTGCGGTCTGCCGCCGCGCACGGCGCGATCGCCGCCAATTATGTGGAGGCCATTGACTTCCTGCGCCGCGGGAATACCATCACGGGGGTCTTGGCAACCGATCGTTTGTCCGGCGCACGCGTTCAAATCAATGGTCATGTCGTGATGGTCACCTCCGGCCCCTGGTCGCATCGCTTGGTCGAATCGTCGCTGGGTCAAGCCATTCAACCCGTTCCCACTTTCTCCAGGGATCTGGCCTTCGTCGTCCCCCGCAAATTCAAATGCCCTTATGCCATCGCCTTTTCCACCACCTCGAAAGACACGGACTCCGTCATCGACACCGGAGGGCGCCGGCTGTTCGCCGTTCCCTGGAAAAATTTCACGCTCGTCGGTGTTTGGCACCGCGTCTGCCGTGACGATCCGGACCACATTGACGTAACTCCTGATGAGATCGCGACGTTCACGGCCGAAGTAAACTCCGCCTTCCCCGGCCTGCGGATTGCGTTGAGCGAAATCAGCGTGGTCAATACCGGCCTGACCCTGTTCGGCGACGAAAGCCAGCAGGAATCCGACAACCTCAGCTTCGGCAAACGCTCCCTGCTCGTCGATCACCGGCAAGCGCATGGCCTGGAAGGGCTGATCAGCCTGATCGGGGTCCGGGCCACAACGGCCAGGGGGATGGCCGAGAAAGCCGTCAATGTCGCCATCCACAAACTGGGAAAAACCTGTCCGCCATCCCGCACCGACCGGCTGCCCATTTTTGGCGGCGATTATGTAGAGTTTGAAGCTCTGCGGCGGGACTTAAGGCAATCCCACCCGGACTTGCGCCCGACTGACGCCCAGGCCTATAATTTGCTGTGCCATTACGGTTCACAGTTTCCCCGGGTGCTGGAATACGCTTCGACGGACGCGGAGCTGCTATCGCCCATTGCCGATACCGAAGCCTTCCGCGTGGAAATCGTCCATGCCGTCAAAGCGGAAATGGCCGTCCACCTTGACGATCTGGTATTTCGTCGGCTTGACCTGGGGACCGGGATGCTCCCGTCCGATGCCGCCCTGAATGAATGCGCCGGGATAATGGGCTCCGTGCTGGGCTGGCATGCGGATGACATCGCCTCTGAGCTTGCAAGGGTCAAAGCGCTTTTCCCTCACTGGAACCACAAATATCGCCACGAGGCCTTTACATGAACATCCTCATCACTGGTGGAACCGGCTTTATCGGGTCGCGCCTGGCTTTGAAATGCATCGAAGACGGTCATCGGGTAACGGTGTACGCCAAGATCAGCAATGCCTACGAGTCAAACAATCACTCCGAAATTTTGCTGGCCGGCGGCACTGTCATTGTCGGATCGGTGACGGATTTCGAACGCCTCAGGAAGGCCATGGAGAATTGCGATGTCGTGTATCATCTGGCAGCGGTGCAGCATGAGATGAACATCCCCGATCGGGTCTTCCATGAGGTCAACGTAACGGGGACCCGCAACGTTTTGGAAGCCTGCCTGGCTTCCGGCGTATCCAAGGTCGTCCATGCCAGCACGATCGGCGTATATGGGAACGGCCAGGGCACCATGGATGAAACCACGCCTTGCCGCCCGGACAATATCTACGGCGAAACCAAGCTCGAGGGCGAGCGTCTGGCCCTGTCCTACAGGGATCGCCTGCCGGTGGCCGTTGTGCGGATACCGGAAACGTACGGCCCGGGGGACCGCCGCCTCCTCAAGCTCCTCAAGATAACCCAAAAATACCACCCGTTGACGATCGGCAAGGGCCAGAATACGCACCACCCGATCTACGTGGACGATCTGGTTCAGGGGCTGCAGCTGGCGGCAACACACCCCGGGGCCAGCGGCGAGATCTTTCTGTTCGCCGGACCGGACGTCGTCGAAACGCGTGCCATGGTCGAGGCCATAACCAACGTTTTGAATCCAGGGAAATCCATCGTCCGGCTGCCGGTCCTGCCCTTCGTCTGGCTGGCCGCCCTGCTGGAGAATCTCTTCCGCCCATTGGGCATTCAGCCGCCCCTGCACCGAAGGCGCATGGACTTTTTCCGCAAAAGCTTTCGCTTTGCCCCAAACAAGGCCCGAGCCGTCCTGAATTTCGCGCCGATGACCACTTTCGAACAGGGGATCACCAAGACCATCAAATGGTATCAGGAGGCGGGACTGATCGGCGACGCCTCGTCCTCCGGAAATTCCGATCATGGCATGTTGCCCGCCCTGCAAATCGACCCGCAGCTCACCGCCCAGATCGAGCCCTTCGACACCTTTTGGGAAGCCCCCGAAAACATCGAAAAGGGCTTTTCCAAATTCCAGAAGTTCTACCAGCGCAACTATTTTCACCATCTGCCTCCGGACAAGGGCTCGCGGATTCTCGTCATCAGCTGCGGAACCGGCTATTTTGTCGAATCCCTGCGCAATGCCGGATACCGCAACGTTATGGGCATCGATTCGGATGCGGCCAAAGTCGAATATGCCGTAGGCCGAGGCTTGAATTGCCGGCACGCGAACGCCTTTCCGTTTTTGGAGGGCAGCACCGGCCAGGCGCCTTTTGACATCATTGTGGCCGAACAGGAGGTCAATCACCTCACCAAGCCGGAAATCATCCGCTTCCTGAATCTGTGCCATTCCAATATCTCCACCGGCGGCAGGCTCTTCATCCACGCCTTGAACGGCGCCAATCCCATCACGGGCGCCGAAGCGCTGGCCCAGAACTTCGATCACTACAATACGTTTACGGAATACAGCCTGAAGCAAGTTTTGTTCCGGGCGGGTTTCAACCCCGTGCGGGTTGTGCCGCTCAATCTCTACATCTTCTACGAGAACCCCTTGAATTATATCGGGCTTGTTCTGGATAAATTCCTCAACTTCTGTTTTCGTATGGCATTTGTGTTCTATGGGAAGCATAACAAGCTTTTTTCCAAAAAGATTGCCGCCATTGCCCATAAAGCAAAATAGGTCTATCTCAAATTTCCGCCATTCAGAGGTTAATATGGCCGATAATTTTCCGAATGCTGACAAACAAAGACTCGAAGAAAATAATTTCATAAGACACAAATTGTATAATGGCCAAACTTCAATCGTTAAAAAGTACAAATCATTAGTAACGGGCGATAACTGGATCAAGTGGGCCAGATATGAGCTTATAAGCCTAGTTTTCGGATCCATCCCAGGACCGATTGGATTATTGCTTCGCAAATTAGTTTATCCATGTTTATTCCGTAAGGCCGGTAAAGGCATTAATTTTGGCCGCAACGTTGTATTTCGTTACCCTGAAAAGATCGAAATCGGCAACCAGGTATTCATAGACGACTATTGCTTTTTGGATGCTCGCGGAGCAGAGAATTTCATCAAATTTGGTGACAGAGTTCTCCTCAACAGGAATTCGTATGTCCAAGCCAAAGTCGGCGATATAATAATTGGAGACGACACCTCTGTTGGGGCTTATGCCAAAGTAATCTCCCAGGGACCAATAACAATCGATACAAATGTATCCATTGCCGGCGGCGCAGCCATCGCAGGTGGCCGATTCATCGTAGACAAGGACGATCATGGTATCGAGAAGGGCCGCTTTACGGCAGGCGCAATATTTATCGGCAAAAACAGCTTAATCGGAATGGGTTCAGTGATCCAAGATGGCGTAACTGTGGGTGAAAACGCTATCGTCGGCCCAAACTCGGTTGTTATCAACGATGTCGATGCCAACTCGGTAGTTATCGGAAACCCTGCGCATACCTGGCGTTCTCGTCACCCTCGCAAACCTGATATGAGCGGCGCTCCTGCGGACTCGCTTGGAAAACCTTCCAATATGGAGAGATATGTTATCGAGGTCAAAGAATACCTCGCAGAATTGTTTTTTATCGACTTCGATGACAACAGCTTTGCCCTGAACGATTCTCTTATCGATAAAGGATATATGGATTCAGTGGGGCTTATCAGAATTCTTTCTTGGCTTGAGAAAAAGTACGAATATCAGGCGGATTTCAGCACCATCGTACCGGAAGATTATGATACCGTTATCAAACTAGCTGAACACATTTCGAATCATATTTCGGAGCAGTAGAATGTCCGTTTCCATCGTGCACCGTTTTTTGACACGGGCATATGAGTTGCCCAACAAAAGCGCCGTACATTTCAAGGACTCCTCTTTTTCTTACGCCGATCTTGCGCGCCTCACGGGCTTATTCTATTCCTTGATAAAATCATCCGGTGTAACGCCCGGGAATTGCATAATCCTTTCGGCCTCCAATACGCCACAATTTATTGCAGCTTATTTTGCGATCCACTTGAGCGGCGCCATTTGCGTCCCGGTGGATCCAGACTTGAGTTCATCCAGCTTGGCCCACATACATTCATCTGTTGAGCCAAAACTGATTTTTACCGAGAAGGCCAATAATACGGATAGTTCAATTACGCGTACCTTCGATGATTTTGGTTCCAGCCAACCAGTTGCTATTAACGCCTTGCTGTCGTTTGCAGAAGCGATACCTCGCAATCAAGCTGCTGACATCATATTTACCAGCGGTACCACGGGAAAACCCAAAGGCGTTTTATTGAACCATTCGGGAATTTCAGCTGCAATCGATCATATCAATACCGTAATCGGCCTCAGCCGCGATGATAAGGAGGTTGTTCCCCTGCCCCTTTGTCACTCATTCGGCCTGGGCCGGATGCGTTGCCTTCTTTCATTGGGTTCCACACTGATTTTGGAACAAGGCTTTTCAAACCCAAAAGGTATTATTGATTCGCTGCTTACCCACCGAGCGACCGGATTTTCCTCAGTTCCCGCTGGCCTGATAATTTTGTTGCGCTTTTTTGAAGAATCCTTTTCTAAAGCCTCATCCCATTTGAAGTACATCGAGATTGGCAGCGCTCCCATGCCCTTGGACTTTAAGCAGAAACTGATTGACATTTTTCCTGGCACCCGAATTTTAATGCATTATGGTTTGACTGAAGCCAGCCGCTCGACTTTCTTAAATTTTCGCACCGATTCCAATGCGCTTGAATCTGTCGGTTTCCCAAGCCCTAAAGTCAACATTAGAATTGTCGATCAAAACGGCGGACTTTGCCCTACGCATGAAAAAGGACATATTGAAATTCAAGGACCCCACGTATTCGAGCGATATTGGAGAGATCCGGCTAAAACGAATGAGACTATTTCAAACGGCTGGATAAAAACTGGCGACATTGGGTATTTCGATGAACATGGTTACTTGTATCTAATTTCTCGGGAATCCGAACTCATAAATATTGCTGGAAAAAAAGTCGCTCCCCAAGAAATAGAAAAAGTCCTTGAGCGCCATCCGTCAATTTCAGCCTGCGGTTGTATCGGGATACCTGATCCGGACGGAATAACCGGCGCTATAATAATTGCCTATTTAGTCCACGATCAAAGCTACCCTAATCGCCCTAAAATTAGTGAAATCGCAAAATTCGCCAGGGACAATCTGGAATCTTATAAACTTCCTTCCAAGTATTTCTGGACGAATTCTCTGCCAAAAACCGATTCTGGAAAAATTAAGCGCTATTTTCTCGCAGAAATGTATAATAACAAAAGCCGTTGAGACTAATTCGTTCTGATTAAAATAGCGATGGATTTATCTAAATTAGCTGCTACTTGTCTATCATTCTCTGTGAATACATTTATTAAAGAGAATCTATATACTCAGCGGTTTATAGTGGAGGATATATGTCTAGATCAGACCATCAAATTAAAATCCACCACATCGGGATTGTGGCGCGTGATGAGCATCAAATTGCAGAATTCAAGACCATATTAGGCCTTGAAGAACATTTCCGAGGAACCATTGAAAATCACTACTGTCCCAACGTTAAT
>DJGG01000046.1:0-159 GCA_002432195.1 Desulfobacteraceae bacterium UBA5852
CGGCCATCCCGGTGCGTCACCGCCCGGATGGCCGTGAACACCAAGGGGCCCATGGCCACCCCCGCCCCAGGAATCGCCGCCCTTCCCTCCCGACGCCCGGGGCCGGCCGTCATGCTGGCCGTGCTGCTGCTGACCCTGCTGCTGCCCGCCGGGGCGCGG
>DJGG01000046.1:307-1031 GCA_002432195.1 Desulfobacteraceae bacterium UBA5852
CCGCACCTGCGCCGCGGTGGTCTTCGAAACCGACCTGGGAGCCCTGGAGCGCCCTGAGATCCAGATGCAGATGCTGGCCCTGGGCACCTATCCCGAAGGGCAGTCCCTGCTCTCCCATCTGGACGCCGGGGAGCGCCGCCTGCTCACCGAGCGGGCCGCCCAGGCCGGCCTGCCGCTGAACCAGCTGGTCCGCCTGCGGCCCTGGATGGGGGCCGTGATGCTGACCATGGCCGCGCTCCAGCGGATGGGATTCGACCCCGCCTTGGGCGTGGACCGGCACTTTTTCGAGCGGGCCCGCCAGGAGGGCAAGCGTCTCTATTTCCTGGAAACCGTGGAAGAGCAGTTCCGGGTATTTGCCGATCTACCGTCCGATCTCCAGCACACCCTCCTGGCACAGACCCTCGGGGACCTGGGCGACCTGTCAGCCCTGGTGGCCGAAATGACGGCCGCCTGGCGCGATGGCGACGGGGACGCCCTGGACCGCGTGGTCAACCGGGGGCTCAACCGCCACCCCGAGCTGCGCCGCCGGCTGCTCACCGAGCGCAACGGCGCTTGGACGGCCCTCCTCGACGGGCCCCTGGCCGCGGAAAGTCCGTTGCTGGTGGTCGTGGGTGCCGGGCACCTCGTGGGGCCTCGCAGCCTGCCGGAAATGCTGCGGCAGGAAGGCTTCCAGGTGAGGCAGCGTTGAGCCCCCGGGACATGTCAGCCTGTGGATAAACTGCGC
>DJGG01000046.1:1122-13463 GCA_002432195.1 Desulfobacteraceae bacterium UBA5852
CCCTCGCGAAAATGCGCACAACGTCCCGCCAAGGGCGGGATTGGCTCGCGCTTTGCGCATCGCACCGCGCCTTGCCTTTCAGCCCGACGCTTGTTTATCCACTGGCTGATTTGTGTTACTGAAGCCGAGGGGCCACCGCCCATGGGAGATCGGACCTGCCGCACATGAGAGCAATCTACCTTTGCGGAATACCGTTGCTTTTGCTGGCCGCCGCCTGCGCGCCGCCGGCGGGCCCCCCCGCCCAGGAGGCCTTGCGGACCGAGACCGACTGGTTTGCCGTGGCCGAGGACGCCTACCGGCAACGCCGGTTCGGCGATGCCCTGGAAGCCTACCAGGCACTGGTGCAACGGCACCCGCAAAGCCCCCTGGTGCCGGAGGCCCTCTGGAAGATCGGCGCCATCCGGATCCTCCAGGGCCAGGACGCCGCCGCGCTGGAAACCCTGACCGATTTGCGCGCCCGCTTTCCGGACAGCCCCCGGGCACCGGCCGCCGCCGTGGAGGTTTTGGCGCTGCTCCACCGCGCCGGTCGGCACGAGGAGGTGCTCGCCCTGGCCCCCGAAGCCGCCGAGCAGACCAGCGACCCCGCCCGACGCTACCGGATCTACGCCATCCTGGGGGACACCTACGCGGCCCGCAAGGCCTACCGGGAGGCCTTCGGCTTTTACGCCCTGGCCCGCAACCAGGCCGCCACCCCGGAAGCCGATGCGGCGGTGCTGCAGCGTTTAAAGCAGGTGGCCGGCCTGCTCGCGGAGGCCGATATCGAGCTGCTGCTGGGTCAGGTCCAGGATCCCTGGGCCGCCGGCTACCTCTTGTTCCAGCGGGGCATGAGCCGGGCGGGGGAGGGGGCTTACGACGAGGCGGTCTGGCTGCTCGAGACCTTCATGCAGCGCTATCCCACCCACGAAAGCGTGCCCATGGCGCGTGACGTCGTGGAGCGCCTGGCCGACAAGGTGGCCTATGCCACGCACACCATCGGCTGCCTGCTCCCCTTGAGCGGCGCATACCGTCTTTTCGGGGAGCGCGCCCTGGATGGCGTCAACCTGGCCTTCACCGAGGTCAGCGCCGGATCGGGCGCTCCGCCCCTGCGCCTGCTGGTGCGGGACTCCGGCGGGGAGGCCGGCCGCACGGCCGCGGCCATGGACGAGTTCGTCGAGGCCCGGGTGGCCGCGGTGCTGGGACCCCTGGTAGCCGTGGAGGCGGCCGCCGCCAAGGCCCAGGCGGCCGGGATCCCCTTGCTGGCCATGAGCCAGAAGGAGGACATCGGCCCTGCCGGCGGGTATGTCTTCCGCAACTTTCTGACCCCGCGCATGCAGGCCGAGGCCCTGGCGGGCTACGCCATCGGGGTGCTGGGCCTGCGGCGCTTCGCCATGCTCTATCCGGAGGAAAGCTACGGCCGGACCTTCCGGGATGTCTTCTGGGACGCGGTCGTTGCCCGGGGGGGCGCCATTGTGGGCGCGGAAGCCTATGACCCCGCGCAGACCGATTACGCCGATCCCATCCGCCGCCTGAGCGGCCAGTTCTACCGGGTGCCCGCCGACCTGGCGGCTTACGAGCGGCCGTTGAACCTTCTGGGGCCGGGCCTGTCGCCGACGGAGATCCGCGCCCGCCGGCGGGCCGCGGAGGAAGCGGCCGCCCCGGCACGGGGCCGGCGTTCCAGCCGCCAGGCGTCCGAGGCCCCCGAGGCCATCGTGGACTTCGAAGCCGTCTTCGTGCCGGATGCCCCCCAGAAGCTCGGCATGGTGGTGCCCCAACTCCCCTACCACGACGTGGACAACGTGCTCCTGCTGGGGACCAACCTGTGGCATTCGGACAAGCTGCTGCCGCTGGCCGGGGAGTATGTCCAGGGGGCCGTCTTCACCACCGGGTTCCACGCGGCCAGCCAGGCCCCTGCGGTGGTGCGCTTCGTGGAGCGCTTCCGCGCGACCTTCGGCCGGGATCCGGGTTTCATCGAAGCCATTGCCTACGATTCCGCCCGCATCCTCCTGGGCGCCATCCGGCAGCCGGGCGTGCGCCTGCGCACCGGCATCCGCAACGCCCTCTGGGGGCTGCGCGATTTTGACGGCGTCACCGGCACCACCGCCTTCGACACCTCGGGGGAGGCGCTCAAGAGGCCTTTTCTGCTGCAGGTGCGGGACAACGGGTTTGTGGAGCTGGACCCCCGCAGTCCCCCGGCCTGGACGCCGATCCGGCGCCCCATCCCACCGCCGCCGCCCTGACGGACCGCCGGCAGGCAAGCCGGCACGCCCCAACGCACAAGGCTCGCCAGCGCCCCGAGGGGCTTGCCGGCGGGCCTTTTTTGGCGGCGCCGCTACGGCGCCCGCGGCGCGAGGGGTCTCAGGCGTTCTTGAGGGAGCCCTGGCCCGTGGCCTCCAGGACCGTCGACCAGAGTTTGCCTTGGGGGTTGACCTGCTTGCGCTTGCCGGCCGACAGCGCCATGGGGACGTGCACGAAGTGGTTGTTCCAGTGTCCCACCAGCATCTTGGTCTTGCCGGCCATGCCCGCGTGGACGGCATCGCGCCCCAGAAAGCCGCAGAAAACACTGTCGTTGGCGTTGGCCGGCAGGCTGCGGATCATGTAGCTGGGGTCGATGTACTTGAGGTTGATCTCGATGCCGCGGTCATGGAAATAGGCCTTGGTGCGGTCCCGCAGGAAGAGGCCGATATCGTTCAGCTTGACGTTGCCCGAGGCATCCATTTCCCGGGCCCGGGCGTCGAAGAATTCCTGCCCGGCGCCCTCCGCCACCACGACCACCGCGTGGCCCCGCAGAGCCAGGCGTTCCTCCAGGCGTGTCAGGAAACCCTTGGGCCCTTCCAGGTCCACGGCGATTTCGGGGATCAGCACGAAATTGACGTCCTGCTGGGCCAGGGTGGCGGTGGCGGCGATGAAGCCCGAGTAACGTCCCATGAGCTTGATCAGGCCGATGCCGTTGGGGTAGGCCACGGCCTCGTTGTGCGCGCTACGGATGGCCTGGGTGGCCACGTCCACGGCGGTGTCGAAACCGAAGGAGCGCGACACCATGTGGATGTCGTTGTCGATGGTCTTAGGTATGCCGATAACCCCGATTTTCAATTTCTTGGCCAGGATGGCATCGGCGATGAGGCTGGCGGCCTTGAGGGTTCCGTCGCCGCCCACCATGAACAGCAGCCCGATGCTCAAGCGCTCCAGGGTGTCCAGAATATCCTCGATGGCCTGGGGGCCCCGGGAGGAACCGAGGATGGACCCGCCCATGTCGAGGATGTTGGTCACGGTGCCGCCGGTGAGATCCATGATGTCGTGGCCGTACTTGGGGACGAAGCCCTGGAGACCGTACTTGATCCCGTAGATGTGGCGCACGCCGTAGCCGTGGTAGAGTTCCAGCACTACGGAGCGGATGATGTCGTTCAGACCCGGGCAGAGCCCGCCGCAGGTGACCAGGGCGCAGCGCAGCTTGCTGGGGTCGAAATATATCTTGCGGCGGGGGCCGGCCATCTCGAAGGAGGGGAAGGGCAGCCCTTCCCGGCAGAGCCGTTCCATGCCCGACGGTGTGACATCCACCAGGACCCGGTCATCGTCGCTCACGGCATACTGCGTGACGGCGGCGGGGTCTTTCAGCACCGGAGAGGGGATCTTGGCCTCCCCCAGGATGGGGATGGCGGTATCGATGGCTTCCATGCTCACAACGCGTTCCTCGATCATTGGCGAAGGGGTTCCTTCCCGTCGGTCGTCGGGGGGCAGTCTCGGGATGAACGGCGTTTCCGGCCGAAGGTCCTGCCTCGCGCCGGCAACGTGCCTGTCCACGAGCTGCCAGAGTGTGCCTTACCGGCGTGTAGTGTCATACGTGGATTCTGTTTGACAAGGGAAAAAGCATCATTTATAGTCCGCTGGTTTTTTGCCCCGCCCGGGGCGCCTGTTTCCCGGCGCCGTGGGCGGGAGCCCCAGCACGATTGCAGAGGAGGTGAAGTCCATGNNTCATGATTTGTGAAACCGTACGCAAAGGCCAAGAGTGCCCCTTCATGTCTTCCAAGGGTTGCACTTACAATGGCGGCATCTGCCGCGAGACCGTGGAGCCCTGCGGAGGCTGCGGCCGCATTGTCGAGTTTTCCAGCGCCTGGTATTGTTCGGCCTGCCCCGAACCGGCCGCCCGCTGGCGCAACGGCAAGTGCAACCTGGCCACGCATGTGACCGCCGAGACGGAGGTGGCCTCCAAGGCCAAGGTCAACCCCCTCAAGGCCTCCAAGCGCGCCAGCAAGCGCAAGTAGCCGCTTTTCGCGCGTTCGACCCCGCCCGGGACACCGGGCGGGGTTTTTTATTGGTGCGTTTCCGGCCGGGGCCCCCAAAGGCGCGAACGGCCGTGAGCCTTGGCGAACAGGTGCCCCCGGTGCCTTGCCGGGCGCCGTGCGGCGTTCTATCCAGTCGCCCTCACCGCGTCCTTTGCTCCAGCGCCGCCAGTTGGGTGCTGACGGCCAGGATCTCCATGGCCGGCCCGATGTCGGCGAGGGGTGCGAAGGTGGGGGCGATGCGGATGTTGCGATCCTCGGGGTCCCGGCCCAGGGGGAAGGTGGCCCCGGCGGGCGTGAGCTTGACCCCGGCCTCCCCGGCCAACTGCACCACCCGCCGGGCGCAACCCGGCAGCGTGTCGAAGCTGATGAAATAGCCTCCCTGGGGACAGCTCCAGCGGGCGATGCCCGCGCCCTCCAGTTCCCGGGCCAGGGTGGCCTGGACGGCCGCGAATTTGGGCTTCAGGATGGCGGCGTGGCGCCGCATGTGGGCGGCAATCCCCTCCCGGTCCTTGAGGAAACGCACGTGGCGCAACTGGTTGAGCTTGTCGGGGCCGATGGTCTGGAAGAACATCTCCCGGCGCACGAAATCCATGTTGCGGCGGCTGCCGGCCATCAGGGCCACACCGGAGCCGGGGAAGGTGATCTTGGAGGTGGAGGCGAAGAGCAGCACCCGATCCGGGTGGCCGGCGCGCCGGCACGCCTCCAGGATATCGGGCAGGGGTGGGGGGGTGTCGACGAGGTGATGCACGGCATAGGCATCGTCCCAGAAGATGCGGAAATCGGCCGCCCGGGTGGGCATGGCCGCCAGGCGGGCGACCACGTCCGGGTCGTAGACCACCCCGGTGGGGTTGCTGTAGCGCGGTACGCACCAGATCCCCTTGATGGCCTCGTCCTCGGCCGCCAGGCGCTCCACCTGCGCCATGTCGGGCCCCCGATCGTCCATGGACACCGGGATCAACTCCATGCCCAGGTGCTCGCAGATGCTGAAATGCCGATCGTATCCCGGGCTGGGGCAGAGGAAACGCACTCGCGGCAGGCGCCCCCATGGCGGCAGATCCGGGCCCACGCCCTTCACCATGGCCCGCAGGAGGGTGTCGTACATGAGGCTCAGGCTGGCGTTGCCGCCGATGACGATCTCCTCCACCTCGACCCCCATGAGGTCGGCGAAGAGACGCTTGGCTTCGGGCAGCCCGTCCAAGCCGCCGTAGTTGCGGCAATCGGTGCCGTCGGCGGCCCGGAAGCCGCGCTCATCGACGCAGGTGAGCATCTCCAGGGAGAGATCCAATTGCTCCGGGCAGGGTTTGCCCCGGGTGAGGTCCAGCGCCAGGCCCCGGCGGCGGTATGCCGCGTGGCGCGCTGTCAAGGTGGCCTGCAGCGCGGCGGCCGCAGGGTCGTCGGGTCGGTGAAATTCGGTCATGGGGGATCCTTCCGGCAGGTCGCCTCCGGGGGCGAAGTTTTCCGCTCTATAGCATCGGCCGGGGCGCGCTTCAAGAGCGCGATGCGCTCCGGGTGCACCCGTGGCGGCGGCGGCCTTCCGGTGGAAAATCTCCCCTTGCATTTGCGCCCGCATGCGGTTAGGAGGCTGTAATTAAACTGCGCCTCAGGCCGAAAGCCGGCGTTGGCCGCAGGGCGGCCCTCCCCGTCGGATCTTGAAGTTCGGGGAGGCGCGCGCCTCGGGGAAAAGCGCACAATTCCCGCCACGGGCGGGATTGGCGCCCGCTCGGCCCATCGGCCCGCGCCTGGGCGCCGGATGCCTGTTTAGCCACAGCCACTTGGAAACGTGCGGTCCCGCAGCGCCGCCCAATTGCCCCCTGCCGCCCGGGATGCGACCCAATGCCCAACCGCCAGCCCATGGCCCTGCGTTTCGGAAGCCCGGCAACCCGGGTGCTCTCCACCCGGTTGACCCGCGCCGGCCGGTGGACCGTCAACTGCATTCTCATCGGCATCATCGCCGGACTAGGATCGATTGTCTTCCACTACTTCACCCAATGGGGGGTGCATTACTTCCTGGACGCCCTGGCGGGCTATCGCCCCCCGGCTCCGGCCGGGGAGCAGCATCTCCTGGCGCCCACCACCCGCGCTTTCAACGCCTGGGTGCTGCTGGTGCTCCCCGCCCTGGGAGGGCTGGCGAGCGGGCTGCTCGTTTACACTTTCGCCCCCGAGGCCGAGGGACACGGCACCGATGCCGCCATCGGCGCGTATCACCGCAAGGGCGGTTTCATCCGCGCGCGGGTGCCCATCGTCAAGACCCTCGCCTCGGCCATCACGCTCACCACCGGCGGCTCCGGCGGCCGGGAGGGGCCCATCGCGCAGATCGGCGCCGGTTTCGGATCTTTTCTGGCCACGCGCCTGAAACTCTCCGAGCGCGAGCGGCGCATCCTGATGGCCGCCGGGATCGCCGCCGGGGTGGGCAGCATTTTCCGGGCCCCCCTGGCCGGGGCGCTCTTTGCGGCCGAGGTGCTCTACCGCGACCCGGAGTTCGAGTCCGAGGTCATCATCCCGGCGGGCATCGCCTCCGTGGTGGCCTACTGCCTCTTCTGCCTCCAATTCGGTTGGGGATCCCTGTTCGAGACCCCCCCCTTCACCTTCGACAACCCCCTCCAACTGGGGCCTTACCTGGTGCTGGCGCTGGTGCTGGTGCTGGTAGGCATGTTCTTCGTCAAATGCTTCTACGGGGTCACCCGGCTTTTCGGGCGCCTGCGCCTGCCCCGGCACCTGAAACCGGCCCTGGGAGGGCTCTGCACGGGGATCATCGGCTTCTGGATGCCCTGGACCCTGGCTTTCGGCTACGGTTATGCCCAGGAGGCCCTCCTCAACCAGCGTTCCATCGGCTTTCTGCTCGCGCTGGCCCTGGGGAAGGTGCTGACCACCTCCTTTTCCATCGGCTCCGGCGGCAGCGGCGGTGTCTTCGGGCCGTCGGTGGTCATCGGGGGGGCCATGGGCGGGGTGGTGGGCCTGGTGTTCCACGACCTCATGCCCGGCGTGGTTCCCGAGCCGGGGGCTTTCGTGGTGGTGGGCATGGCGGGGTTCTTTGCGGCCGTTTCCAACACCCCCATTTCCACCATCATCTTCGTCAGCGAAATGACCGACTCCTACCAACTGCTGCTGCCCAGCCTGCTGGTTTGCTCGGTGGCCTACCTAGCCTCCCAGAAGTGGACCATCTACCAAAACCAGGTGAAAAACCGCATGGTTTCGCCGGCCCACGCGGGGGAGTTCTTTGTGGATATCCTCCAGTCCATCCAGGTGCGTGACCTGATGCCCCGGGTGCGCAAGGTGAGCATGATCCCGCAGGACATGCCCTTTCTGGACTTCAAGCGCTATTTCGCCAGCACCAAGCAGCACTACTTCCCGGTGATGGACGCCGACGGGCGCATGGTGGGGATTTTCTCCAGCACGGATATCCGCGGAGTGCTCTTCTCGCCCGAAATCGAGCAGCTGGTGGTGATGAAGGACATCTGCACCTCGGAGATCATCGCGACCACCCCCGAGGAGGACCTCAACGCCGTGCTGCAGAAGTTCACCCAGAAAAACATCGACAGCCTGCCGGTGGTGGATCCCCAGGACCGGGGGGTGCTCTTGGGCCTGATCGACCGCCGCACGGTGATCGCCTTCTACAACGCGCGCCTCCAGGACATGACGGCGCGCAAGGGGGCCTGACCGCGGGCCGCGGCGTGGCGGCGGGCCGTCAGTAGGTGACGTGCAGCAGGTAGAGGCCCTCGGGCGGGGCGGCCGCGCCGGCCCGCCGCCGGTCGCCGGACTGGCGGATGACCTCGACCTCCTGGGAGGTCAGGCGCCCCAGCCCCACGGCCACCAGGGTGCCCATGAGGTTGCGCACCATGAACTTGAGGAATCCGTTGGCGCTCACCTCGAAGATCAGGCCTCCGTCCCCTTCCCGGCGCAAGTCGGCCTGGCGCACCGTACGCACCGTCGTGCTGCGGGGGCTGCCGGTGTTCTCGAAGGCCCGGAAGTCGTGGGTGCCGATGATGTGGGGCAGGGCGGCCCGCATGGCCGCAAGGTCCAGGGGCCGGTAGATGTGCCAGACCCGGTGGCGATCCAGGGCGGGGCGCACGGGCCGGTTGAGGACCCGGTACTGGTAGCATTTCCAGCGGGCGTCGAAGCGGGCGTGGAAATCCAGGGGGACGCTGTCGCATGTCCGGATCGCGATATCCGCGGGCAGGAGGCTGTTCAGGCCCTTGAGCAGTTCCACGGGGCCCAGGCGCGTGCGGCAGCGGAAATTGGCC
This sequence comes from Desulfobacteraceae bacterium UBA5852, assembly GCA_002432195.1. Taxonomy (GTDB): domain Bacteria; phylum Desulfobacterota; class Desulfobacteria; order Desulfobacterales; family UBA5852; genus UBA5852. The sequence goes on from DJGG01000046.1 coordinate 9,623, forward strand.
ACCTGCCCCAGGGCGTGGACCCCGGCATCGGTGCGGCCGGAGCCGTTGACCGTCAGGCGCTGGCCCGTCATGCGCGCCAGGGCCTGCTCCAGGGCGCCCTGGATCGAGGGATCTTGCTTCTGGCGCTGCCAGCCGTGGTAGGCCGTGCCGTCGTATTCCACGACGATGCGAAAATTTTTTTCGGTGGACGGGCGCTGCGGCATGGGCTTGGGTCCTCGGGTGGGGTGTCTCAGACGGCCAGCAGCACCACGCTCAGGGATGCCAGGGATCCCGCCGTGGACACCACGACGGCGGCGGAAGCCAGCAAGGTGTCGCTCTTCAGTTGGGACGACAGCACATAGATGGCCGTGGACGTCGGCAGGGCAAAGAAGATCATGGCCACCTGCAACGGCAGGCCCGCCACCCCGAAAGCCCGCAGCAGGCCATAACCCACTGCGGGCAGCAGCACCAGCTTGAAGGCCGCCGCCGCCAGGGCCTGGGGCAGGTGCCCGCGCACGTGGGAGAGGGAGAGCGCACCGCCGATGGACAGCAAGGCCAGGGGCAGGGTGAGGGACGCGGCCAGCCCCAGGAGATGGTCCAGGAAAACCGGAAAGGCGCCGAGGCTGCGGGAATAGAGCAGCCCTGCCAGGCACGCCAGGATCAGCGGATTGGACACCAGGGCCCGCAGGGTGACGCCCAGGCGGCGGCCCATGGCCACCCCCGGGTCCGCGTACCAGATCAGGGTGGAAACCGCCAGGACGTTGATCACCGGGATCAGCACCCCGATCAGGATGCCGAAGGTGCGGGCGCCGTCGGCCCCGTGGGCATTGATGACGATGGCCATGCCGATGTAGGTGTTGAAGCGGTAGCAGGCCTGGGAGAAGGAGCCCGCCTGGTAGGGCCCCACCCGCCAGCGGATGTAGAGCAGGGAGAGGCCGTAGACCACGGCCAGGGCCAGCAGAACCGCCAGGTAGAAGCGAGCATCCGCGCCGTCGCGGGGTTGGGCGCCGCCGATCTTCCAGAACAGCAGGGCCGGGAAGAAAATATAGTAGACCAGGCGGTCGGAGGTGGCCAGGAACGCATCGTTGGTGATCCTACGGCGTTTCAGCAGGAAGCCCAGGAGGATCAGGGCGAAAACCGGCAGGAGGCTGTCGAGCACCATGGGCGGTCAGATCCGGTCACAGGGCACTTGGGCCAGCCAGTCCTCCAACTCCCCGTCCAGGGCTTCCGGGAATTCCTGGAGTTCGAAGACCGTGCCGCAGGACCTGCAGCGCCAGACGGCCCGCCGTCAGGTCCGCTGGAGGCGCAGCGCGCCGCGGCAGCGGGGGCAGGTGAGGGGCGGATGGGACATGGGCGGCACCTCGCGGGCAGGCGGTGTGGCCCCACGGCGTCGCGAAGCTTGGCGGCGCTCCTTTGGGGGGTTCGGGTCAGCGTCCGGGCCGCCGGCGGGGCATCGGTCGCCGGGGCTTGACTTTCCGCCGCAGGCCTGGTTATCCACAGCGCTGCCAGCGGGCTTCAGGCACGGACGGAAAAACATCGGCGTGTAGTACGCCGGGCCGTGCCGATTGTCAAGGCACCTGCCGGGGCGCGGGCCGCCTCCGGAGCCCGCCTGCGCGACGGGAGAGGAGAAGCTTCGATGACCGAACATGTCTGCCTGGGTTTTCGCTCCGGGGGGGTTCCGGCCGGCTTGAAAAAGCGCGGCGGCCTCGACCTGGGGTTGATCGTATCCGATGTCCCGGCCAGCGCCGCCGCGGTTTTCACCCGCAACCTGGTCCAGGCCGCACCCGTACAGCTCTCCCGGGAGCGGGTGCGCGGCGGCCGGGCGCAGGCCGTGGTGGTCAACAGCGGGTGCGCCAACTGCTGCACCGGCGACCAGGGAAGGCGGGACGCCGAGACCATGGCCCACTGTGTGGCGCGGGAGCTGGGGCTGGAGGAGGACCTCGTGCTGGTGGCCTCCACCGGGGTCATCGGCCAGCCGCTGGCCGTGGAGCGCATCGCCGCCGCCGCCCCCCGCCTGGTGGCCGCTGCACGGCCGGAAGGCCAGCACGATCTGGCGGCGGCCATCATGACCACCGACACCCAGCCCAAGCTGCTGACCCGCCAGGGACGACTCCAGGGGCGCCCCTTCGTGATCCAGGCCGTGGCCAAGGGGGCGGGGATGATCCGGCCGGACATGGCCACCATGCTCTGCTTTGCCTGGACGGACGCCGCCGTGGAGGCCCCCCTGCTCGACAGCCTGCTGCGCGCGGCCGTGGAGCAATCCTTCAACCGCATCAGCATCGACGGGGACACCAGCACCAACGACACCGTGGTGCTGCTGGCCAACGGGGCCTCGGGCGCGGTGGTGGCCGACGCCGAGGACCGGCTCCTCTTCCAGGCCTTGCTGGACGAGATGTTTCTGGAACTGGCCAAGTGGATCGTGCGGGACGGGGAGGGGGCCACCAAGCTGGTGGAGATCCGGGTGCAGGGGGCGCTCAGCGGCGCCGCCGCCCGGCAGGTGGCCGATACCATCGCCCACTCGCCGCTGGTCAAGACGGCGCTCTTCGGCGAGGATGCCAACTGGGGGCGCATTCTGGGGGCGGCGGGCCGGGCCGGAGTGCCCTTCGACCCCGAGGTCCTGGATCTCTATTTCGACGACGTCCAGATGGTGGCCGGGGGGCGCGGCTGCGGTGCCGACGCCGAAGCCCGGGCCACGGCCGTGCTGAAAAAGCCGGAACTGGCCATCGTCCTGGACCTGCACCAGGGCGAAGGCCGCGCCGGGGTCTTTACCTGTGACTTTTCGGTGGACTACGTCAGAATCAATGCGGATTACCGATCGTGAACCGCATGCGCCTGCAGAAGTTCCTGGCCGCGGCGGGGGTCTGCTCCCGACGCCGGGGCGAAATCTACATCGCCCAGGGGCGGGTGCGGGTCAACGGCAAGGTGGTCAGCGAACCGGGCACCCAGGTGGACCCCGGAGAGGATCGCGTGGAGGTGGACGGCCGGATCGTGACCCCGGCGGTGGAGCTGGTCTACCTGGCGCTCAACAAGCCGCCCGGGGTGGTGACCTCCTGCCGCCAGCGCGGCGTACCCCTGGTGGTGGACCTGGTGGACCTGCCCCAGCGGATCTTCCCCGTGGGCCGTCTGGACAAGGACTCCTCGGGGCTGGTGATCCTCACCAACGACGGGCGCCTCCATCACGGGCTGCTGCACCCGTCCTTCGACCACGAGAAGGAGTATGACGTCACCGTGGCGGCCCCCATCGCGGACGCCGCCCTGGCGCGTCTGGCGGCGGGCCTGCCCGTTCTGGGCAGCCGCACGCGCCCGGCGGAGGTGCGCCGCCTGGGGCCGCGGCGCTTCCGCATGATCCTCAAGGAAGGCCGGAACCGCNNCTGGCGCCCACGTCGGAGCGGGTCTTCTGCGTGGGTCGTCTGGACGCCGATACGATGGGCCTGCTGATCCTGACCAACGATTCGGAACTGACCAACCTCCTGACGCATCCGCGGTACAAGGTGCCCAAGACCTACGTGGCCCGCGTGAACGGACACCTGGACGATGCCGCTGTCGAGCGGCTCAGGAAGGGGGTCTACCTGGCCGAGGGCAAGACCGGCCAGGCCACCGTCAAGGTGCTCCACAACGGCCGGGAGGAGGCCCACATCGAGATCACGATCCGCCAGGGCCTCAACCGCCAGATCCGGCGCATGCTGCGCCAGGTGGGCCACCAGGTGGTGATCCTGCGCCGGGTGCGCTTCGTCAACGTCCGCCTGGGGCGCCTGCCGGAGGGCCGCTGGCGCCCCCTCACCCCCGCCGAGCGGGAAGGCCTGCTGGCCCAGGTGTCCGCCCCGGCCGTTGCGCGCCGGGAATCTTTCCCCTCCTCCCACCC
>DJGG01000055.1:0-6554 GCA_002432195.1 Desulfobacteraceae bacterium UBA5852
AGATCATCGTGGACACTTACGGTGGCCAGGGAAGTCATGGCGGCGGGTGCTTTTCCGGCAAGGATCCCTCCAAAGTGGACCGCAGCGCTTCTTACATGGGGCGCCACGTGGCCAAGAATATCGTGGCCGCCGGCCTGGCACACAAGTGCGAGGTGCAGATCGCTTACGCCATCGGCGTGGCCGAGCCGGTTTCCGTGATGGTGGACCTCATGGGCACCGGTAGTCTCCCCCATAAGCAAGTCAAGGAGATCGTGCTCAAGGTCTTTGATCTGCGGCCGGCCGCCATCATCGAATACCTCGATCTGCTGCGGCCCATCTATCGCCAGACCGCGGCATACGGGCACTTCGGCCGCAGCGGACCGGAATTCTCCTGGGAACGGACCAACCGCACGGAGGAAATCCGCACGCTGGCGGGCATCTGAGCCGCGGCGCGGAGCACTCCGGCGCTGAAGCACCCGGGCCGCAGGCCGGGATAAGCACGCATACCCCGGTCCTGTCGTGCCGGACCGCCAAACGAGGAGGACGCATGTCATCTGCCAAGAATACGGACGCACCCAAGGCCTTGGACCTCACCTTGCCCCACCGGGTGGCGGATCTCGACCTGGCCGACTTCGGCCGCAAGGAAATGCAGCTGGCCGAGCGCGAGATGCCGGGCCTGATGGCGGTGCGGGAAAATTACGGCCCGCGCAAGCCCCTCCAGGGTCTCAAGGTCGCCGGCAGCCTGCACATGACCATTCAGACCGCCATGCTGATCGAGACCTTGCAGGCGCTGGGGGCGGATGTGCGCTGGGCTTCCTGCAACATCTTTTCCACCCAGGACCATGCCGCCGCGGCCATTGCGGCGGCAGGTTCGGCGGCGGTTTTCGCCTGGAAAGGCGAAAGCCTGGAAGACTATTGGTGGTGCACGGAAATGGCCCTGACCTGGCCGGACGGCTCCGGTCCCGAACTGATCGTGGACGACGGCGGCGACGCCACCATGTTCATCCACCAGGGGGTCAAGGTCGAGGCGGATCCCGGTCTTCTGGAGCACACTTACGACAATGCCGATCTCCGCTGCCTGATGGCGCGTCTGAAGGCCAGCTACGCCGCGGATCCCGGGCGCTGGGGGCGCGTGGTTCAGAAAGTTCGCGGCGTTTCCGAGGAGACGACCACCGGGGTGCATCGGCTCTACCAGCTGGCCAGCCGCGGGGAGTTGCTATTTCCGGCCATCAATGTCAACGACTCGGTCACCAAATCCAAGTTCGACAACCTCTACGGCTGCAAGGAATCCCTGGCCGACGGGATCAAGCGGGCCACCGATGTGATGCTGGCGGGCAAGGCCGTGGTCGTCTGTGGTTACGGCGACGTGGGTAAGGGGTGTGCGCATTCCATGCGGGGTTTCGGGGCACGGGTGCTGGTGACCGAGGTGGACCCCATCTGCGCCCTGCAGGCCGCCATGGACGGTTTCCAGGTGGTCACGATGGAAGACGCGGCGCCGCTGGGAGACATTTTCGTCACCGCCACAGGGTGCTGTCACGTGCTAACCGGCGCCCACATGGAGCAGATGAAGGACGAGGCCATCATCTGCAACATCGGCCACTTCGACCATGAGATCGACATGACCTATCTGCAAAACACCCCCGGGTGCCAGCGACAGCCCATCAAGCCCCAGGTGGACCGCTGGCGCCTGACCTCCGGGCGCTCGGTGATTGTGCTGGCCGAAGGCCGGCTGGTCAACCTGGGCTGTGCCACGGGGCATCCCAGCTTCGTCATGAGCGCCAGCTTCACCAACCAGTGCCTGGCCCAGATCGAACTGGCCAGCCAGCCCCACGACAAACAAGTCTACACCCTGCCCAAAAAGCTCGATGAGGAAGTCGCCCGCCTGCACCTGGGGCGCCTGGGCGTGCGGCTGACGCGGTTGACCGAGGAGCAGGCGGAGTACCTCGGCGTTCCGCCGCAAGGGCCCTTCAAGCCGGATCACTACCGCTACTGAGGTGCTGCGGGGGAAAAGGAGCAGTCGACGCGCGGTGCCTGCCACGGCGACCGGCGGTCGCGCGCCCGGGGTTTCAGACGCGGCCGCCGCTCCAGCTCAGCTTGGCCTTCAGGATGTCGAAGTAGTCTTTGCCCGGGATGGTGAGCATGTGCACGGGGTGGGGACTTTTGCACACCACGATGGTGTCCGCGTCGCTGATTTCCAGGCCCGCCTGCCCGTCGAGGGTGAGGATCATGGTGGCGGAGTTGGGCTCCAGGCGGACCATGACGCTGGCCGTATCGGGAATCACCAGGGGGCGGTTGGTGAGGGTGAAGGGACAGATGGGCGTCATGACGATCCCTGGAACCTGGGGGTGGACCACGGGTCCACCGGCCGCCAGGGAGTAAGCCGTGGAACCGGTGGGAGTGGCCAGGATCAGGCCGTCGGCCCGATAGGTGGTCAGGTAGTGATCTTCGATGAAGGTCTGGATGGAGGCCAGGCGCGCCAGGGTGCCCTTGTTGATCACCGCGTCGTTGAGCACGGTTTCCTGCCAGCGCGCATGCCCGCTGCGCTGAACCGTGATTTGCAGCCGCATGCGGGGCTGAATGGAGAAATTACCCGCCAGTACGGCTTCCGCCGCACCATAGAGATCGTCGGCGGTGGTTTCGGCCAGGAAGCCGACCTCACCGAACTTGACTCCCAGGACGGGGATCGGGTGGTCCCCCAGCCAGCGCACGGCACTCAGAAAAGTGCCGTCGCCCCCCAGCACGAAGACGCAGCCCAGACCGTCAGGCCCAGGACCTTCCTCCGTGGCGGTATTGCCGCGCCGCAAGGTCGCCACCCCACGGTCTTGCAGCCACGCCTCCAAAGCATCAGCGGTTCCCAAGGCTTCGGGATCCGGTTTGACGACTACTCCGATGCGTTTCATCGGCCGTGTGCCTTTCCCGCCAGGCGCGGCGGGCCTTGGTATGCGTACGTTCCCGCTTCTTGCTTACTGCATCCCCCCGGCGTGGTCAAGCCGCAATGGAACCGGGCCGCGAACCGACGCAAATTCAGGCTTGACTGCGCTGGGTGCTGCGATTATAAGGAACAGGATCATGTATAAGGCCTTTATTTCAGTCAATTTTTCAAGGAGGGGAATGACATGAGGAAGATTCGCAGGAGTAGATATTTTGCTCTGGCACTGATAGTGGCGCTGGCCGCTCTGGCCCTGGCGAGCTGCGGTGAGCAGAAGACGACGGAAACTGCGAAACCGTCCGAGGCGCCGGCCGAAAAGGCCCTGGAACCCATCAAGCTGGGCGTAGCCGGTGCCCACAGCGGAGACCTTGCTTCCTATGGGATTCCCAGCGTGCGTGCGGCGGAACTGGTGGTCAAGCACCGCAACGCCGTCAACGGCATCGGCGGCCGGAAGATCGAACTGCTGGTGGAAGACGACGCCTGCAAGCCTGAAGTGGCCACCAACACGGCCACCAAGCTCGTCACCGACAAGGCCCAGGTGGTGATGGGCCATATCTGCAGCGGGGCCACCAAGGCCGCTCTGGGCATTTACAAGGATTCCAAGATCATCACCATATCTCCCTCGGCCACCAACCCGGAGCTGACCCAGAGCGGTGACTATCCCAACTTCTACCGTACCATCGCTTCCGACGATGCCCAGGCACGCCTGGAAGTGGATTTCGCCCTCAACCATCTCAAGTTGACCAAGATTGCCGTGCTGCACGACAAGGGCGACTATGGCAAGGGCCTGGCGGAGTTCGCCAAAGGCTTCCTGGAAGCCGACAGCCGGGCGGAAGTGGTGCTCTACGAGGGCATCACCCCGGGTGCGGTGGACTACTCCGCCGTCGTGCAGAAGATCAAGCAGTCCGGCGCCCAGGCGGTTATCTTCGGGGGGTATCACCCGGAGGCCTCCAAGCTCGTCACCCAGATGCGCAACAAGGCCATGGACACCGTCTTCATTTCCGATGACGGCGTCAAGGACGATACCTTCATCAAGGTCGCCGGCGAATTCGCCGAGGGCGTCTATGCCACCGGTCCGGTGGACACCTCCACGAACCCCATGGCCATCGAAGCCACCGAGGCCCACAAGAAGGACTACGGCGAGGAGCCTGGCGCCTTCTTCCTGAACGCGTATTCCGCCACCCTGGCGCTGCTCAACGCCATCGAGAAGTGCGGCTCCACCGAATACGAGGCCTTGAGCAAGGCGCTGAAGTCCGAGTGGGTGGCCACCCCCCTGGGGATTATCAAGTTCGATGACCGCGGCGACGCCATCGGCGTGGGCTTTGCCGTTTATCAGGTGCAAGACGGCAAGTATGTCGCCGTCCAGATGTAGGATCGGTTGAGCGCATGCCATCAGGGGTCGGGCCGCGAGGCTTCGGCCCCTGATGCATTTGGTGCCGGAGGGTTTTTAGCGCCGACTTCAATGCCCTCCGCCCGGCGCGGAAAAGGTCCCGACGCGCCGCATGGGGAGCACCTGCCGCCCCAGAGCCGGTGAATGTCCTGGAGGCCCTTCCCGTCCGCCCGCCGTGACGGGCATCGGCAGGGCCTGGGGGACGGGTTGAACGATCGTTGCACAGCAGGGGATGGAAAGCGTCGCCAATGGAATATTTTCTCGAGCTTTTTCTGGGCGGACTGACGCGCGGCAGCATCTATGCCCTCATTGCCCTGGGCTACACCATGGTGTATGGGATCATTCAACTGATCAATTTCGCCCATGGTGAAATCTACATGATCGGCGCATTCACCGGCCTGATCGTCATCAGCGTGCTCACCCTGCTGGGTTTCAACCAGGTGGCGGTCATCATTCTGGCGGCATTGATCGCCATGCTCTATTCGGCCGCCTACGGCTTCACGGTGGAGAAGATCGCGTACCAGCCCTTGCGTCACGCCCCGCGCCTGTCCGCCCTGATCAGCGCCATCGGCATGTCGCTTTTTCTGCAGAATTACGTGCTCCTGGCCCAGACCTCCAACTTTCTCCCCTTTCCCAACCTGATTCCCGGCTTCGGGTTCATGAAGCCGTACGAGCACATCGTGCGGTCCACCGAAATCGTCATCTACATCACCACGGCGGTGGTGATGCTGCTGCTGACCTACATGATCAAGTTCACCCGCATGGGCAAGGCCATGCGGGCCGTGGCCCAGGACCGCACCATGTCCATGCTGGTGGGGGTCGACGTCAACCGGGTGATTTCCTACACCTTCATCATCGGATCGGCCACAGCGGCCATCGGCGGCGTGCTGATCGCCTCGCACATCGGGCAGATCAATTTCTACATCGGGTTCATCGCCGGAATCAAAGCCTTCGTGGCGGCCGTGCTGGGGGGGATCGGCAGCATGCCCGGGGCCGTGCTGGGAAGCCTGGTGCTGGGATGGACGGAGAGCTTCTTCACCGGGTACATCTCCAGCGATTATGAAGACGTCTTCGCGTTCGTCTTCCTGGTGCTGATATTGATTTTCCGGCCCGCCGGGCTATTGGGCCGTTCCGAACCCGACAAGGTCTAACCGCGGAAGGGGATTGGGCCGCCAGATCGCCAGTGGCATCGGCTCCCCGAGGCGGGCAGGCACCCACAAGGCACACTATGACGACATTGGGAGAAATTAAGCGAGCGTTTTTCACGGCGCTGTGGTTCATGTTTCTCACCTTTCCCATCATGGTGATCAAGGTGAACACCATCGAGCGCACCATCGAGTGGCGCTGGTGGCGGATGGCCGCCGTGGGGGGCGCGAGTTTTGTGCTGGCCGTGGTCTGGCGCCGGCTGATGCAGCGCCGGGCTTCAGGCCGCGGGGAGGCGGACGGCCAAGGGAAGGTTCGGCAGCCCCTGGTCCGACGCCTGGCGCGCGACCGGCGCGTCGCCGTCCCCGTCCTGGGCTTGGCCATGGTCCTGATCGTCGCCTTTCCCTTCATGTTTTCCATGTATCAGACCAACATCATGATCACCGCCCTGATCTATGTGGTGGTCGGCCTGGGGCTGAACATCGTGGTGGGCCTGGCCGGGCTGTTGGATCTCGGATATGTCGCCTTCTACGCGGTGGGCGCTTACAGCTACGCGCTGTTGAACTACCATTTCGGTGTCAGCTTCTGGGTGGCCCTGCCCCTGGGCGCGCTCGTGGGCTGCGTCTTCGGTGTGCTTCTGGGCTTCCCGGTACTGCGCCTGCGCGGCGACTACCTGGCCATCGTCACCCTGGGGTTCGGCGAAATCATCCGCCTGGTGCTCGAGAACTGGAATGCCTTTTCCTTCGGGCCCAGCGGCATCGCCAACATTCCCCGGCCCGGGATCCCGGGCTTCAGCATGTCCCTCAGCCAATCCACGCGATTCATCTACTTCCTCATGCTGGCCTTGACGCTTTTCACCGTTTTCGTGGTGCGCCGCCTGCAGGACTCCCGCATCGGACGCGCCTGGATCGCCTTGCGGGAGGACGAGGTCGCCTGCCAGGCCATGGGAATCGACAAGACCCGCACCAAGCTCTCGGCCTTCGCCCTGGGCGCCACCTGGGCGGGCATGGGGGGTGTGGTGTTCGCGGCCAAAAGCACCTTCATCAACCCCATCAGTTTCACCATCTGGGAGTCCATCATCATTCTCTGCGTGGTGGTGCTGGGGGGCATGGG
>DJGG01000055.1:6601-19734 GCA_002432195.1 Desulfobacteraceae bacterium UBA5852
CTCATCCTGCTGCCCGAATACCTGCGCGCCTTTTCCGAATACCGCATGCTGATCTTCGGCGTCATGCTGGTGCTGATGATGCTCTTCCGTCCCGGCGGGATCGTCTCCGACGTGCGGCGGATCTACCATTTCGAAGGCCTGGAAACCAAGGGCGACAAAGAAAGCGCATGAAACCGGTTCTCGACGTCAAGCAACTGACCATGGATTTCGGAGGCCTGCGGGCCCTGGACCATCTGGACCTGGAGGTCCGCCAGGGGGAAATCGTGGCCCTGATCGGCCCCAACGGCGCCGGCAAGACCACTTTTTTCAACTGCATCACGGGGCTCTATCCATCCACCAAAGGGGAGATGTGGCTGACGCGCCCCGGAGGCGGCAGCCACCAACTGAACGGACTGAAGCCCAACAAGGTCACCGAGCAGGGCATGGCCCGGACGTTCCAGAATATCCGTCTTTTCCCCAACATGACGGTCCTGGAGAACGTCATGATCGGGCGTCATTGCCGCCTGCGGGCCGGCATACCCGGGGCCATCTTTCGCACGCCCGCCACCCGCCGGGAAGAGAAACAGGTGGTCGCCGACAGTTATGGCATCCTGGAGAAAATCGGCCTGAGCCGCTATGTCAACGAATTCGCCAAAAACCTTCCCTATGGCGCCCAGCGACGTCTGGAAATCGCCCGGGCCATGGCCACCGAGCCTTTTCTGCTGCTGCTCGACGAACCGGCCGCCGGGATGAACGCCCACGAAACCAACGAACTGGACGAGCTCATCGAACGCTTGCGCGCCCAGGAGAAAGTATCGATCCTGCTCATCGAACACGACATGAAACTGGTGATGAGCCTCTCCGATCGGATCTACGTCGTGGATTACGGCAAGAAGATCGCCGAGGGAACGCCGGAGGAGATCAAACGCAATCCGGCGGTCATCAAGGCGTATCTCGGAGAAGAGATCGATGCTTGAACTGCGGAAGATCAGCACGTATTACGGAAACATCCAGGCGCTTAAGGGCATCAGCATGGAGGTGGCCCAGGGGGAGATCGTCACCCTCATCGGGGCCAACGGGGCCGGGAAGACCACCACCCTGATGTCCATTTGCGGCGTGGTGCCCCCGCGCAGCGGGGAGATCCTCTTCGAGGGCCGACCGATTCAGGGCTTGAGCCCCAACGAAATCGTGGCCCTGGGCATTTCCCAGGTGCCGGAGGGCCGGCGGATTTTCCCCTACCTGACCGTGGCCGAAAACCTGGATATGGGAGCATTCCTGCGGGGCGACAAGGACGGCATTCGCCAGGATATTGACTACATCTTCGAGCTTTTTCCCATTCTGGCCGATCGCCGCCATCAGGCCGGAGGCACCCTGAGCGGCGGCGAGCAGCAGATGCTGGCCATCTCCCGTGCGCTGATGGCCCGGCCGCGCCTGCTGCTGCTGGATGAGCCCTCTCTGGGACTGGCCCCGCTGGTGGTCAAACGCATTTTCGAGATCGTCCGCAAGATCAACGCGGAAAGCAACACCACCATTTTCCTGGTGGAGCAGAATGCCAACCTGGCCCTCAAGGTGGCCCACCGGGGGTACGTCATGGAAACCGGGCAAATCACCCTCACCGATGCTGCGGGCAACCTGTTGGCCAACGAAGCCGTACGCAAAGCCTATTTGGGAATTTGAGCCCCTGTGGGGTTATGCGCCTGGAGCTCGCCAAGCCAGGCGCGGTCCGATGCGCAAAGGTACGCCGGGTTCCTTCGGGAGCGCCGGCGTTTGCTATCGTTGCCGGGCGGCCAGCTCCGGGCTTACCGTCACGGGGTAGGCGGGGCAGGGCTGGAGGGATTGGTAACACTCATCGAGGGCGGCCAGGGCGGATGCAAAGCGGCGCCGCAGATCCTCCAACTGCGCGGGCGGGCCCAGCCGCCGGCCTTGCCGCATGACCGCTTGGAGCATCGGGGTTCCCGCCGGCGGCGCTTCGTCCCGGCGCCCGATGACGTCTCTGGCCATGCGGCCTTCGGGGGTCCAATGGCGAAACACCTGCTTGGCCCCTCCCAAGGTGGCTTTGCCGGGGCTGAACTTGCGCACCGGGTGCCCGTCGAAGGCCACCATCTTGTAGACGATGTCCAGGTAGGGCGCATCGGCGGAGACGCCGACGCGCGTGCCCACGCCGAAGGCGTCGATGGCCGCCCCGGCGGCCAGGGATTCGGCGATTTTGAACTCGTCGAAACCGCTGCTGGCAAAAATCTTGACCGTCGGGAGGCCTTCGGCATCCAGCAGGCGCCGCACCTCCCGGCTCAGGGCCACCATGTCGCCGCTGTCCAGGCGCACGCCTTGGAGGCTTTCCCCCCGGGCGGCCATCTCGTGGGCCACGGTGACGGCGTTGCGCGCCCCCTGGTGCGTGTCGTAGGTGTCGATGAGCAGGACCGTGTGACGGGGGAAGGTCGCGGCATAGGCCTGGAAAGCGTCGATTTCCGTCTCGAAGGCGGTGACAAAGGCGTGCGCCATGGTGCCCGAGGTGGGAATGCCGTAAAGCTTGCCCGCCAGGGTGTTGCTGGTGCCGGCAAAGCCCGCCAGGTAACTGCTGCGGGCCAGGGCCAGGCCCGCGTCCCGGCCCTGGGTGCGTCGCAAAGCGAAATCCACCAGCGGGCGGCCCTGGGCCGCGGTGACGCAGCGGGCGGCTTTGGACGCCAGGATGGTGGCCGTGCCGAGGACGTTGAGGAGCAGGGTCTCCAGCAGCTGGGCCTCGATGACCGGGGCCGTGATTTCCAGCAGAGGCTCGTCCGGGAAGCAGATGGTCCCTTCGGGCAGGGCCATGACATCGCCGGTAAACCGCAGGCGGGACAGGAAAGCCAGAAAGTCCGGGGGGAAAAGGCCGCCTTTTTCCAGGTAGGCCAGATCCTCATCGGCAAAGGCGAAGGCCTCCAGCTCCTGGAGGACGGTCTCCAGGCCCGCGGCCACGTAATAGTTGCGGGGCTGATGGTTGCCCCGGATAAACAGGGAGAAGGTGGCTTGCTGGTCGCGGCGGTGGGCGAAATAGGCGGCCGCCATGGTGAGTTCGTAGAGATCCGTGAACAGGGGACCTAGGGATGCAGGGGGCATGGGTTATACCCTTCGCTTCCGGCAGGTTTCGGGCCGGTAGGCGGCAACAGGGGGCAGGCGTCCAGCCCCCGCGCCATGTCAGCGCCAACTGCCCGGCCAGCGGGCCGGGGGATCCGTGGTGTGGAAGCGCCGCACCCCGGCGTCGGCGAACTTCTGGTAAGCCGCTTCGGCCGCCGTGCTGTAATCCACCACGCCGGGAATGACCACCGGGGAGGAGGCGTCGTCCAGAAGGCAGATTTTCTGCGCCAGGGACGGGTCCAACCGTCCGGCCGCCGCCAGCAGATCGGCGACCGTCCAGGCCACGCAATGGCTTTTGGCCTGGCCGGCCACCAGCACATGATCGAAGTCCAGCAATTGCCGGATGAGGTCGTCGTTGGGTTGGGCCAGGGTTTCGCCCCCGGGGCCGCGGGTGACTTCCGGGGCCAGGGCCGAGTAATATTCCGTGAGGGGACGGTTGCCCTTGAGTTGAAAAGCGGCCTGGGTGGAGCGGGCGATGCCGTGGAAGAAGACGGCCTCCTCCACGGCGGAGACCATGGCGTGGCCGATGCCGCCCAACATGGCGTGAAAAGGCCAGATGGTGAGGTCGTACTTGCCTTGAGAGGCCAATTGGCGGGTGTAGTGCTCCAGCAACGCCTGCCCGGCGGCGGCGTCGATGCCCAGGCTGGGGGCCACGGCGGGGTTGAAACGCCACCGCCCGGCGTCGATGTCCGCCTGGCGCACCACTGTGAAGGGCGCGGGATGCGCGCCCTGCTCGTCGACGAGGAAGACGGTGTGGAAGATCTGCACGGTCTGGTGGGTGTCCATGGTGGGCAGGATGGCGGTGATCCGGTGGAGGTGGCGGTAGATGAACTCGCAGATCCGCCGGTTGTCGTCCACCGCCCCGGTCCCCGACGGCCCACCCACAAAGAGCTCGAATTCCGGGATGCAGAAGGTGTTCTGCACATCCACCAGGAGCAGGGCCGTGCGGGGCTGGTCGGCGGCGGCGGGTGCCAGATCGAAGCGTCGGGCCCACGCCCGGGCGTCTGCGGCCCGCTGCTGGTAGGGTACACGCCACACCGCGCCCACGGTCCGGGGGTCGAAATGGGGGGGGATGGGTAGTGCTTCCAGCGCCATGATGGCATCCTCGTCGGGCAGCGGTCCACCGTCGTGAAGTCAGATTCTAGTGTCTCTGGGCGTGTTGTGCAAGCCGTGCGCCGGTAAGGGGTTTCCTATGCCGATCCTCAACATCCTGGCCATCGCCCTGGCCCTCGCCATGGACGCCTTTGCCGTGGCCATTGCCACGGGGGTTCGCCTCAAGCGGGTCTCCTTCCGGCAATTCTTTCGCCTCGCCTGGCACTTCGGGCTTTTCCAGGCCTTGATGCCGGTACTGGGGTGGACGGCGGGACTCACGGTACGGGACGCCATCGAGCGCTACGACCACTGGATCGCCTTTGTCTTGCTGGCCTACGTGGGGGGCAACATGATCCGGGAGGCCTTCAAGCTGGAGAAGGACGCCCGGGAGCAGAAAGATCCCACCCGCGGCCTGACCCTGGTGATGCTCTCCGTGGCCACCAGCATCGACGCCCTGGCCGTGGGATTTTCCATCTCCATGCTCAAGCTGGCCATCTGGACTCCGGCCCTGGTGATCGGGCTGGTGGCGGGCGCCTTGACCGTGGTGGGCCTCTACCTGGGCAAGACCGTGGGGGCGGCCGAGCGCCTGAGCCCCGTGGCCGAGCTGGCCGGCGGGGTGGTGCTGCTGGTGATCGGGATCAACATCCTGAGAGAGCACGGCGTCTTTGCCGGGTGGCTGGGATAACACCCTGTGGATAAGGGGCGCCGGGCCGTGTCCGACGCCGGTTCCGGCGGCGGGTGCGGCCCGGGAAGGCCTACTTCAAGAGGGTGCGCTCCCCCAGATTGCCGTAGCGGTGGTAGTTGTCGCAGATGCTCTGGTTCTGGAAATAATGGAGCAGCTCGATGCGCCCCTCCATCAGCACCGGGGAGCGGGCGATATAAAAGCCTGTGCGCGCGGCGGCCGCCAGGACCGCTTCCGGCACGCGCCGGGGGGCGGCGTAGCGGATGCGGTCCGCCACGGCCATGGTGGCCACCAGGGCTTCATCGCTCTGCCGGCGCACGGGAGCCTTGCCCAGTAGCTGGCGGCCTTCGAGGCGGGCGAAAAAGGCGGTTACCGCGTTGTCCAGCCCCGGGGGCAGGCTCACGACGGGGATGCTGCCGCTGATGCGCGTGGCGGCGATCCGGGCCAGGACCTCGAACAGCCGGTCGTCCGGATGCACCCGGGTGACGATGGTGCCCAGGGGCCGGTAGCGGTGGATATTGTCCTGGCCGCGAAGGTGGAAGAAATCCTTGGCCCGGCGGAATTCATTGCCGGCATGGTAGAGATAGCTTTTGATGGCCCGGATGGTCTGGGTGAGATCGGGCTCGAATTCCCGCAAAGCGCCCCACAGCAGCTTGCGCCGCCACTCCAGGGCGAAGCGCAGCAGGGCCTCTTCCTTTTCCAGGGCACCCACCTCGGGGAGGGCGGTGTCCGCGAAGTCCATGAACTGGGCGACGTAGTTGGGGCCCCCCGCCTTGATGGCGGGCCCCAGGGCGGATTTGCCCATCCCGCCGAAGGGCTGGCGCAGGGTGATGGCCCCCGTGGTGCCGCGGTTCACGTAGAGATTGCCCGCCCGGACGCCGGCCTTCCACCGCGCCTGCTCACGCGTGTCCAGGCTTTCGAGGCCGGAGGTCAGCCCATACCCCGTCATGTTCACCAGCTCGATGGCCTGGTTCAGGTCCTCGGCCCGCAGGACGCCCAGCAGGGGGCCGAAGAATTCCGTCATGTGGGTAAAGGCACCCGGCTGCACGCCGTACTTGATCCCCGGGGTCCACATGTGGGGGTTTCCGTGGGCCATTTGGGGTTGCAGGGCCCAGGTCTCGCCTGGTTCCAGGCTGGTCAGGGCCCGCTGCAGGTCGCCGGCGGGGGGCCGGATCAGGGCGCCCGTCCGGTTCTCGAAGTGCCAGGCCGACCCCACCGTGAGGCTGCGGGCCGCATCCACCAACTGGCGCTTGAAGCCCTCGTCCGCGTAGACCTCCTTTTCCAGGATCAGCAGGGAGGTGGCCGAGCATTTCTGGCCGGAATTGCCGAAGGCGGATTGGATAACATTCTTGATGGCCTGGTCGCGGTCGGCCATGGCGGTGACCACGGTGGCATTCTTGCCCCCGGTTTCGGCGGCCAGGCACAGGTCCGGTTTTTGCCCCAGCATGGCCAGGCCCGTTGCGGTGCCCCCGGTCAGGATCACGAAATCCACCTCCGGGTGCCCCACCAACCGGTTTCCGGTGCGCGCCCCGTCGCAGGGCAGGAACTGCAGGACCCGCTTGGAGACCCCCGCGCGCCAGAAGGCTTGGCACAGGACCCAGCCCACCAGCACGGCATCCGAGGAGGGTTTGAAGACCACGGTGTTGCCGGCGGCCAGGGACGCCACGATGCCCCCGCAGGGGATGGCAATGGGGAAATTCCAGGGGGAGATCACCACGCCCACGCCCTTGCCGCGGGCGCTCACCGTGGGCAGGGAGGTGAAGGTGTGCACCGCATGGGGGTAGTATTCGGCGAAGTCCACGGCCTCGGATACCTCCACGTCCGCTTCGGCGAACACCTTGCCGGTGTTGGCGGCCGCGGCCCCGATGAGCTCCCCGCGCAGGCGGCGCAACTCCATGGCGACCCCGGAAAGCGTCCGGTGGCGCTCCCGGGGGGTGAGCCGGCGCCACCCGTCCGGGTCGCTGCGGGCCACGGCCAGGGCCCGCTCGGCGTCCTCCGGCGTGCCCAGGCGGTAGGTGGCCACCCGGATCTCCGCCGGTTTCTGGTTGGGGTCGAGGCAATCCCGGGTTTCCCGGTCCGTGACGATCTCCTCGCCGGCGATCACCAGGGGGATCTGGAGGGCGTCGGCTCCGGCCGTTTTCCGCCAGCGCTCCCGGAGGCCATCGGCCCAGCGGCGGTTGGCGTCGAGCGACCAATCCGTGTCGGGCTCGTTGTTGAACTCCCCCTCCCAGTAGGTGCCCATCTTCTCGGGGAAGCGCTCCTCCCGCCGGTCCTGGGTCCGGTTGGGGCGATCGGCGACCGCCGGAATGCGCTCGCAGGCGCTGTGGAACTGGTGCTCGAGAAAGTCCCATTCCGGTGAGCCCGCGCGCAGGTCGGGGGAATAGCGCAGGAAGTTCTCCTCTCCGGTGTTTTCGTCCAGGCGGCGCACCAGGTAGGCGATGGCGTTGATGAACTCTTCCCGTGCCGCCACGGGGGCATACAGCAGGACCTCGCCGGTCGTCCCGGCGATCGCCCGGCGGACGTGGTTGGCCATGCCCTCCAGCATCTCGAAGGTCATAAACGGCGTGACACCGTTGCGCTCCGCCACCTTGCGGGCGAACGCCAGCTCGAAGAGGTTGTGGGAGGCGATACCCAGGTGCACGGCCCGCATGTTTTCCGGCTGCATGCCGAACAGCACCATGCGCTTGTAGTTGGCATCCACATCCAGCTTGGTGTCATAGGGGGCCAGGGGCCAATTCATGAGGGCCGCCTCCACGAGCTCCATTTCCATGTTGGCGCCCTTGACCAGGCGGATCTTGATGGGGGCGCCACCGGCCTCCACGCGCTGCCGGGCCCAGGCCGTGAGCTGACGCATGATGGCGAAGGAATCCGGGAGGTAGGCCTGAAGCACGATGCCGGCGGAATGGGCCTTGAAGCGCGCCTCGTCCAGGCTCCGGGTGAAGGCCGCCGTGGTGATGGCCAGGTCGCGGTATTCCTCCATGTCCAGGTTGACGAATTTGGGGACGCGGGTGCCGTCCGGGCGCGCATAGTGGTTGGCTGCCGCGGTTTCGTAGAGCCGTCCGAGACGCTCCTGGAGCACGCCCACACAGTGCTCGAAGGCCAGGGCCTGGATCTGGGAGTAGATCGTGGAGATCTTGACCGAGATGTATTCGATGTCGGGGTCCCGCAGGTCGCCGAGGTAGGTCTCGAGGCGGTGGCGGGCTTCGTCTTCCCCCAGCACCGCTTCCCCCAGGTGATTGATGTTCATGCGCAGTCCCTGGCCCTTGCGCTTGGCCAGATGGGCCAGAAGGGCCTCGCGCTCCCCGGGAATGATGGCCCGGCGGCTGTCGGCGCGCATATGGTCGATCATGCGGGGCACGGAAATGCCCGGCAGCCAGCGCCCCACCGCCAGGAACAGGTGCATCAACATCTTCTCGCGGGGGGAGAAAAAGCCCGGGATGCCGTAGCGCCTCAGCAGATAGGTGACCTGCTCGGCCACCCGGCCGTGGTTGGCGCTGCGAAAGCTCTGGTCGATGAGGCGCGTCAGGGCCACCTTGTCCGCGGGCTGGGTGAGCAGATGCCGGATCTGCTTCTGGTAGCGCTTTTCTTCCCGGGTCAAGAGCTCATTGGCGCGGTTTTGCCAGGTTTCGGCCAGCCGCACGGCTTCGTGCCGCAGGGCGTCGTCGGTGCGTGCGTCGTGAGTCATGGGGTGGTCTCCTGTCTTCGCCCCACGGGGCGCCCGGGCCCCGGCGGATGCGCCGCCGCCAGATCCCGGCAGCCTCGCGGGGCGGGAACTAGCGGGATGGTGGTGGGGATTTCTCCGTGAGGCGGTGCTCCACCGCGAGCATGTAGCGGTGGAAGCGGCGGACATGGGCCTGGGCCGCGCGGCGCGCCGCCGCTGCGTCCCCGGCCTGGACGGCGGCCGTCAAGTCGCAGAGATCCCGGTAATTCTCCTCCAAAACGGTTGTGCTGCTTTGCAGGTAGCGCTCGTAATACGGGGGAATGTTGTCGTGCACGGATTTCAGCACGAAGGCGTAAATGGCGTTGCGGGATATGCGGGCCAGCGTCATGTGGATCCGGCGGTCGACCTGCACGAAAGACTGCCAGGCCTCCACGCCCTGTTCGTAGAAGTGCCGCGCCTCATCCATGAGCCGGCGCAGGTCCTCGCCGTCCTCGGGGGTGGCCCTGCGGGCCGCCAGGGCCGACACGTTGCCTTCGACGCCTTCGCGGAATTCCGCCAGATCGTCCAGGGGGATGGCCTGGGTGCGCATCAGCAGGGCCAGGCTCTCGCTGACCTGCTCGGTGTCGATGGCCTTGACCATGGCGCCGCCGGCAACCCCCAGGCGGATTTCAATCAGACCCTTGTGCTCCAGGACCCGCAACGCCTCCCGCAGCGTACCGCGGCTGGTCTGGAACATCTCCACCATCTCGCGCTCGGCGGGCAGTCGGTCGCCGGCCTTGAGCTGGCCGTCGAGGATCGCCTGTTGAACCTGGTCGACAACATCCTGAAACACACGGCTTTTGGTCGCTTTTTTGAACATACGGTCTCTGGCGCGCTGGGGGGAGGTATTTCTGATTATAATGGTTAAACCATTTTGTCCAGCCGAAACCGCCGCTCCGGGGTCCTCACGGCCGGCCGCCATGCGGCGCGCGGAGAGCCGTTGCCGGGAGTCCCTGCACGCGGCGCCGCCGGCATCACCGGTTCAGGTCTTGCCGCCCAGGTAGGCGTTCTGCACGTCCGGATTGGAAAGCAGGGCCGGGGCGGTATCCTCCAGTACGATACGGCCCACCTCCATGACGTAGCCGCGATGGGCCAGCTTGAGGGCCGCCCGGGCGTTCTGCTCCACCAGCACCACGGTGAGCCCCGAGCGGTTGATTTCCGCGATGGTGGCGAAAATGGCCTTGACCAGCAGCGGCGCCAACCCCAGGCTGGGTTCGTCCAGCAGCAGGATCTTGGGATTGGCCATCAGCGCCCGGGCAATGGCCAGCATCTGCTGCTCGCCGCCGCTCAGGGTGCCGGCCAATTGGTGGGAGCGCTCCTTGAGGCGGGGGAAGAGCTGGAAGATCCATTCCTGGTTGCGCCGGTTGCGGTCCGGGTCCTGGGAGGTGAAAGCGCCCAGGTTGAGGTTTTCCTGGACGGTCAGGGTGCCGAACATGCGGCGTCCCTCGGGCACCTGGGCGATGCCCCGGGCCACCACTTCGTGGGCCGGCAGCCGGTGAAGATCCTGACCGTTGAAGCGGATGGCGCCGTTGCTCACGCGGACCAGCCCGCTGACGGCCATGAGGGTGGTGGACTTGCCCGCCCCGTTGGCTCCCAGGATGGTGACGATTTCACCTTCGTTGACGTTGATCCGGATGCCGTGCAGCGCTTCGACGTTGCCGTACTTCACGTGCAGGTTGTCAATTTCGAGTATCATCGTCAGGCGTCCTCTTCGGGACCCAGGTAGGCTTCGATCACCTTGGGATCGGACTTGATCTGCCGGGGGGGACCTTCCGCGATCTTGGCACCATTCTCCAGCACCACCAGGTGCTCGCAGGCTTTCATGACCAGGCTCATGTCGTGCTCGATGAGCAGCACCGTGATGCCCCGGTCCCGGACGCTCTGAATGGTCCGGATCAGGTTGTCCGTCTCCTGGTCGTTCATGCCCCCGGCCGGTTCGTCCAGAATGATGAACCGCGGTCGCGTGGCCAGCGCCCGGGCCACTTCCAGCAGCCGCTGGTTGCCGTAGGAAAGGTTTTCGGCAAGCTGCTCGGCGTGGGGCGTGAGGCCCACGAAATCCAGTTCCGCCAGGGCGATCTGCAGGGCCTCGCGTTCCTCCCGGCGCTGGGCGGGGGTGCGGAACATGGCGGCCAGGGAGCCGGAGCGCATGCGGCAGTGGCAACCCGCCAAAACGTTCTCGATCACCGAGAGTTTCAGGAACAGGCGGATGGTCTGGAAGGTCCGGGCGATGCCCAGGGAGACGATCTGGTGCGTGGGCAGCTTGCGGATGGAGCGGTTCTCGAAGATGACATCACCCGCATCGGCCCGGTAGTTGCCCGTGATCAGGTTGAAGACCGTGGTCTTGCCGGCGCCGTTGGGTCCGATGAGCCCGACGATGGAGCCGCCGGCCACGTCGAAGGATACGTCGTCCACGGCCACCAGTCCGCCGAAGCGCTTGGTCAGATGTCGCAGGCTCAACAAGGTGCTCATGCGCGGTCTCCGGGAGCCGTCGGCCTGGATAGCGGGTATTTGCGGGGCGGCGGCGGCAGGATGCCTTCGGTGCGGAAGATCATCATGGCCACCATGACGGCACCGAACACCAGCATGCGCGCCGTGGCGAACTGGCGGAAGAGCTCGGGCAGGCCCAGCACCAGGAAGGCGCCCAGGATCACCCCCGGGATGCTGCCGCGGCCTCCCAGGAGAACGATCATGAACAGCACCACCGACTCCCAGAAGTTGAAGGACTCCGGCGCGATGATGGTCATTTTGGCAGCGAAGATGTTGCCCACCATGCCGGCCCACACCGCGCCGATCACAAACGCCACGAGCTTGTAATGGGCGGTGTCGATGCCGCTGCCCTGCGCGGCCACCTCGTCCTCCCGCAGGTAATTCAGCGCACGGCCGAAGCGCGATTTCTCCAGGCGGTCGAAGAGGAAAATCGTCAGCGCCGCAAACCCCCAGATGAAGTAGAAGAAGCCCAGCGGGGTCCGGATTTTCATTCCCAGGATTTCGGGGCGGTCGATGCCGAAAATGCCGTTGGCCCCGCCGGTGATGCCGAAGATGTTGTTGATCAGGGCGATGCGCACGATTTCCACGAAGCCGATGGTGACGATGAGCAGGTAGTCGCCCCGCAGGTGAATGATGGGGCGGGCCACCACCAGGGCGGCCAGGCCGGCCACCAGCCCGCTCAAGGGCAGGAGCCAGATCACCGGCAGACCGGACGTGGTGTTGAGGATCGCGGTGGTGTAGGCCCCCAGGGCATAGAAGGCGGCATGCCCCATGTGAAACAGGCCCGCGTGCCCCAGGATGATGTTCAGGCTCAGGGACAGGATGGCATAGATCCCGACGTTGTTGAGCACGTCCACCCAGTAGGAATTGAGAAAGGCCGGCGCGATCAGGAGAACGGCGGCGCATACCGCGTAGGTGACCTGGCGTTGGGTTTTCATACCTTTTCCGCTACCCGTTCCCCGAGGAGCCCCGTGGGACGCACGATAAGAATCAGGATCAAGACGCAGAAGGCGATGGCATCCTTCCAGGCGATGGAGATGTACGCCGCGCCCATGGCTTCGATGACCCCCAGCAGGAGGCCCCCCAGCATGGCCCCGGGGATATTGCCGATGCCCCCCAGGATGGCCGCGGTGAAGGCCTTGAGACCGTAAAGCCAGCCCATGGTGAAGTTGATCTGGCCGTAGTAGAGACCCACCATCAGTCCGGCCGCCCCCCCCAGGGCAGGGCCGATGAGGAAGACGATCATGATGACGCGGTCGACATTGATGCCCATGAGCTTGGCGGCCCCCTGGTCGATGGCCGCCGCGCGGATGGCGGTGCCGATGCGGGTCTTCTGGATGAAAAGGTAGAGGGCGATCATCATCACCAGGGAGGTCAGGAGGATCAGCATCCGCATGAGGGGGATGTCGAGACCCAGGACGTGAATGGCCGTCCGGGGGAGCAGGTCGTGGGGGTAGACACGGTAGCGGGCGCCGTAGATCAGCATGACCGCGTTCTGGAAGAAGATGGAGGCCCCCAGGGCGGATACCACCGCCGAGAGGCGGTGGGATTGGCGCAGGGGCCGGTAGGCCACCCGCTCCAGGCTGGCCCCCACCAGGGCCACCAGGCCCATGACCATGAGGGCCAGCACGATCACCACGGCCAGGGGGCTGAGGTAATCGGTCAGTCCCAGGGCCGTGAGCATGGTCAACCCCAGGTAGGCCCCGATCATGAACAGATCACCGTGGGCGAAGTTGATCAGCTTGAGCACACCGTAAACCATGGTGTACCCTAGGGCGATGAGGGCGTAGATGCCGCCCACGGCCAATCCGTTGGTCAATTGCTGGAAGAAAAGCTCCATGCCTGTGCTCCGCGTCGGGGTGGGGGCCATCCTCCTTGCCGGGCCAATGGCCGGCGCACGTCCGGCGGTCGGGCCGTTCCGGAGGCGCTGGCCATCCCGTGGGACGGTGGGAAGCACCAGCGCCTCAGGCGGCTGAAGGGTAATGGAGGAAGGGGCGCTTAGCAGGCTGTGGATAAACTGCGCCTCCGGCCGAAAGGCTGCGTTGCGGCACTCGCGAAATTGCTCACAACCACTCGAGGTTG
>DJGG01000052.1:0-20584 GCA_002432195.1 Desulfobacteraceae bacterium UBA5852
CAGTTTATCCACAGCCTGCTAGACGCCATACCCAATGACTCCCCAGCAAGCCAATCCGACGACAAGGAACGGCAAACTATCCGGTTATGCCCACTAGTCTGCATCCGCGGCAACGGTTCCGCGCTGACCGTTTTATGCGATGGGAGATGGGGTCCGACCAGGATATGTTGCGGAAAACGAAGTATTTATACATCGAAATCAGCGGGTTGGACCCTACAACCCGGGCGGGGCCGAGATCCTGGGGTCCGGGCGCCGGCCGTCCGGCCGCTGTGGATGGGGCCGGGGGCGGTTCTGCGCCAACTCATGGGTCATCCGCGGGCTGCTCGGTGGCCGCCTCCACCGGACGCACCTCGACGGTACCCCCGAGGGGAAGGATCAGCAGGCGTCTGGCCATGGCGATGGCCTCCTCCAGATCCCGGCATTCGATCGTTTGGCAGCTGTCGATGACCACCTGCGCCCCGGCGAAGGGACCGTCGCTGAGGGCTGCCGGCCCGTATTTCAGGCCTAGGGTCGTGGCGGTGGGGCGCGCGCCCCACCTGGCGCCGGCGATCGAGCGCCCGCTGGCGGTCAACTCGCGCTCGAAGGCGCGATAGCCTTCCCTGAGGGCATTCTGCTGGGCTTCGGGCAGATTTTCCCACCCCTGCGCGTCAAGGCGACAGGTCAGCAGATATTGCATGCCAGTCCCTCCCCCCGGAGATTGCGCCCCATGAACCGGGCTGCCCGACGGCAGCTTTTCCGAGGGCGCATCGTCCCTCCCCGCCGCCCACCCGGCGCAAACGCTTCCGGGGAGATGGCGGTGGTCTTTTCACCGGCGGCCGATGGACCCATTTCGCCCGGTGGAACGCATAGCAGACGGAAGTTGCACAAAGGTTGCAGAATGGTTGCCGGGGAGGGACTTATGGGGGAGAGGGGGCGGCGCGCCCGGGGTTTTGACGCCGGATGGACCCGGAAGGGCCCCGGTCAGGTCTGCCGGCCGGGCGCGGTTGCGGCCTGCCGTTGGATCTCCCGGAACAGGGCCAGCGTTGCGGCGTCCGGGGTGAGCTGCAGATCCGCTTGCAGGCGGGCCTCGAAGGACCTGAAGAGCCGCAAGGCTTCGTCGGACTTGCCCGTCCGGCGGAACAGACGCATGTATCGACGGCAGGCGGTCTCCGAATACGGGTCGGCGGTCAGCCACTTTTCCAGGCAATCCGTCGCGCGTTGATATTCCCCCCTTTTTTCGAACTGGCCTCCCAGCCATTCGAGCAGGCGGAGATAGGCCCGGGCCAAATGCTCTCTCTGGTGGTTGACCGGGGGCAGGTACACTTCATCGGGAAGGAATGCGCCCCGGTACATTTGGACGGCCTCCAGGGCCATCCGGGTGCGTTGGGTGGCCTCCGGGGCGCTGAGCGCCTGGTGCGCGGCCGCCTCGAACTCCTCGAAGTCGATGCGGCAAAGCGACGGGTTGAACCCGACGTTATTGTTGCGGGCCTGGAGGTAGGGTGACCGCTGGTAGCGTTCTTTCCGCGGCTCGAGCACCTTGCGAAGCCGGTGCAGGGCGCTCTTGAAATTGCTGTGGGCCGCCTCGGCGGGGCTGTCCGGCCACAGGGCGTCCATGATGGATTCTCGGGGCACGCGCCGGCCGCCATGGGCCAGCAGGATGGCGAGAAAGCGCTTGGTGCTCGCGCTTTTCCACCGGGCCGCGGGGATGGTGGCGCCGTCGAGGCGGATGCTCAATTCGCCGAGGGTGCGGATTTCCAGGCGGGGCAATGCGGCCTCGTGGATGGCGGCGAGGCATTCCCGCAACATCCGTCGCTGCCCGGCCTGGGGGGTGGTCCGGATTTCCTCCTGCAACTCGCGGACGATCGCCGGGTTGGGGTTTTTGGCCAGAAGTTGCCTGACCCATGACCCATCGTCCAGCACCTGCAGCTTGAGGGCCAGAAGGCAGGCGCAGGACAGATCGTCGCTGTGGGTGACCACCAGCTGGTCAAGCCGGCGGGGCACGATGATCGCGAAGGCGGCGCGCAGGTGGCGGCCGGCCGCGCGCAGGTCCCGGGCCGCGTACCGGTTCAGGCCCATGAGCAGGTGCGCGTCGGCAATCAGCGTGTGGCTGTTGATGCTGGTGGCGTAGGCCAATACCTCGTGCAGGATGACGTCGGCCTCCGCGTGGTCGTGGCGCAAATAGGCGGCGATCCCCAGTCCCTTGCGGGCCGCCTGGTATTGGAATTCGGAACGCAGGGGCCCTTTCCGGAATATCTCCGCCGCTTCCCGCAGGGCCGCCGTGCCCTCCGCCACGGCGGCCCGATAGTAGGCACAGAACCCCACGAACAACAGCGCCATGGCCCTTCGAAAGGTCGGTTCGGTGCACATCTGCAGCCAGCCCGCCAGGATCTTCTCGGCGTCGGCCAATTTTCCCACCCGCGGGTAGACCAGGCATTTGTAGATCGTCAGCCAGGCGTAAAAGTGGCGAAACCCGTACTTCTCGATCTCCGCCTCGAACTGCTGCAGATTGGCCATGGCCTCGTTTTTCCGGCCGCGGTAGATGTTCAGCAGGCACTGGGAGCTCAAATGAAATGTCTTGATTTCGGTGGAGCAATCTGGCAGGAGCGCTGCGATCTGACGATCCAGCTCGTCGGCCTGGTCGAACTCTCCCAGGTAGGCGCAGGCCAGCTTGGACAAGCTCAAGCTATGGCACTGCATGTTGATGTTCCCCTCCGCTTTGGCCAACAGGAAGGCGGTGTGGCAGGCGGACAGCGCCTCGCTGAAATGGCCCATGCCGCGGATGGTGGCAAAACCGATCTGCAGCCAGAGCTGGGCCTGAAAGCCGGTGGCGACCTCTGTCGCCTGGGCCAGGATGGCGCGAGCCTCGTTCAGCAGCGCATCCATGTCGATGGGGCTGTGGCCGAAAAGAAAGGCGGTTTCGATGAGGTAGGCGCTGGTCAGGGTCCGGCCGTTGGCATCCCCGCTGGCGGCGAACAGGTCCCGGCAACGGACGAAGTTTTCCAGCGCCTGCGGGCTCTGTGCGGCGCGCAGGATCAGGCCTTCGAACAACAGCAGCCAGGGGGATTGGCGACGCTCCGCGGCGGGGATTTGCTCCAGGTAGCCGGCCAGCAGCTCGGTTTGCCCGCGGGCGATGAGTTGCATGCCGATTTGCGCCAGAATGTCCCCCGCGTCGCTGTAGCGACGGGCTTGCAGGTAGTAGGGCAGGCTCTTTTCGGCCAGGCCCGCGGCGGCGTAATGGTCGGCGGTTTGCAGGCACATCCGCCGCCTGGCGGAACCGCTCAATTTTTCCCTGCTGGCGGAATCCAGGAACCGTTTGAGGAGCTGATGGTTGCGGAAAAACAATTGCCCGGACCGGTCCGTGAACGGTTGGATGAACAGGTAGTCGCGCGACAGGCGCTGAAGCCTGGCCGCACTGCCGT
Organism: Desulfobacteraceae bacterium UBA5852; assembly: GCA_002432195.1. Taxonomy (GTDB): domain Bacteria; phylum Desulfobacterota; class Desulfobacteria; order Desulfobacterales; family UBA5852; genus UBA5852. The sequence continues at coordinate 3,399 of DJGG01000052.1, forward strand.
CCATCTTCAGCAGGTGGTCGATCAACACGGGGTCCAGAACATCCAGAAATGCGGTTTGGATCAGGAACTGCCGATCGGAGGCGCTGAAGGCGTCGAAAACCTCTTCGGCGAAATAGTTGAAAATTTCACCCGGTACGGATCGGCCGAACAAGGCCTCGAGATCCGTCAAGGCGATGCGCTGCTGTTTGCCCCCGAGCCATTGGGCAATGATCAAAACGCCGACCAGCCATCCCTCCGTGTAGGTGTGGATATAATCGGCCACATCATCGGTTATGGACGGCAAGTAGGTCTGGCGCAGAAACGAAGCGGTTTCTTCCGGGTTGAAGGCCAGCATGTCGTTTTCAAAGACGACCGCCCGATGGGCCAGCTTTAGGCGCTCGATTTTCAGCGGCGGCCGTCGCCGCGAAATCAGGCAGAACTGAACCGATCGCGGGGCCGAGCGAATCAGGGCGTCGATGAGCGGGTACGTGTCGCTATCGTCGGGGATCTGATCGAGCACGTCCAGCACGAGCCGCACCGGCGACGGGGCAATCTGCCAGAAGGCAACGGACCATGAGAAGTAGAGGGCCTGCCACGTGGCGGGACGCACCGAGGTGGACAGGTCGTTGATGACGGGGCTGAAATCGAGGGACGCCCAGCGGTCCTGAAAGGCGGTGATCAAGCTGGCCACGAAGGACGCCGGATCGGCGTCGAAGGGATCGAGGTTCACCCAGATCGCGGGCCGCGAGGCGCTATGGATCGCCTTGGCGGCCAGGGTGGATTTGCCTTGTCCGGCCTGACCCACGAAAAGGATGACCTGCTTTTCCCGATGGGCATCGAATTGTCGCAGGAGGCGCTGGCGGAAAAAAACATCCGGGGCGTTGGGGGGGGAAAACTTCCATCGCTCGGGGGATGGGGGCATGTTCTCCTTCCTCGATCAGGCTGTGCCACCGGCATTGGGCGGTATCGGCAGCCGGTGGATGAGCAAGCCACAGGCGAATACCCGTCCCATACTACAGTTGAAGAAGCTGCTGCAACCTGGGAGGCGCCAGTCGGTGCCGGTCGGGCACGTCGGTGAACAGGGGCCGCCTTTTTTCTCTCCGTATGTGTCGCATCGCGCTTACCTGGAAGATTTCGTCNNAGATTTCTTGAGGAAAAACTCCCCTTTGTGGCAAGGGTGGGTCAGGTGCCAGATCGGCTCGGCAATTGAGTGCCGATGCGCGCATTCCCTACGCAGAATTCCTATAACCGCGTTTTCGGGGTCAAAATAAGGGTTATAGGGGCTATTTGGAGTTGTTTTTCCCGCCTATCTGTCAGCAAATCAAAGTGTTGGCTTGGTGCGACCCGGATCCTACCGGATCCTCGCCGGAACCCTGATTTCATCCGCTTTATAAATATTTTTAGGACGTTACAAGCAGATAACCCCCTTCAAACCTCCACTGGCCAAAATTCTGTACATTAGTCGTGATGTGCGATGTGGAGACCCGACACCTCTCCTGTCTGTTTTAACCTCGTGGTTGAACCGGTTCCGGAACAAAGACTATTTATGTAGTTCTTTCAGCACGATATAAATTTAAATAAAGAAAAAACGTTGGAGAAATATCAGCTTGACTGGCGAAATATACTAATATATTAGTATGCCAGCTGACTTGGGGAGCCCATCCGGCGGCAGAAGAGATCGGCCAGAGGCAATGGTTGATCACCCCTGGCAGTTCCTTTCGGTCGGACCGGCCATCGCGGTTGCAGCGGTCACAAGGTTGATATCCAACGTCATGAGCATGCATTCGGCGCCACTTGTAACAGGCACCCGACGAATAAGTTCAACGAGAAATCTCGGGATAAAAAAATGATGAAACTAAATAGTAACGGATTACTGAGAAGCCAAGTTTATGATCATATACGCAAGTTGATACAGGAGGGATTCTTCAAACCGGGTTCGGCGGTAGATATCAAGCAGATGAGCAGTGAACTGGGCGTAAGTCGTACGCCATTGCGTGAGGCGTTACTTCAACTGCAATTCGAAGGCTTTTTGAGATTACTCCCTCAAAGGGGGATACGTATCAATGAGCTTTCTCTAGATGAGCTGCATGAAATTTATGAAATTTTGGGAGGATTGGAGTCAAGAGTCTTGATATCAGTGGCCAACAGAATTGGATCAGTCGAAATAAAGAAAATGCGAGATATTAATGCGCAGATGGCCGATAGTTTCAAAAATCCAGATGTGACATCATTCTACGATTATAACCTTAAATTTCATGCCGTTTTTTTGGATTTGTCGACGAATAATCAGCTCCTGCGCTATGCATATTCTCTTAAGCAACGACTTTATAATTTTACCAAGATAGATTACGGTCCCAATTGGAAAAATCAAAATATCCAAGAGCATTTGAAATTCCTGGACATCCTTGAATTCGGAGATGCAAGGGAAGCCGCGGACTTCCTTAGAGATGTACATTGGGTATTTCAGTACTCCGACGATTTTCTGGCGGCCACACAAAATCCTGCCTGACCGGAATTCTTATATTAAACGTATCGGCTTTTAGACTTGGAGAGAATAATGAGATTTCTAAAAATTTTCTACAATGGGAAAATAATAACTTTATCGGACTCAATTTCCAACGCAACAGCGTTTGCCACCTGGAAGGATAGATTCTTCGCGGTTGGTTCGGATTCGTACATCAAAAACCTGGCAACTGGCATAAATGAGAATTTTGAGTCTATTGATCTTTGCGGTCGAACGGTTGTTCCGGGATTCATCGAATCGCATAATCACCTATCTATGTACGCCACGCAATTGCTACAAGTTGACTGCTCATGCACTGCCAATCAGTCGATCGATAAAATAAAAAATAGTATTGCTGACAAAACAAAAAATATCAAACACGATGAATGGGTGAGGGGATTTGGTTATGATGATACAATGATTTCCGATAAAAGGCATTTAACTAAGATGGATTTGGATGATGCTGCGCCAAATCATCCGGTATATATTCAACATATTTCCGCTCATTTTGCTTATGCCAATTCGAAAGCCTTGGAGATCGCTGGAATAGACAAAAATACAGCTCAACCGGAAGGTGCTGAAATACAGAAGGATGCGAATGGAGAACCTACGGGCGTATTGATTGAATTGTCCGCTATGAGATTGGTCAATCGACATATACCAGCCTATAGTGGTGATCAGATAAAGAATGGGATAATACAGGCATCCGAGCATTATAACCAACACGGCATAACAAGCATTCACGACGGAGCTATAGGATTTGAGGGGCAAGGAAGCGAAATTGTAAAATGTTACGGAGATCTCGAGTCGCAAGGCAAATTGTCCATCCGCGTCTATATGACCATGGTAGAGGAATTATTCTGCAATTTTTTTAACAATGGAATGAAAACCGGATTTGGCTCGAATGTATTGAAATTAGGGTCTGTCAAAGCCTTTCAGGACGGTTCCATTCAAATATTCACTGCCGCAGTGAACGAACCATATCACAGTCGCCCTGACCTAACGGGTGAATTGGTAATACCACAGAAACGTCTCGATTCGATGATAGATAGGTATCATTCTGCCGGCTGCCAGATAGCGATACACGCAAACGGTGATCGGGCAATTGAATCAGTTTTACAGGCTTTCGATAAGGCTCATAAAAAGAGTCCTGATAAAAAAAATCGTCATATGATCATCCATTGTCAGATGGCTTCAGATGAGCAGATTGAAAGAATGAGAAAGTTAGACATTGTCCCCAATTTTTTTGTTAATCATATTTACTACTGGGGCGATCGTCACACCTCCCTATTCCTTGGGCCGAAACGTACCTCCAGATTGGATCCGCTAAATTCCGCTCTCAAGTCAGGTCTGAAATTTTGTTTGCATTCGGATCTACCCGTCACGCCTATAAACCCGATATTTTCAATTCATACGGCTGTTAACCGTATATCACGCAATGGAGAAACGCTGGGTGCAGAGCAGCGCATTCCACCGATCGAGGCGCTTAAGGCATATACCATAAACCCGGCGTACTGCAGCTTTGAAGAGAACGAAAAGGGAAGCATCGAACCAGGAAAACTCGCCGATTTTGCGGTACTTTCGGAGAACCCATTGGAAATAGACCCACACCATATTTCCAATATTTCTGTATTGGCAACCGTCCTTGGCGGGGATTTCGTTTTTAATCGACTGCCTTAATCGGTTCCTCAAGGTTTACACCCCGATTAAAGGAGGTGAAACTAAAACTAAAACACAGATTGTGCAAATGTAGTTGTTTACATTGGCAGTGGCGGAGCGGTTTTCGCGTGGCGCTGAAATGAGAGCGGACCAAGCGGCAACGGGAGGTTGGGCATGAGCAATTCAGCAATATATGCACTTTTCCTTTGTACCTATTTCGCATTCATGATCATTGTGGGCATATATCATTACAGAAAAACCACATCCGTTGATGAGTATCTTGTATCCAGTTGGAACGTTGGTTTCTGGCAAATTGTCGGTACCACGATTGCCACATGGTGCGGAGCATCGGCATTTATCGGATTCATGGGGATGGGCTTTACCACAGGTATAAGCGGAATTTTTTTCTGGGTTATTCCAGGCGTAGCATTGACAATCATATTCATCCTGTTATTCGCTAGAATTCTAAGACGTTTGAAGTTATACACCATACCTGATGTATTTGCCTTACGTTACGGAAAAAACGCAGCATTCATCCCGTCATTGTTCCAGATATTTGTATACTCAATACCCACTTTGGCCCTTCAATTTATTGGGTTAGGAACAATTTTCAATGGATTTTTTGGAATAAATTTACAGATTGGAATTGTTATCGGATTTGCGCTCATCTTTGTCTATACGTACATGGGTGGTATGCCATCTGTCATTCTAACAGACAGTATTCAGACCGTTATCTTATATATTGGCATAATCCTTTTATTGGTCCTTGGAATTCAATATGCTGGCGGAACTGAAAAAATTGTTGCCAATACGCCAGCAGATCTTTTCCATCCCTTCGGTAAACAAGGGTTTGGAACTTTTTTGAGTCTGGCTTTGACCGTTGGTCCTTTTTATATGATGTGGCAATGTACCTGGCAGAGAATTTATGCAGCCAAAGATGAAAAAACCGCTGTAAATGGTCTTACAGTCGGATTTATTCTGGCAGGATTGGCAACAGTCATATCTTTCAGCATTGGCATTATTGCCCGAGGCTATTTGCCGTTGGACACCAAACCCGACATGGTTTTTTCCACCTCCTTGGCTACGGTATTCCCTGTACTGGTTGGAGCCATATGCGTGACAGGTTTGGCCGCGGCATTGATGTCAAGCGCCGATTCCTTCATCATGATGGGCTCGGCCAGTATCGCTAGAGATATCTATCAGCAGTATTTTCGGCCAAATGCCACGACCACTGAGATGCTGAGCGTTTCCCGATATAGTGTAATCGGCATTTCAATTAGCGCCCTGATTATCGCTGTGTTCGCCAAGGGTATTATCCCCGTGTATATTCTGGTGGTCAAAACATGCGGTGCCGGCCTCGTCTTTCCCTTCTTTGCATTGATGTTTTGGAAGCGGTCCACGCGAAAAGGAGTTCTGGCCAGCATGGTGTCCGGGGCACTGGTTACCGTAGGTTGGAATATGGCCGGGAATCCCTTGGGGATCATCGATGGTGTTGCAGGGTATGTTGCCAGCCTGTTCTTTCTTATCGTGGTCAGCCTGGCAACGAAACATTCGCCGGATGAGCAGGTCGTTGCGGCCTACTTTCAGAACCTTGATACCACGAAATATAATGAACGCATGACAAATGGGAGTGTCTTGGGTGGCGTTGGTCCGATCGGCAACGGAGCTGCAGCGTAACTACTATAGTTTATCCACTGCGGAAGGTCCGCGTCTTAAATGCGCGGACCTTTCTTTTTTGAAAAAGTTTGTAGGGCCTGTGGGGACGCCCGTCAGTTTTTCAGTTTTCTGAATGTAGGTACGCCCATGCGATGTAACCTCTCCATTTTCCACCCTTTCCCGGAAAATGGTCCACTTCTCACCGGACGAATTGAAAGGGCATGATATCGGATGGCTGCGGCTTAGGCTGGAATGCCGCGCGCGCCGGTTGCTGCGAATATACCGGGGGACCGTCGAACCGGCGGTTGGGAAACGGGTCATGGATGGAGCCCTCGCCTTTGGGTAAAGGCCGATCGGATCTCCCCTATGAAAACCCGTCTGTGCCTGGTGTCGGAGGACCCTCGTGGAGTCGCCCCCGTTTCTCCCGCCAGAGGTGCGGGGGCGATGGATCGTTTCCTCAAGGGTTCCAGGACTGGCTGCCGGTCGGCTTTTGGTCCGGGATGGCCGCCGGGCATTGCATGGAGTGGTGGCCGGCAGGTCCTGTGAACCGGGTACCTATTTTATAGTGATTCAGCGTGAGCGCTGTGGTTGTGCGGAGGTTCGGGAACGGACCGTAACGCCCGTTCACTTGGGAGGGACAGAACCACCCTCAGGGGGGGAATTCAATTCCCGAAACGAGTCCACCCGGCCACCCTCAGGTGCGGAGGGACGCGCTTGCCAAGGTTGGTTTTCGAGGTTGGCTGTTGTTTAAGTTAAGGGAAACCGGTTTTCCTTAACTTAGGCGTCCGGTTAGTTAAAGATCCGTCCACTTGCAATTCCGGTTTTTCCCATCCTCATGGGTCGGCGCGCCCAGACGGCGGGCCGCTCTTTTACGAGTAGGTCAGGTTATGGGGCGGATTGACAGCCGGCCGAACAGCATATAAGTATGCGTTTATATCTTGATGCCGGAAGGGGCCGCAGTGGGGCCTGGTTCCGGCTGCGGTTTTCGAGGCGGTCAGCATGGGGGAGACGGCGAGCAGCTCAGAAACGGCGCAGGCGGTCCGCGTGGACGGGGACGGGCCGGTTTCCGGGCCCCTGTCCCCGGAGCACCTGAACGAGGCGGCCTTTCTGGCCAAGAGTCTCGCGGATGGCAACCGGCTGCGGATCCTGCTGTTCTTGAGCGGCGGCCGGCAGTCGGTGTCGGCCATCGTGGAGGCCCTGGGCCTGTCCCAACCCCTGGTGTCCCACCACCTGAAGGAGCTGAAGCGGGCGCTCCTCGTGAAGGTCGAGCGGGAGGGCCCGTTCGTCTATTACCAGGTGGCCGACCGGCGCATCCTGGATGTGATGCGCACCCTGGGCGCGGTGGCCCGGGATCTGTTGGCGGCCAGAACCACATTTTAGGAGAACGGAGGCGGATCGAGGTCCATGGACGAGATATCAAAAATCCTTGGAAGCATGGAGCCGCGCGCGGCATTGACCGCCATGGCCGCGGCCCTGAAACGGCTCTTCGCGGACCTGGACGACGAGGCCCGGGCCGGGTTCCTGATGGATCTGCTGGGAGAGGCGGAGGGGGACAAGGTGTCCAGCCTGGTCCACTTGTGACTGGCCGAGTGCATGGGCGAAGGTGTCGACCCAACGCAGATGTGCCAGAGCCTGGTGGACAAGGTGGCCCAGTCCCGGCAGTTGGCGGCCATCGCCGACCCGGAGCTGCTGGTGCTCTTCGAGGACTGGCTGGAGGAGCTGGAGGCTGAGGCCCGGGCGTTGATGGACACCCAGGGGGCCGTGGACGCCCCGACGCTGGCCGCCAAGCTCGGTCTCTCGCGCCGGGGGGCCGCGTTTCTGATTTCCAAGCTCCAGCGCCAGGGAAACCCATCCGGCCGCCAATGATCGCGGTGGATGAAACCGTGCGCCTGGATGCGCCGGCGTCAGCAGCCTATGGATAAACTGCGCCTAAGGCCGAAATTCAGCGTTGCGGCCCTCGCGAAACTGCTCACAACCGCTCGAGGTTGCTCCGCTTTTCGCCGCGGGCCGCGCCTTGTCTTTCGGCCTTACGCTTGTTTATCCACAGGCTGTTAGGCGCCGGCGTCAGGTTTTTGCGCTTCGGCGGTCAGGCCGGCATACACGAACGACCCCTAACGTTGGCGGAGGCACGGAACATGGCCGAATTGGTGGTATTGCACAGCGGCAACCCCGGTTGAGTGGCGTGCCGGCAGGCTACAGGTGTAGCCCAGGACATGCAGGCGAAATTCGGCGCCCGGCTGAGCGTCAAAATCCACACGCTGGATTCGGAAGCGGCCAAGCCCTACGCGCTGCGGCTGAAGGGGTCCACCACGGTGTTTTTCGACGACGAGTGGGTGCCCCTGGCCATCGCGATCGACAAGGCCCAGATGGAAGCCTTTTTATCCTCCAAAATATGAACGGAGCCCGCTGATTTGGACGTCCAGAAGAGAACCTCTTCCGGCCTGGCGCTTGCGGCCGTGCTGATGGCCGTCGTCTCGGTATGGTACACCGAGCGCCCTGTCGCACCCCCGCAGACCACTTGGGACGCGGTGACCGCCGAAGCCAAGGCTGGTGGTTACGCCCTCATTGCCACCGAGGAGCTCGCCCGCCGCCATGGCAGGGCATCTTCGGATCTTCTGCTGGTGGACACCCGCCAGGAGTGGGAATACCGCACTGGGCATATCGCGGGCGCGGTCAATTTTCCCATGGAACCCACATGGTGGGCCCGCTGGCGCAAGGCCGGCGAACTGGAAGATCTTCTGGGGACGGACAAGGATCGCCTCCTGGTTTTCTACTGAGCGGGTTTGACCTGAGTCCGCAGCGACTCGGCGGCCCGGGTGGCCGTATCGCTTGGTTACCGCAACGTCTACCGCGACCCTTTCGGTTTTCCGAAATGGCAGGAACAGGGGTTGCCCATCGCCAGCAGCCCCGCGGGCCTGGTGGCGCCGATGCCGGCGGACCGGAACCCTTCGGGGGATGGCTCCCTTCAAGGGTGGGCCATGCTCTGGACGCTGCTCGGCATTTTCGCCGGCGGACTGGCGCTGAACCTGACGCCCTGCGTCTATCCCATGATTCCCATTACGGTTTCGTTTTTCGGGGGGCGGACAGGCCGGGATCAACCCGGCCAGATCAAACTGGTTTTCCATGGCATCTGCTATCTGCTGGGGCTGGCCCTGACCAATTCGACGCTTGGCGTCGTGGCCGCGCTCACCGGAGGCTTGATGGGGGCCATGCTGCAAAACCCCATGGTCCTGACCTTGATTGCCGGCGTCCTGGTCCTGTTCGCCACCAGTCTTTTCGGGCTCTGGGAACTGCGCCTGCCGGGTTTTCTCGCCCAGGCCGCCGGCAAATCCTATTCCGGGTACTTCGGCAGCCTGTTCATGGGCCTCACCCTGGGGGTCGTGGCGGCTCCCTGCATCGGCCCTTTCGTCCTCGGGCTGCTTACCTGGGTGGCCGGCATGGGCAACCCCTGGCTGGGCTTCCTGATTTTCTTTGTCCTCAGCCTGGGGCTGGGATCGCCCCTTTTCGCGTTGGCGCTTTTTTCCGGCCAACTGCAGCGTCTGCCGCGGGCCGGGGGCTGGATGATGTGGGTGCGCAAGGTGATGGGCTGGGTCCTGGTGGGCATGGCGGTCTATTTTATCCGGCCGGTGCTGCCCGAGACTTTGAAGATCGCGCTGCCGGTCGCCGTGGCCCTGGGCGCGGGCCTGCACCTGGGATGGTTGGATAAAAGCCCTGCCGCTTTCAAGATCTTTCCCTGGTTGAAAGCCGGCGTGGGCACTTTATGCCTGGTCCTGGCGGCCCTGTGGATCACCGCCTGGGCCATGCGTGGGCCGGGAATCGATTGGCGCACCTATTCGGAGCAAACGCTGCGGCAGGCGACCGACCAGGGCAAGCCGATCATCATCGACTTTTACGCCGACTGGTGCACCCCCTGCCGGGAGTTGGAGGAGGTGACGTTCCACCATGACGAGGTGGTCCGCCAGGCCACGGAGAACTTCGTCATGGTGAAAGTCGACGTCACCCGGGGCGGCGATCCGCTCCACGAAAGGCTGTTGCAAGAACATCGCATCCAGGGTGTTCCCACCATCGTGTTTCTGGATGCCCGCGGCGAGGAGCGCGCCGATCTGCGCCTGGTGGATTTTCTGCCGCCCGACGCCTTCCTGAGTCGCATGGCCGCAATTAAACCCGCCGGTTCAGCCCGGTGACCGGTGCCACCCCACCCGAACCAAGGATGAGATCATGCTCAAGGTCCGCTTTTTCCTGAACGAGCCCAACGGCAAGCCCTGAAAGCATTTCCAGCAGATGATGCCCAGGTTGGGCACCCGATACCCGGTGGAGTTCGAGATCACCTCCAAGCCCAAGGCGGAGTACCAGACCGATGCGTACTTCGAGCTGGACCTGCCCGTGGCCCCGGCGGTCATGGTGGGCGAGGAGATCCTGGCGGAAGGCGGAGACGTTTCCGAGCACGACCTGGAGGCCTGTATCTGCCGGCACCTGGGGCGGCCGGCGCCCCCGGCGCCCAGGAAGGGAATTTTAAGCCGTCTCCGGGGGAAGTCCTGAAACGCGGAGACCGAGGAGGGCAGCGATGGGCAGGGAGCGCGTGTTTCTGAACGATCCCATTACTTGTTTATCCGCAGGCGGCTAAAGTTTGACGGAGCCTTCGGGTTAACGGACGGCTCCGGGGAAAGGACGGAAACCGTATGGCGGAGGAATGGGTGATCCGGGCGGTGGGTTTCGCCGTGGTCTTTGCCGTGGTGGCGGCCTGGGAAGTCATGGCGCCCCGCCGGCGGCTGCAGACCTCCAAGGCCCGCCGCTGGGGGGCCAACCTGACCCTGGTGGCCCTCAATCCCCTTTCCGTGCGGCTGGTGTTCCCGCTGCTGCCGGTGGCGTTGGCGGCCACGGCCGGGGAGCAGGGGTGGGGGCTCCTCAACCGCCTGGAGATTCCCTTCGGATTGAAGCTCGCCGCCGGCGTGCTGGTGCTGGACCTCGCCGTATACCTCCAGCATGTGCTGCACCACGCCGTGCCGGCCCTCTGGCGCCTGCACATGGTGCACCATGCGGACCTGGATTTCGACCTCACCACCGGGATCCGCTTCCACCCCATCGAAATCGTGATCTCCATGGTCGTGAAGCTGGGGGTCGTGGCCGCCCTCGGCCCGCCCGCCGCGGCGGTCCTGATTTTCGAGGTGGTCCTGAATGCCGCCTCCATGTTCAACCACGGCAACATCCGCCTGCCGGAGCGGGCCGACAGGGTCCTGCGCCGGCTGCTGGTCACCCCGGACATGCACCGCGTGCACCACTCCGTGCTCCTCCGGGAAACCAACAGCAATTACGGCTTCTGCCTTTCGTGGTGGGACCGTCTCTTCGGCACTTACAAAGACCAGCCGGAGCTGGGGCACACGGACATGGTCATCGGGCTGTCCCAGTTCCGGGACCCCCTCCGTCTGTCCCTGCCCCGCCTGCTGCTCCTGCCCTTCACGGGCGATCCCGGCCGGGTGCCCATCAACCGGCATTGAGCCGCCGCCGGCACGCAAATCTGCGCCCTTGACACGCCCCAGGGACTCCCGTAGATTCCGCTGCGCCCCGCCCGCCGGCTCCGGTGTTCGGGAGCGCCTCAAATGGATTCTCCGGCATTTGCCGAGGTCCGCATGCCTTACCGCTTTTCCCTTTCCCGGTGCCTGGCCTTCTGGCGGGAGCTTTTCCGCCACACCCGCTTTGCCGAACCGTCCGTGGNNCTCCAGCACCTCCGGCCGCCCCTTCCGAAGGGCCTGCCATGCCGAGCCTGGCGGGCCTGCCGCTCCCGGGAACCGACCTGGCCAACGGCGTGCCCGCCACCGCCGATACGCCCGGGCAGCCCCCCGGGGTGGTCCCGGGGGAAGCCCCGTCCCCCTGGGAAAGCTACCTCCTGGCCCGGGGGAATCCCCTGCAGGACATCCGGCGCATCCCCGGGATCCTGGCCAAGGGGGAGGTGATCCTGGAGATCGGCTGCGGGGACGGGGAGGTGGCCTGGCGCATCGCCGCCCGGAACCCGGGGATGGGGGTCATTGCCACGGATTGTTACGACTGCGGCGCGCGGCCGGACACGGGCTCCCTCTACGGCAAGGTGGCGCGCCTGTGGCAGGACCGGCGCCTGCCGGCCCAGGAGATGCCCCTGGAGAACCTGGTGGTCCTGCGGGCGGAGCTGGATTTTTTGGATTGCCTCCCGCCCCGCAGCCTGGACAGCCTGCTGCTGATCAACGCGGAGCCCTCGGTGGGCAGGAAGGTGGTCGACTTCCTCTCCGCCCCGGGGCTGCATTCCGCCGTCAAGCCCGGGGAGCGGCAGGTGGTGATCCTGCCCCACAGCCGGGAGATGGGGGTCTGCACCAGCGGCGGGTACGAGTTCGATCACGGGGAGGACTGGTCCTGCGGCCTGGGCTACCTCATGGCCTCTCCCCTGGGATTCCGCAAGGGCTCACGCCTCCAGTGGGGGATCGACCTCTGCCGGGGCTCGGCCTACTCCTGCAACTCCACCCAGCAAGACGTCTACATCTGCGGCCTGGCCCCCAACAGCCTGGTCGACCCCGCATTGATTCCCCGCCGGCCCCGGCCACGGATGTGAGAACCCGCTTCCACCGTTCCCGCCCCGGGGCCTGAAGCCGCCCCACCCCGATAAAAGGGACATGCATCCCGGTTCAAGTGCGGAAAGATTGGGATTCGACGCGATTCGGGTGGCGGGGCGGAAGCTTGGCCGTTCGGGCTGGTGCGGCGCGGTGCTCTGACGCCTATCCGGTGTCGGCAGGCAGGCTGAAAAAAAACGTCGCCCCGCGATCGGCGTTGTTTTCCACCCATAGGCGTCCGCGATGGGCGTCGATGATGGAGCGGCAAATGCAGAGGCCCATTCCCAGCCCGCTCGGCTTGGTTGTGTAAAAGGCCTCGAAGATCTTGTCGGTTGCGCCTGCCGGGAGGCCATTCCCGCTGTCGGTCACCGCCGTCAGGATCTGAGAGCCCTGCCGCCAGGTCCGAATCCGCACCCGGCGCTCCGCTTCCGGCCGCTCCTTCATGGCCTCGAAGGCGTTCAGCACCAGGTTCAGGGCGACCTGCTGGAGGTGAATGCGGTCGCCGCGCACGGCCGGGAGCCGAGGTTCCAGCACCAGCGCAATCCAGGTTCCGCGTCGCTTGGCATCGCTGGTCAGGAGGGTGACGACTTCGCGCAGCACCAGGTTGAGATCCAGCGGCGCAAACGCCCATTTCTCCTTTTTCAATAGTGCTCGCAGGTGGTTGATGACCTCGCTGGCCCGGCTGCTTTCCAGGGCGATGTCTTTCAGGATTTCCTGCACCTCCTCCAGAGACGGCGTAGGGTGGTCCAGAAACCGGCGGGCCGCCTGGGCGTTGCTCATGATCGCGCTCAGGGGTTGATTGATTTCATGGGCGAGCGCCCCGGCCAGCTCCCCCAGGGCGGAGACGCGCCCGGCATGGAACAGCTCGTCCTGCAGGCGCCGGGTCTCCTGCCGGGCCAGATTCCGCTCCGTAACGTCCAAGGCCATGACATAGATGCCGCGCACCATTCCCTGTTCATCCACGTCCGGCACATAGATGGCCTCCACAGACAAGGGCCGCCCATCCGCCAGTTCGACCTCCAGGGCGCATCGGACGCGTTCACCCGCCAACGCCTGCTCGATGTAGGGCCTGAAACTATTGTAGAAGCTTTCTCCGGTCACTTCCGGGACGGTTCGCCCCCGGGCCTCTTCCGGGCCGACACCGAACCACGCCCGGTAGGCCTCGTTGTTGAAGCGGTAGCGCAGATCGGTGCCGACATAGGAGATCAGCACCGGCAGGGCATTGGTAATCAGGCGCAGCCGCTTCTCGCTGCTGACAAGCGCATGCTCCGCGCGCTCCCGGGCGAGCGCACCGGCGAACATTTGCGCCACCAGCTGCAGCCGCGTCACGATCTCTTCCGGCCAGGCATATTCGGCCTTCAGGGTGTTGAAGCCCAGTGCGCCGATGGGGGGCCCATTCCCCAGAGCCAGGGGGAAAACGCAGGTGCTCTTGATTCCGAAGTGGCGGTAGCTTTCGACGTCGCGGGGGGATTGCGGCAGCAGCTCGGCCATGGATGAGACCGAGATGGTTCGGCCCGCCAGCATTTCCTGGCGGGACCATGGAAAATACTCCTCGGCATCCATCTGCTCCGGCAGCGGGGGGTCATCCTGGATGCGGTAGATGTGGGTCATCGTGAGCAATTGTGGGGCGTCGGCCGACCACTCCCAGAGCGCGCACAGGTCTATCCCGAGGCACTCGCAGACGCGGCGTTGCGCGTCTTCGATGGCACGGCCCACCCCATCGGCCGGAATGTTGATGAAACGCGTGGAGATATCGGCCAGCAGCATTTCGAATTTGCCCCGGTCTTCCAAGGCCTTCTGTGCCTGCCGGCGGGAGATGGCGCTGGCGAAGATCTGCGCGACCATTTCAAAATGCTGCACGTCGGTTTCGGACCACTCCCGCTCCTGCCCGAGATCCGCAAAAGTCAACAAGCCGAGCACTTTCCTGCTTCCCACCAACAAGGGCACCCCCACCACGGACCGCGTACCGAACCGGTGGAGATTTTCCCGATCGCAGGCCGCCTCCGCCGGGAGATCGGCAATTTTCGCAATCATGATGGTCTCCCCGCGCAGGGCCTTGCGAGTCGCCCACGGGAAAAAAGCATCCAAGCGCAACTTGTCAGGCAGCGGCGGCATATCCGAAGGCTGATGCCAATGCGTCAACCGGAGCGTCCCCGGTTCGTTTTCGGGGACTTGAAAAAGCGAGGAGCGTTGCAGTCCCAGAGCTTCGCAGAAACGGCCCTGGGCGGCGACGATTCCGTTGTCGATGCGGTCGGCGGGGAGGTTGATGAAAAAAGTCGACAGTTCGGCCAGCAGCCGTTCAAACGACTTGGGCTGGCAGAATTCGTTGCAGGGCGGGCTTCCGTGTGCCGTCATCGGTCTTGCAAAAGCCGGTTGTCAGAAATGGGTCCAAGCCAATGCACTTCCCATACAGGTTCAAGCATTCTTTACGGGTCGGGCGGGGCGTTTGTCAAAGGGTGCCTTTCGGATAACCCTCCTTGACCGGGATTGGTCGTCGTGTCAGGCTCCGCCGGGCCATGGGGCCGATGAGGCTGTGGATAAACAAGCATCAGGTCGAAAGGCAAGGCGCGGCCCGATGCGAAAAGCGGAGCAACCTTAAAGGGTTGTGAGCATTTTCGCGAGTGCCGCAACGCCGCATTTCGGCCTCAGGCGCAGTTTAGCCACAGCCTCCTATCGGCCGGCGGCCACGGGGCAGGCAAGCTCGCAGGCCCGGCAATACTTGACGCACACGATGGAGTAGGTGAGGCTGGAGACGTCCTGGATGCGGTAGGGGTTGGCCTCGTTGGCGTCCATCTCCCGGCGGCAGGGGGGCCTGCGGTAGGCGCCGGTGCCGAAGGCCTGGCGGGGGCAGGCGCGCCGGCAGGGGGCGGGGCAGCCCTCGCAGGGGTGGAAATCCAGGGGAGGGGCGGCCGGCAGGTCGGCCTCCAGGAGGAGGGCCCGCAGGCGCACCCGGGGGCCGAAGGCCGGGGTCACCAGGAGATTGTTGCGGCCGATCACCCCCAGGCCGGCGAGCGCCGCCGCGTCCTTCAGGAAGACCCCGCCGGTGTCGATGCCGTAGGGCACGTCCCGGGCCGGGATGTGGAGCTCGGCCTCCATCCAGGCGGCCAGCTCGCCGGCCGCCCGGATCAGGGCGCGGTTGCCGGGGGTGTGCCCCGGGCGCTGGTCCCACCAGTCCAAGGCCGGCTCGGCGGCGGGGTGCGCCAGGGCCAGCACCAGGACGCTGCGGGCCTCCGGCGGCAGGTCCGCGGCTTCCCCCTGCCGGTGGGAGGGCGATTGGCGCAGGGCGTCCGCCGGGGCGATCCCCGCCAGGGTGACGCCGCAGAGGCGCGCCCGGGAGATGATGCGCTGGGCCAGTTGGGTGGGGCGGCGTCGGGGCATCCGTGGGGTCCTTGCGCGCCGGGAGACGGGCGCGGCCGCCGGGGGCGGACCACGCCGGTTCGGGGCGCAGCGGTTTGACAGGCGGAACCGGGATGGTGACAACCTGTCCTGGTCGACGGCCATAACAAAATCCGCGGGGCCGCGAAAGGAAAATCGCCTCGGCCGCGGGAGCGGGGCAAGGGGAGGGGGCATGGGCAAGGGGTTCGAGCGGTTCGGGCTGGCGCGGGCGCCCGGCCCGGGGTTCTGGGAGACCCTGGCCGATCTGCTGCCGGGCCACCGGAGGCCCCTGGACAGCCTCCAGGTGGAGATCACCACGCGCTGCCCGGGCCGCTGCACCTACTGCCCCCACACCCGGCAGGCGGACCGCTGGCAGACCGCCGACATGCCCCCGAAAACCTTCGGCCGCCTCTGGCCCCTGCTGCGGCGCAGCCGCCGGGTGCACCTCCAGGGATGGGGCGAGCCCCTGCTGCATGCCGACTTCTTCGCGATGGCCGCCCTGGCCCGCCGGGCCGGCTGCGCCGTTTCCACCACCACCTGCGGCCTGCACCTCACCGAGGAGTGCGCCCGCCGCCTGGTGGCAAGCGGCCTGGACATGGTGGCCTTTTCGCTCACCGGCACGGATGCCGCCGGCAACGCGGCCCGCCGGGGGGTGGACTTCGACGGGGTCGTGGTCGCCGTGGAGACGCTCCAGCGGGTGCGCCGGGAGCGCCAGGCGGTGCACCTGGAGATCCACTTCGCCTACCTGCTCCTGGCCTCGTCCATGGAGGCCGTGGCCGGCCTGCCGGCCCTCATGGCCCGCCTGGGGGTCCACGCGGCCGTGGTCAGCACCCTGGACTACGTCGCCGCCCCGGATCTTTCCGGGGAAGCCTTCGCCCCGGGGGACGACGCCCGGCTTTCCCGCGCCGAGGCGATCCTCCGGGAAACCGCGGCCGAGGCGCAACGCCTGGGGGTGGGCTTCCACTGGGATTTGCCCGGCCCCCGGGAGGGTAGCCGGGGGTGCCGGGAGAACGCGGGACGCTCCCTCTTCGTGGCCGTGGACGGGTCGCTGGCCCCCTGTGTCTTCACCCGCCTGCCGCTTGCCGGCGAGGACCCCGCCCGCCTGGCCTTCGGGAACGTGAACCGGGAAGACCCCCTGGCCATCTGGGAAAGCGAGCCTTTCCGCCGCTTCCGCGCGGGCCTGGCGGACGGCCCGGCCGACCCCCGCTGCCGGGCCTGCCCCAAGCGCCTGGGCTAGCCGCCTGTGGATAAACTGCGCCTCGGGCCGAAATGTCCCGCCGACGGCGGGATTGCGACCCTCGCGAAAATGCTCACAACTCCCGCCAAGGGCGGGATTGCTGCGCTTTTCCCATCGGGCCGCGCCTTGCCTTTCGACCCGATGCTTGTTTATCCACAGGCGGCTGGTGTCTTGTCCCGGAAATAAAGCCCTTGATGGTTTG
>DJGG01000052.1:20624-24178 GCA_002432195.1 Desulfobacteraceae bacterium UBA5852
ATGGTTTGTCCCTCTGCAGTGTGGTTGCGGTGAAAGGCCTGGGATGGGAGCCCCCCAGCCCGCGCGAAGGCCTTATTCGAGATTTCTCCGGGACACAACACTAGGCACGCCGCGCACCGTGGGATTTGTGTGCCTGGATCGCTGTCTTTTCCATACCCTTCGAGAATTTATCCACTTGCAGCGGCATCCCCTTCCGACGGTGGGAGCAGCGACCAGGAGTGCCGCCGGGGTATCGTTCACCGGAAAGGAAGAACTCGGTTCGAGCGGCCGTAACCCCGGCCAGGCTTTCCCACAGGGATCGTCACCCGTCGCGGCATCCCGCCACTCCGATGAATCATCACGCAAATTCGGATCTCCTGGCCGGGCCAACGGCCGCTAAGCCCCTCAAACAGCTTCCTCCCCGGTGAACGATACCCCGGCGGCACTCCGACCCTCGAGAAAGGTCGCTGTCCATGGCAGCCCGACAGGTCCGATGGCGGAGTTTGCGCTTCTTGACAGAGTATCATGTCCCGGAGGCCAGTGACGCCTTTCCCGCCCCCCCTTCCTCCCGCCTTGCCCCGGCGGTCGGGCGGCTTATTTTCTGAGAAATTCCGCGCCGGCGTTGCGGCCGGCCCTCGAAAAGTGCAGTTTATCCGCAGTCTCTATATGGAGGTGGCGCATGGCAGCGAGATCCATCCTGGCGATGGTTCTGGCCCTGGCCCTGGGAACGGCGGCCGGGGGGGCGGAAGAGCCCTGGATCAGCGACGGCAACGTGGGCGAGGCCCGGGGGTACCGGCTGGAAACCGTGGTCTCCGGCCTGGAGCACCCGTGGGGGATGGCCTGGCTGCCGGACGGCTCCCTGCTGGTGACCGAGCGCCCCGGGAGGCTGCGCCGGGTGCGGGACGGGGTGCTGGCGTCCGCGCCCATCGCGGGGGTGCCGGAGGTGCTGGCCTACAAGCAGGGGGGGCTCCTGGACCTGGCCCTGGACCCGGCCTTCGCCGACAATCGGCGCCTCTACCTGAGCTACGCTTACGGCGCGCCCAGGGCCAACCGCCTGCGGGTGGCCGCGGCCACCCTCGACGGGGAGCGCCTGGAGGATCTCCGGGTGATCCTGGAGACCTCCCCCGTGAAATCGGACGGACAGCACTTCGGCTCCCGCCTGGCGTTCCTGCCGGACGGAACGCTGCTTGTCAGCGTGGGGGACGGGGGCAACCCGCCCCTCAAGGTCGACGGCGAGCTCAGCCGTCTCCAGGCCCAGAAGCTGGGCAGCCGCCTGGGAAAGATCCTGCGGGTGAACACGGACGGCGCGATCCCCGCCGACAACCCCTTCGTGGGACAGGCCGGGGCCGACCCGGCCGTCTGGAGCTACGGCCACCGCAACATCCAGGGCCTCACGGTGGACGGCCTGCGGGAGTGGGTCTGGGCCAACGAGCACGGCGCCCGCGGCGGCGACGAGGTCAACCGCATCGAGGGGGGCATGAACTACGGCTGGCCCCTGGTGACCTACAGCCGGGACTACGTCACGCGTCTGCCCATCAGCTCCGAGCGCTCGCGCCCCGGGATGGTGGACCCGGTGCTGGTCTGGAAGGACTCCATCGCCGCCTCGGGGTTCGTGGTCTACACCGGGGAGCGCTTCCCGGAGTGGCGGGGGGATCTCTTTGCCGGGGGGCTCGTGGCCCGGGAGGTCCGGCGCCTGGACCTGGACGAGGCGGGACGGGTGGCGGGGGAGGAGGCCATCGCCATCGGCGCCCGGGTGCGGGACGTGCGCCAGGGGCCCGACGGCCTCCTCTACGTGCTCACCGACGAGGACGACGGGGCGCTGATCCGCATCCTGCCCGATTCCGGCCCCGCCGCGGGCGCCTCCTGAGGATGTTCCCTCAATTGCCCCTGGAGAGCGCTTCCCGGGCGGCCTCCCGTTCCCGGCGCTCTTCTTCCAGCAGGCCGTAGGCCAGGTAGTACTTGTAGATGTTGCTCACGTACTGCACGGGCTCCCGGCCCACCTTTTCGGCGGTGACCACCTCCACGTGGTTGAACCAGCGGTTGGGGTCGAGGCCGCGCTCGGCCGCGAGCTTGCGCATCTGCCGGATGCGCCCGGGGCCGGCGTTGTACGCGGCGAAGGCGAAAAGCCCCTTGTTCAGGTCGTCCATGGGCTCGTTGGCGTAGTACCGGTCCAGCATGAAGCGCATGTACTTGACGCCGGCGTGGATGTTGGGCTCGAGCTGGGCGATGTCCCCCACCTTCAGGTCCTTGCCCGTGGCGGGCATCACCTGCATGATGCCCACGGCCCCCACGGGGCTCCGGGCGGTGTGGTCCAGGCGCGACTCCTGGTAGCCCTGGGCCATCATCAGCAGGTAGTCGAAGGCGTAACGCTCCCCGTATTGGCGGAAGAAGTCCACCGTGCGCTCGAACTTGGCCCGCTCGGCGCTGGAGACGGCGTTCTTCACGAACTTGGTGCTTTTCAGGTACTTGTGCAGGAGCTGGTTGCGCGCGGCCGAGCCCTTGGGGAGGCGCTCCAGGAAGAGGTCGAGCTCCGCCTTGAGCAGGGGGCTGTCCTGGCGGATCATCCAGGCGACCTCCCCCCCCGTGCGCACTTCGGCCTGGGGCTGGAGCACGAGCTTGGGCAGCACCTGGTGCCAGAATTCGGCCATGTAGCCGTCCGCGATGGTGGCCGGCACCAGGCCGGCGTGGACCATCTCCAGGATGTCCTCGGTCTCGAGCGCCTCCGGCGCCGGCTTGATCCGGACGGGCTCCCGGCCGCTTTCCCGGAGGGCGGCGTTCAAGGTCTCCAGGCTCTCGTGGAAGCTCGAGGACGGGCGCACGTAAACCTCCCGGCCGGAGAGGTCGGTCGCCGAGGCCAGGGGCGGGCTGCCGGGGGCGCTCACCACGATTTCGGACACGTTGCGCTGGATGGGCTGGCAGAAATCCACCAGGGCCCGGCGGGCCGGGGTGATGGTGAGGTTGGCGGCGGCGACGTCCCCGCGGCCTTCCACGAGGGCGGGGATGATCTCGTCCCGGGCCACGGGCACGAAGAAAACGTGCGCCCGGATGTGCTTGGCCTTGAGACGCTTGTTGAGGTCCTCCTCATAGAGCCGGAAGACATCGTGGACCAGGCCGCGCGGCGTGCCGCGGTCGACGAAATAGTGGGTCTTGGAATAGGGCACCAGGACCCGGATCGCCCGCCGCTGGAGCATGCCGTCGAAGTCGCCCGTCCAGGGGCGGGCGGCCAGATTGGGAAGGGTGTAACGGTCGTCGGCCTTCTCCTGGGAGCGGGCGGAGGACGGCCAGAGGATCAGCGCGGTCAGTACGGCCAGGAGTCCCCGGGTGAGGTAGTCATGCGCCATGGCGGTTGCCTTTCAGCACGACGGAAGGGATAGCGATTCGCCGGTTCACGAAGACGCCCGGCAATGCCGCGCTTCTCTACCATTTTTCCTCCGGGAAGCAAAGAGGATCGTTTGCCAGGGCGTGGTGGGGACCGGGCATGGATCGCCGGGCCTGGCGCGGAGGTCGGCAGGTGGGGTCGAGGCTGTGGAGGGGGCCAAAATTCTAGAACCCGTCTCAAAAAAGTCTTTTGGCCC
>DJGG01000020.1:0-4922 GCA_002432195.1 Desulfobacteraceae bacterium UBA5852
GCCTGGGATGGGAGCCCCCCGGCCTTTCAGCGCAACCACACGGCAGAGGGACAAACCATTAAGGGCTTTATGTCCGGGACACAACACTAGGTGCCCGGCCACTATCCTAAACTTGAGGGTGGCTGTCAATCGCCCTGGGCGCCGCCGGGGCGATGGGCCCGTGGCGGCGCGGGCGTTTGCCGGACCTCAGGGGCGCTTCGTGCGCGGTTCCCGGCCCCAGATCCCGTAGCCCAGGGTGCCTGCCAGGCCGCAGCCGAAGGCGGCCAGAAAATTGACCTCCGGCCCCAGGATCCAGAGGAAGGCCCCGCCGAGGGCCGCCACCGCCACCACCGCGTCCCGGATCAGGTAGTAGAGACCGAACATGGCGGCCTTGCAGCCCTCCGGGGCCATTTCCACGATCATGGCCTTGCGGGTGGGTTCGCCGAACTCCTTCATGCCCCGCAGCACAAAGACCAGGACCAGGGCCTCGTAGGAGCGGGCGAACAGCAGCGCCAGGGGGAAGAGGGTGAAGAAGCCGAACGTCAGCAGCACGAAGGGCTTCTTGGCCCCCCGGTCGGCCAGCCAGGCCACGGGGATGTAAATCAGCACGGCGGTGGTCATCTCGATGGTCGTCAGCAGTCCGAACTCCACGGCGCTCACCGGGGAGGCGATGGTCTTCATGCACCAGACCACCACGAAGGCGTAAGGGATCTGCTCGCAGAAGCGCACCAGGATGTCGGTGGCCAGCAGGCCCCGCAGATCCGGGTCCATATGCCGGTAGAGCCTGAAGGGGTTTTTCTCCGGGGCCACGGCACAGGCCTCCGGGGTGGCGGAGATGTCGGGCCCGGCGATCAGGCGCTGCTGGAGCCAGGCCGCCAGGGCGGCCAGGGCCAGGGCGACCACGAAGGCGGCCCGCACCCCCTCGCGCTCCCCCCAGGCCGCGATGCACATCCCCCCCAGCACGGGCCCCAGGGCCATGGGGAGACGTTTGACCAGGGAGTGCATGGTGACCCCCATGGTGCGCTTGGCCGGCGGGAGTGCGCCGTGGATCAGGCTCAAGGTGGCCGGAAGCGAGATGGCCGACCAGGAGAGGAAGAGCACCGCCCCGGCCAGCACCGCCTGCCAGGCCGGCACCAGGATCACCACCGCGTAGCCGGCCATGGCCACCAGGTTGAAGATCAGCAGGGCGCGCTTGGTGCCAAGGCGGTCGGCAAGATAGCCTCCCGGGAAGGCGTAGAGGGCTGACAGCAGGTTGTCCATGGCGTTGAGCAGGCCTATGGCCAGCGCCCCGCCCCCCAGAGCCATGAGGTAGATGGGCAGGAAACGCTCGGCCATGCGCTCCCCCAGGCCCACCAGGACCACCATGAGCAGGATGCCGGCGGTGCTGCGCTTCAGGGCCAGGAAGCCGGTGAAGCGCGTGATCACGTGATGGCGGCGTGGAGGCATGGGTTTGCCGGGTATGCGGGGAGGAGGGTCAGTTGCCATTGGCCGTGGGATCCGGTGGCCCTTGCCGGCGAAGGCGCCGGTTTCAAGCCGCGCCTTCGCCGGGTGGCCGGATGCGTGGTGCCCCGCGGCCTCACAGGCGGCACTCAAAGCGCTGCTCGGTGACCTCGGTGCCCCACATGGCCCCCCGGCGGGACTCCGCCAGGGCAAAGCCCTGGCTCTCGTAGAGGTGCCGGGCGGCCTCGAGGCCGGCGAAGGTCCAGAGGAAGACCCGCGGGTAGCGGCGGCGCCGGCAGAAATCCAGGGCGCCGGTGATCAGGGCGCGGCCGGCCCCCTGTCCCTGGAGGGACTCGACGATGATGAACCAGCGCAGGTGGGCGCCCCGGGTGGCCGCCGCCGTGCCATCGATGGCGATGGCCCCCGCCGGCGCGCCGCCGGCCGCGATGGTCCAGAACCCGTCGCGCCCCGCGTCGAAGGCCTGGATGAAGGTTCCCAGGTCCCGGGCCACCTTGGCCTCGAAAAATGCCCCGAAGCCCCAGTGCCGGTGGTAGTAGTCCCCGTGGAGGGCGATGACCCTCCCGAGGGCGCCGGGGGTCCACCCCCGGGTGATGGTCCACGTGGTATCGGCCATGACGGGCGGATTCTCCCGGTGGTGCTGGACCCGGTCAGTCGGTCCAACGGATTTCGCGTGTGGTTGCGGGCCCCACCACGACCTCGTCCAGGCTCCCGGGCATGCGGGCCACGGTGGTGGACCAGGCAATGCGCCCGGCCATGATCTCCGCGGCCGCCTGGGGGTAGAGCGGCATCTTGTCGGGTTCGGCAAACCCGGCGGGGTGCAGGGGCAACCCCGTGGCCGGGTCGTATTTGTCCCGGGCGCCCAGGGTGTGCAGGATCTCATGGGCGATAATGACGTTGTTGCGGGGCGCCAGGCCGGGCGTGGCGTAGGCGTGCACCACGCCGATGAGCCCCTTGGGCAGGGCGAAGGAGTTGTCCAGCCACTCGTTGGCGGCCGTCGCCTCGTGGTAGAGCACGAAAACGCGGATGTCGGGGGCCGGGCCCTCCATGGCCCCGGCGGAGCGGGCCCAGGAGCGCAGGCGCAGGCTCCACCAGGCGGTTTTGAGGGGATTGCCGGCGGCCGGCGGCGGGGGCGGAAGGTCGGCCACGGCGGGGGCCAGCTCAATTTTGAAGGGCCGCTCCAGGGCCAGGCCGTGGGCCCGGGCCTGGCGGGCGAAGAAATCCGCCACCGGCTGGAGGTCCGCGGAGGTCAGGCGCTCCAGGTAGGCCTTTACCCGGGGACTGTCCTCGGCGTCGATGGGATAGACCGCAACCCAGAGGGGTTCCAGCCAATCGGTGGTCCAGACCCGGGTCATCCAGGTGTGCAGCGCCGCTGCCGCCAGAACCAGCAGCAGGAGGGTTACGCGCACCGTCCGGAAGAGGCTCCCGCCCCTGCCGCGCGCCGGATCCGCCGGCGCCGGCGGTGAGGGCCAGGCGGTCCGGGGGGCGGCCTGGGCGGTGAGGAAGGCCCCGCACTGCAGGCAGGTGGTGGCCTTCACCTGGGGCAGGCCGCAGGAGGGGCAGGTGACGCGGTTACCGGTCTCCGGGGAGTACTCCGGGAGCGGGGGGGCGCTTTCGGAAGCGGCGGCATCCGCTTGCCGGTTGAAGACCACCCCGCAGTGGGCCGCGGCATCGCAATAGCGGGCGGCGGTGGCCTCGTCCAGCCCCTGCTTGAGCACCAGACGTTCCCCGGCCAGGAGGCGACGCTGGAGGTCGGGGGTGAGCCGGAAGCGCCGGGCCAGGAGGGCTACTGCGCTCTCCGGCGTCCGGTCGGCATAGAACTCCCCCTCGAAGATCACCTGGTAACGTGGCATGGCATTCCTGGATTCCGGGATTCCCGGGGACAAGGGGCGCCGTGGGTGTGCCCGCTGTCCAGCACCTTAGCAGAGCCATGGGCCCCCGGCAAGGCGTGCTGGAGGGCTCAGGCGGCGGGCTCCAGGGTGAACAGCGCCAGGTAGAGGGCTTCCGTCAGATCCTGAAAGCCCTGGCAGCGGAAGCCGTGGGCCCCCACGCGCCCGGCCAGGTCCTCGGGGGCCAGGCGCACGGCCGGGGGCGGTCCCGGGGAGGCTTGCCGGGCGTTGAACTCCACCACGGCCAACCGGCCCTGGGGCTTGAGCACCCGGCGGATCTCCCTCAGGGTGCCGCGGTCCCGGCCCGCCTGGACCAGCTCGTGAAAAACGGCGGCCAGCAGGCAGACGTCCACCCGCTGGTTTTCCAGGGGCAGGCGCTTGCCGGCATCGGCCACACGGGCCCGCACGTTGGCAAGGCCCATGGACTCGGCCGTCTCCTCCAGGGTTTCGATGGCCTCCGCCCAGGCATCCACGGCGTGCACCCGGCCCCCGGGGGCGAGGCGCACGGCCGCCGCCAGGGCATAGTGACCCGCCCCGCACCCGACGTCCAGGAGCACGCTGTCCGGCGCGAGGGCCAGGATTTCGAAGAGGCGTTCGGGATCGACGAGGTCGAAGCTGCTCTTGCCGGCACCGATGGGGGGGTCGCTCACGGGCATGCTCCTTCTTAAGGCACCCGGGGGTGGTGGCGATCTTCCGGACGGCGGTCCTGACAGCCGCCCCGGTGGACCGATGGTCCGGTTTCCGCTGACGGCACTTCCCTTTTTAGTGGTAAATCCCCCCGGAAGGCAAGCCCTTCGGGGGGTGGGGCGGAGGCGGGAAAAGGTGCCCCCGGGCGCTATTTGCGGGCCAGGCCGAAGATGTGGGGGGTGAAGGGCATGCCGGGCAGAAAGAGCACGAAGCAGTCCATGTCCAGGGCCGCGAAGCCGGCCCGCTGCAGGGTGACATGGGTGTCGCGGTGGAGATGGCAGCCGTCGAAGAGCCATTGCCAGGGCCCATGGAGCAGGCGTTGCCAACGACCCAGGGTGGTGAGGGGCGGGGCGGCCACGTGTTCCAGAAAAATGTAGCGGCCTCCGGGGGTGAGGATGCGGCGGATCTCGGCCACCACCCGCGCCGGGTCGCTCACCGAGCAGAGCACGAGGGTGCCCACCACGGCCTCCGCGCTTTCGTCCGGCAGGTCCAGGGCTTCCCCCCGCAGTTCACGGATTTCCAGTGCCAGCCCCCGGCGCGCGGCCGCGGCCCGCAAGGGGGCGTGCATGGCCGGGTTGGGCTCCACGGCCGTTACCCGGGTACCGGGGCGGTAGTAGCGCAGGTTGGCCCCCGCTCCGGGACCGATTTCCACCACCCGGGACGGGAGGTCCCGGAAGACCGCACGTTTGCGGGGGCCGTAGGCCCGGTGCATGACGGCTTCAGCGCGGTGCAGCAGCCAGGCGTTGAGGCGCGGGCGCATGGAATCCGATGACGGCATGGCTGCCTCCGGTGGTTCGGTGGTAACGTCCCGGGGAAGAAGTGGCACCGATCGCCGGCGGGGTCAAGGGGATCCGGCCGATGGGCAACGCCCGGCCCCATCGCGCGGTTGGCCGCCGGAGCCTTGATGCC
>DJGG01000020.1:4970-7296 GCA_002432195.1 Desulfobacteraceae bacterium UBA5852
GGATTGATCCCTCCCGCCGGGCGGTGATAAGGTCGGCCCGCCCGGCCGGGTCGGCAATCCTGCCGGACACCGGACCACCAGGGAGGACGACATGTTTGCGGAGCGTTCCTACATCGACCCGGACCCCGACCCCCTCGGCCGCCTGCTCCAGGAGCGGGCGGCCGAGGGGCAGGGAGTCATCGACCTGACCGCCTCCAACCCCACCCAGGCGGGGCTGCGCTACGACGCCGCGACGATCCTGGGGGCCCTGGGCGACCCCCGCGCCCTGACGTACGCCCCGGCCCCCTGCGGCCTGCCCGCGGCCCGCCGGGCGGTGGCCTATTATTACCGGCACCGGGGGGTCGCGCTGGAGCCCGCGCGGGTGCTGCTCACCGCCAGCACCAGCGAGGCCTACGCCGCGATCTTCAAGCTGCTGGGCGACCCGGGGGAGGAAATTCTGATCCCCCGACCAGGCTATCCCCTCCTCAGCCATCTGGCGCGCTTCGAAGGCCTGCGGCCGGTGGCCTACCCGGCCCGCTACCGCGAGGGCCTGGGATGGTCCCTGGACCTGGACGTGCTGGAGGCCCTGGTATCGCCGGCCACCCGTGCGGTCGTGGCCGTGAGCCCCAACAATCCCACCGGGGCGTATCTCAAGCCGCAGGAACTGGCGGCCCTGGATACCCTTTGCGCACGCCATGGCCTGGCCCTGATCGTGGACGAGGTCTTCGCCGACTATCCCGCCGCCAGGGGGAATGCCCGGGGGTATACCGTGGCCGGCCGCACCCGGGCGCTTACCTTCGTCCTCAGCGGCCTGTCCAAGGTGGTGGGCTTGCCCCAGGTAAAGCTGGGCTGGATGGCGGTGGGAGGGGAGGAGGCCCTGGCGCAGGAAGCCTGCGCCCGGCTGGAGACCCTCCTGGATTTCTACCTCTCCGTGGGGGCGCCGGTGCAGCATGCCGTCGGCCGGCTGCTCGGCCTGGGGAAGGGCCTCCGGGGGCAGATCCAGGCGCGCCTGGCGGCCAACGCCGGCTTCCTTGAGCGGCGCCTGTCCGGCGGGACCGGCCTGCGCCTCCTGGTGCGGGAGGGAGGCTGGTACGCGGTGGTGGCCATGGACGCGCCCGGGGGGGATGAGCGTTTGCTGGAATTGGTGCGGCGGGACCGCGTGCTGGTGCATCCGGGGCATTTCTACGGCTTCGATCGCCCCGGCTGCGTGGTGCTGAGCCTTCTCACCCCCGAGGCCACCTTCCGGCGGGGCGTGGAGCACCTGGTGGCGCGCTGCGGAAAGATATAGCCGCCGGTGGATAGCCACGCAGCGGGTTGCCTAGTGTTGTGTCCCGGAAATAAAGCCCTGAATGGTTTGTTCTTCTGTGGTGTGGTTGCGGTGAAAGGCCGGGGGGCTCCCATCCCCGGCCCGCTCGAAGGCCTTNNTGTGGATAAACTGCGCCGCAGGAGGAATGGATGCCGCCAGCCGATACCGTCAGCGCCTATCTGGCCCCCGAGGGCTTCGTGGACCAGGTGGCGGGGGAACTCGCGGGCGTGGAAGCCGTGCACGGGCGCCTGGTGGTGGCCCGGGGGGCGCCCCAGACCTCCCGCTGGGCGGCCAACGTCTGGCGCGATGCCCGGGAAATCCCCGTGGGATCCATCTCCGAGGCCGCCCGGGCCCTGCGGGCCATCCAGCGCAACTGGGCCGCCTATACCTTCCGCTGGCACCGGCGGGGGGCCCTGATCCAGGCGCGGCTGCCCCATGTTTCCGCCCGGCCTCTGGTGTTCCCGGGAGTGCTCCCGGCCGCCCCCCTGGGCTCCTGGACCCTGCTTACCCCCGAACGCCTGCTGGCTTCCGGGGACTGTTCCAGCCCGTTTGCCCACGGGGAGGCGCGTTTCGTGGAGTCCAGGCACGGGCCGCCCAACCGCGCCTACCTCAAGCTCTGGGAAGCCCTGACCCTCTGCGGGGCCCGGCCGGCCCCCGGAGAGCGTTGCCTGGACGCCGGAGCCAGTCCGGGGGGCTGGACCTGGGTGCTGCAACAGCTGGGGGCCAGCGTTCTGGCCGTGGACCGGGCGCCCCTGGCCCCGGGGCTGGCCGAAGCTCCGGGGGTCACCTTCCGCCGGGGGGATGCCTTCGCCCTGACGCCGGCGCGGGACGGTCCCTTCGACTGGATCTTCTGCGACGTGGCCTGCTACCCGGAGCGGCTCCTGGCCTGGCTGGAGCCCTGGCTGGCCTCGGGGGCCTGCCGCCACGCGGTCTGCACCGTCAAGTTCCAGGGGGAGGGGCACTACGGTGCCATCCGGGATTTCGCCGCCCTGCCCCACACCTTTTTCCGGCATCTGTTTCACAACAAGCACGAGCTGACCT
>DJGG01000114.1 GCA_002432195.1 Desulfobacteraceae bacterium UBA5852
CGCCTAAGTCCCGGCGCTGCGTGCTATCCTCCTCGCATGCCTTGCAGCGCAGCGCCGGGACATAGGCGCTCTTGGGCCGAGTTCCGGCCGTTCTTCGAAACGTCAACCCCCCAGCCGCCGCTTCCAAGCACGGCATTCGTTCCGCGCCGATCCTATCCGATCCGCCCCTGGCGGGCGTCGTGGCAGCGCTTCTCCACGTAACCGCCCGAGCCGGCATCGAAGACCGCCTCGTTTTCGTGGATCAGCCTGGGACCCCCTTCCCAGGCCCCGCAGGCCCGGACCACCGGGTCCCCCAGATTGAACTTGCGCCCGCAGGCCGGGCAGCCCTCCGCGTTGAAGCGGTTGAGCATCTCCAGGTCGATGATCATGGTGGGCGGTTTGCGTACCGTGGTGGCCATGGCGCCTCCTTGGGGACGGATGGTGGCTATCCGGAGCTTGCCTGGGCCGCGGGCGGGGCCGGCTTCCGCCCACCCGCGAAGCGAACGTTTTCCGGGGCGTGACATTTCCCTCGGAACCTAGCGGCCGGCGGCGCCGGTGTCAAGGCGGTCCCGGCTTGACCGGCACCGGGATGTGTGCCATGGATGCCCCCGTTTTCGCGATGGGAGGGGACCGACGATGCTCGCCCGGGGTTACGTCTACATTCTGCTGGCCGCCGCGCTCTGGGGCCTGATCGGGCCGCTGGCCAAGCTGGCCTTCCAGGAGGGCCTGGCGCCGCTGGAGGTGGCCTTCTGGCGGGCGGTGCTGGCCTGGGCCTGCTTCGGCGGCGAGGCCCTGGTCAAGGGCGAGGTGCGCCTGGCGTCCCGGGATATCCCGGCCGTGGCGGTCTTCGGGGTGACGGGGGTGACCCTTTTCTACGGCAGCTACCAGTTGGCCGTGGAAAGCGGGGGCGCGGCCATGGCCGCCGTGCTGCTCTACACCGCGCCGGCCTGGGTGGTTCTGCTGGCGGCGGTGATCTTCAAGGAGCGCCTCGGGGCGCTGAAACTGCTGGCCCTGGCCTTGACCCTCGCCGGGGTGGTGCTGATCTCGCTCCAGGGGACGGCGCTGGCCGGGGCAGGGGGCGGGCTGCCCGTGGCGGCGCTGGCCTACGGCCTCACGGCGGGGTTCTGCTATTCCCTCTACTACCTGTTCGGCAAGCGTTTCGCGGCCCGCTACAACGCGGCCAATCTCTTCACCTACATCCTGCCCGTGGGGGCGCTCCTGCTGCTGCCCTGGGTGACCTTCGCCCCCAAGTCAGCCACGGCCTGGGGGGCCCTGGCGGCGGTCTCCGTGCTGTCCACCTACGGCGCCTACCACCTCTACTACGCCGGACTGCGTCACCTGGAAGCCGGACGGGCGGCCATCACGGCCACCCTGGAGCCCGTGGTGGCCGCAGGGGTGGCCTTCATCTGGTGGGGGGAAGCCTTCAGCCCCGCGGGCTATGCCGGCGGGGTCCTGATCCTGGCGGCCGTGGTGCTCACCATCCGGGACGACATGCGCCGGGGAGGGGCGCCCGCGCCATGACCCCCGGCACCGCCTCCCGGACCCGCCTGGGACTTTACGCCCTGATGGGGCTGCACGTGTTCGGATCCGCCGGGACGTACATCTTCGGCAAGGCCGCCGTGGCGGCCTTCAACGACCCCGCCGCCATTACCCTGGCGCGCGCCCTGCTGGCCGGCGGCGTCTGCCTCCTGCTGGCCGGCACCCTCATCCCGCGGCCCCGCTTCCGCCCCGGGCAGTGGCTGCGGATCCTGGGATACGGCCTGCTGCTCGTGCCCGTCAACCAGTACTGTTTCCTGAGGGGCCTCCAGCAGACCGTGCCCACCCACCCGGCGCTCTTCTATGCCCTCACCCCCCTGGGGGTGCTGACGGTGGCGAGCCTCATGGCGCGCACCTGGCCGGCACCGCGCCAGACCCTGGGGGTGGCCCTGGGACTGGCGGGGGGGATCCTGATCCTGCGGCCCTGGGAGCAGGGGGGGGCCGTGGCCCAGTGGCGCGGCGGGGATGCCTGGATTTTGCTGGCCGTGGCCAGTTGGGTGGCCTACACCCTGCTGGCCGGCCGGGATTGCCGGACGCATGACCCCCGCAGTGTCACGGCCTGGAGCCTGGCGGCCGGCGCGCTCCTGATGCTGCCTCTGGGAGGGCCGTCGCTGCTGGCATTGGATTTCCGGGGGATCCCCGTGAGCGGCTGGCTGTCCCTGGCGTGGCTGGGGCTGGTGACCAGCGTGGCCATGATGCTTATGTGGAACGTGCTGCTGCGCCACCTGCGGCCGGAGGAGGTGGCCATCTGCGCCAACGCCCAACCGCTGGCCACGGCCCTGCTGGCGGCCCTGCTGGCCCAGGCGGGGTGGCTGGAGCGCAACCAGGATCTGGGGCTGGTGTTTGCGGCGGGAATGGTCCTGGTGATCGCCGGGGTTTGGCTGGTGCAGGGTGCCGGGGGGCCTCCGCGAGGGGCCTGAGGCGGGCCGCCGACCGTCGTCGGAAGGCCCCCCCCCATGCGGTTGGCCTGGAAGGATGGCCCTACATTATCGCCTGGTTGATCCAGAGGTGCACCAGGATGCTGGCGGCGTAGCCCAGGGCGATCACCGGGGTCCATTTGAGGTGCGCGCCGAAGGTGTAGATGCCCCGGGCCGTGCCCATGAGGGCCACGCCGGCGGCCGACCCGATGGCCAGCAGGCTCCCCCCCACCCCGGCGGTGAGCGTCACCAGCAGCCACTGGCCCGTGGACATGTCCGGGTTCATGGTGAGGACGGCGAACATCACGGGGATGTTGTCCACGATGGCCGAGAGGATGCCCACCAGGGTGTTGGCCATGGTGGGGCCCAGGTCGGTGTAGGCCAGTTGGGAGAGCAGGCCCAAGTAGCCGAACTGGCCCAGGCCGCCCACGCACAGGATGACACCGTAGAAGAAGAGCAGGGTGTCCCATTCGGCCCGGGCGATGCGCTGCATGATGTCGAAGTGGGCCGCCTCGCGCTCCCGCTCCTCCACCTCCCGGATGATCTCGATGGCGCCGATGGCCTTGCCGTTGCGGTCCCGCACCGGGGCGGCCGTAAAGGTCAGCCACTTGCCCTTCTCCCCGAGGGAGGGGAAAAAATCAGCCGCGTCGTACGCCTGCTTGACGGCGGGGTTTTCCCGGTGCCGGCCCGGGTAGTGTCGCTGGTAGTCCTCTTCGGGCATTTCGTCCAGCACCAGGTCGGCCAGGATGCGGCGCTTCTGGGTATAAAAAGGCGCCCACTGGAGGTTGGTGCCCACGCGCTCGCCGGCCGGCACCCCGGTGAGGGTCTCCATCCCCTGGTTCCAGTGGAGGATCTCGTGCTGGGTGTCGATGGCGAAGGCGGGGTAGGGGATGCTGTCCACGATCTGGCTGACCCCCTTGCCGGTGTCCGCCGCCAGCGTCAGGTAACCCTTGATGGGGGCGTTGCGTCCGGCCCCCAGGATGCGGTCGTAGCTGAGCACCCGCCCCTCGTGGCGCTTGACGTGGTAGGAGAAGACCCCGAGCACCCCCAGACCCAGCATCATGCCGACGGCCGGCGGCAGGTGCAGGAAATTGTGGAAGCACACCGCCGTGGCGATGGTGAGCAGGAAAAGGCCCATCATCACCCGGGCGCCGTACTTCATGCGCACCTGGTCGGCGATTTTTTCGGGCACGCTGCGGCCGATGGCGAGACTCATGCAGGCCGCCGGCACCAGCCAGTTGACCACCGAGGGCACGAAGATGGCGAAAAACTCCGTGAAGTGGACCTTGCCCTTCTGCCAGACCATCAGGGTGGTGATGTCCCCGAAGGGCGAGAAGGCTCCCCCGGCGTTGGCCGCCACCACGATGTTGATGCAGGCCAGGGCCACGAACCCGCGGTTGCCGCCCCCCACGGCCATGACCACGGCCCCCATGAGCAGCGCCGTGGTGAGGTTGTCGGCCACCGGGGAGATGAAGAAGGCCAGCAGGCCCGTGATCCAGAAGATCTTGCGCAGGGAGAAGCCCCGGGACACCAGGAAGGCCCGCAGGCTCTGAAAGACGTTGCGCTCCTCCAGGGCGTTGATGTAGGTCATGGCCGCCAGGAGGAAGAGGAAGAGCTCGGCGTACTCCAGGAGGCTTTCGCGGATGGCCTCGTGGGCCGTGTGGCTGTCCCCCCGCTGGAGGTAGGCGGCCGCCACCAGGATCCAGATGATCCCGGCGGCCATCAGCACCGGCTTGCTCTTGCGCAGGTGGATGTTGTTCTCCAGGGGCACCAGGGAATAGGCCACCACGAACAGCGCCAGGGCCCCGAGACCCCAGGCGCTGGTGGTCAGGTCGAGGACCGCGGCGGGCGATGCCTCGGCGGCCAGGGCCGCGGCGGGCACCAGCAGCCCACCCAATAATATCAACCAGTTCCGCATCGGGGCAGATCCTTTCCACGATCCATGGCCCGGGAAACAGCAGCCGCATGGGGAAAACCTGAAACAGACAACCTATAGAAAGCGGTTGCCGGCTGTCAACGGCTAATTGCGCCGTCAGGGACCCCCGGCATGCCGCCGGCGCCCACGAAGGCCGTCACCCGGTCTTCGTGCCAGAAGTCGCCCGTCAGGGTGGGGGTAAGGAAGCCCACGTGGCCCCCGGAGACCGGTGTCTCCAGGTGGACTTGGGGGCTGGCGGCGGCCTCGGCCGCGGGGTAGCATCCGGCGGAGAGGAAGGGATCGTTGCGGGCGTTGATCAGGAGGGTCGGCACTCGGATGCCCGCCAGGAAGCGCCGGCTGCTGCAGGCGGCCCAGTAGTGGGCGGCATCCCGGAAGCCGTGGGCCGGGGCCGTGTAGCGGTCGTCGAAGTCCTGGAAGGTGCGCAGGCCCCGGAAATCGCCCGGGGAGAGCGTGCCGGGGAAGCAGCGGGCCTTGTGGGCGGCCTTGCGGCAGAGGGTGCGCATGAAGCGCAGCATGTAGATGCGGTTTTCGGGCCGGGCCATGCGCCGGGAGCTGCCGGCCAGGTCGCAGGGCACCGAGACGGCGGCGCAGGGCCCCAGGGCCGGCGGCAGGTCCTCCCCGCGTTCCCCCAGGTACTTGAGCACCAGGTTGCCCCCCAGGCTGAAGCCCACCAGGGCCAGATGGCGGTAGGCCCGGGTTTGCCCCACATGGTCCAGCACCGCGGCCAGGTCCTCGGTGGCCCCGCTGTGATAGGAGCGCAGGCGCCGGTTGGGCTCCCCGCTGCAGCCGCGGAAATTGAGCACCACGCCGTCCCAGCCGCGGCGGTTGAAGGCCCGGACCATGCCCCGGACGTAGGCCGCCTGGGAACTGCCCTCCAGGCCGTGGCAGACCACCACCAGGCGCCGGCCGCCCGCCGGCGACCAGTCGAGGTCCAGGAAGTCGCCGTCCGGAGTGGGGATGCGCTCCCTGCGGTAATCCACCCCCGGCACGCGCCGCAGGAGCCAGGGGAGCACCGTCTGCAGGTGGCCGTTGGCCAGCAGGGGCGGGGGGCGGTAGGTGGAATAATCCAGCAGGGGCATGGCGGGTCCTTTGGGCCGCAGGGAGTTCGAAGAAGGGAGAGGGATACGTGTTTCCAGACGCGAAATCAAGAGGGGCGGGCCCAGGACCTCCCGACAGGGGCCTGGGGTCACCCCTGGCGGTGGCGGCCGCCGGGCCGGGGTGGATCGCCGTGGACAAGCCGGCGGGCATGAGCGTCCACAACGACCCCGGAGGGGACCTGGTGGCCTGCTTGAAGCGGCATCTGGCGGCCGAGCCGGATCTGGCGCAGCGCTGCGCCTACCGGCCGGGCGCTCCGATCCAGCCGGTGCACCGTCTGGACCGGGAGACCAGCGGCCTGGTGCTCGTGGCCCTGGCACCCGCGACGGTGCGGGACCTCATGGCGGCCTTTGCCGAGCGCCGGGTGGGGAAGACCTACCTGGCGGTGCTCCACGGGATCCTGGCGACTCCGGCAACGGTAGGGTTGTGGGAATTCCCCCTGGCCCCCGGCGCGGGAGGCCGCCGCCACCCTGCCGGACCGGGACCGCGCCAGGACGCCGTCACCCGCTACCGGGTGCTGGCGCAAGGCAACGGCTTCACCCTGGCGGCCTGCCGGCCCGAAACCGGGCGCAAGCACCAGATCCGGCGCCACGCCTGCCTGGCCGGCCACCTCCTGGCCGGCGACCGGCGCTACGGGCCGGCGGCCTGGGCCGCGGCGCTGGAGCGCCGCTATGGCTTCCGGCGCCTGGCCCTCCACGCCCTGCGCCTGGAGCTGGCCCTGCCCGGCGAAAGCGCCTCCCGGGCGCTGGAAACCGGCCCTCCGCCGCCGGAGCTGCTGGCATTGGTCGGCCGCCAGATGGACCCTGCGGCGTTTTGCGGCAGTGCCCTTGGGTGGCCAGGCTGAAACCCACGGCAATTTGGGCCGCGCGGCGCCCGTTTTGATGTAGACTTTCCAGGGGTCAGGTGCGACTTAGGTATCACGAGCCCGGAATGGGTCTCTTTTCTCCTGATCTCCGGCAGCGCGCACCGGTATCTGTCCAGGAACTGAATGTGGCAGGCCATAAGGAGGAGCAAAATGAAAAAGCTCGGCATGGTCACCCTCGCACTGGCGGCAATCTTTCTTTTCTCCGGCGCTTCGATCGCGGACGACAGGAAGGACGAGTCCGGAAAAGGGCGCCGGGGCAAATCGGAGTACAACCACGGGCGCCAGGGCGACAAGGACCGGCATGATGACCACGGGGCGCGCGATTACAAGGACCGGGACGACCGCCGCGGACACCAGCGGGATTACGACAAGCATCACGGATACCGGGACCGCCCCTACGACAGGAACCGCCACTACGAGCGCTACGAATATCGCGGGCGCCGGTACGACTATCACGGCCACTGGAGCTCCTGGGACCAATGGGACCGGTACGCCAAACACCATCCGGATTTCCACAGGCATGGGCACTATTACCGCGAGCAAGGCCATTTGATGTTCCGGTTCGTCGACCCGGTCACGGGGAATAGCATCTTCTTTTCCATCGGGAGGTAGTGGAAGGCGAGGGGCAGGCGGCATCCTCTGCGTGGTTGCATTGGCTTGCCCATGCAATGGTGGCGGGAATCCCCACGTGCCCCCGCTCATTCGGGCCCGAGGACCAGGTCGAAGATGCCGCTTTGCGCACCCTTTTGCGGGTNNGAACTGCGTGACCAGCGTTGCGTGGCCTTGGGCCGTGACGCGCAGGTGGATGTGCGCGGGGCGGGATCCGTAATCCGGGGGAAAGTCGCTTTGGAATCGGTAGGCGCCGGATGAATCCGCAAAGAGGGTCGCCCGATAGGCATCATCGTAGCGTCCCTCGGGGCCGGCCAGCCAGACTTCGATCCGGGCGCCGGGGAGGGGCACGCAGGTCGCGGCACTCCTGACGCGGCCCGTCAGCTCGAAGCCGGAGCCCACCGCATCGCGCACCGGGGCCTCGGGTTGGTAGAACGGCCCCAGGGAATCGGATCGGGTGGGGGGGCACTTGAAATCGGCGGCGTCGGCGACCGCGCTCCACACCAGTAGGACCGCAGAAACGATGGCGGCTGAACTCCCATTTCCAAACATGACGCCCCTCGCGATGGACGGCGCTGCCGTTCCTTATTTAAATGGACGGTGAGGATTCTCCCGCGGGATCTCGTCCGGACAGCACCCAAGTGGGTGAGCGCTGAAAGCTGCTTGAAACCTAATCCTCTATCCCGCCCACGGCAATCCGGTGCCGGGAACAATCCGATGGATGCGAAGCGGGCGCAATGCCCGCCAGAAATTCAACCGCCCGTGGCAAATCCCGGATAAAGCGTCATTCCCCCGTCGATGACGCGTTTCCATTGCCGGAGGGTCATCTGATCGAAGGGCGCATCCTGCTGCAAGCCGGCATTGGCCACCAGGCCGGTCCAGCCGGTCCTGGTTGACGATTGCGAGCAGGCGCCGGGCGTCGACGCCTTCCTGCCGGACGCACGCGACCTGGCCGGCCCGCGCGTAACCTGGTGACCTCTCGCGTTGCGCCCTCCGGGGACCAGGTTTTTTCCTTTGACAGCCTCTCCGCGTTGTTATTAAATCAACAGCTTATGCGGGGTCCGTCCACTATGTGGGCGTCCGCAATTCCGGTACCCGAACAGCGCAGGTCCTATGAACGATCTCATCCGCTCCTGGATCAACCGTTACCTCTCCAACCCCCAGATCCTGATCCTGGGGTTCCTGCTGCTCCTGGGCTTCGGCATGGTGGTCTGGCTGGGGCGCATGCTGGCCCCGGTGCTGGCGGCCATCATCGTGGCCTACCTGCTGGAAGGGGTCGTCGCCGGGCTGGAGCGTCGCCGCCTGCCGCGTCAGGCGTCCGTCCTGCTGGTCTTTATCCTTTTCATGATCGCCCTGCTGGCCCTCCTGGTGGTGGTCCTGCCCCTGCTCACGCGCCAGGTGGGGCAGTTCATCCAGGACCTGCCGGCCATGCTGGCCAAGGGGCAGGCCCTCCTGCTGCAGCTCCCCGACCGCTACCCCAACTACATCACCGAGCTCCAGGTGCGCCAGATCACCGAATCCCTGAGCGACCAGACCACCCGCCTGGCCCAGAAGCTGCTCAGCTTTTCCGTGGCCTCGGTCAAGGGCCTCATCATGGCCGTGGTCTACCTGGTGCTGGTGCCGCTGATGGTCTTTTTCTTCCTCAAGGACAAACGGGCCATCCTGGACTGGGTCAAGAGCTACCTGCCGGAAAACCGGGGCCTGGCGCGGCAGGTCTGGGCGGAGGTCAACCAGCAGATCGCCAACTACGTCCAGGGCAAGATGCTGGAAATCCTCATCATCAGCGTGCTCACCTACGTGGTTTACAAGTTCATGGGGCTGCGCTTCACCATCATCGTATCGCTGATCACGGGGCTCTCGGTGCTGGTGCCCTACATCGGGGTGACCGTGGTGGCCTTCCCGGTAGCCCTCATCGCCTTCTTCCAGCACGGCCTGTCGGCCGACTTCGTCTATGCCGTGGCGGCCTACGGGGTGATCCAGCTGTTCGACGGCA
Source organism: Desulfobacteraceae bacterium UBA5852 (assembly GCA_002432195.1). Lineage (GTDB taxonomy): Bacteria > Desulfobacterota > Desulfobacteria > Desulfobacterales > UBA5852 > UBA5852. The sequence continues at coordinate 8,931 of DJGG01000114.1, forward strand.
ACCTGCTGGCCCCCCTCCTGCTGTCCCGGGTGGTGAACCTGCACCCCATCGCGGTGATCGTGGCCGTGCTGGTGTTCGGCGGGCTGTGGGGCATGGTGGGGCTCTTTTTCGCCATTCCCCTGGGAACCCTGGTGCACGCCGTGCTGAAGGCCTGGCTGGGGAGCCTGACCCGGGACCGGGAGGCAGCCCCGGAGGGGAGATAGAGCGGTGGCGGACGCTTTTCGCTTCAGGCGGAAATTGTGCGTCCCGGACGGCCCGGGGGATGTTCCGCGCGCGTGGGCGGACGAGGGGCCCCGACCCCATGAAACGGTCAAAACCGCCCGCTAAGGGCGCGGCTTCCAGCGCCAGTCCTCGTAGTAGTCCCAGCTCACCATGGCGTTCAAGGCCTTGAGCTCCCGGTTTTTCAGCTCCAGGGTGGCCTTCATGACATCCCCCGCGGACAGCAGGCCGATGGGGCGCCCCTCCTTTTCCACGAGCAGGTGGCGGATGCGCAGTCCCAGGAACTTGTCCATGAGGTTGAAGAGGGTGTCGCTGTGGGGCACGCTGGTGACAGGGCTGACCATGTAGTCCCGGATGCGGGCCTCCGCGGGCCGGAAGCCGGCCTGGATGGAGTGGCGCAGGAGATCGCGTTCGGACCAGATGCCCAGCATGCGCCCGTTGTCCTCCACCAGCACCGACCCCACGTTGTGGTTGAGCATCATCAGGATGGCGTCGTGAAGGATGGTGTCGGGGGGCACGCAGAGCATGCGGTCCCCCTTCTCTTCGAGGATATCCTCGGCGGTGACCATGGGGTCCTCCTGGCCGCGGGGGAGCCTGCCTTCAGCGGGGGTTTTCCATGGCGGGCGCATACCGGCCGTAGCGCGCCTCGCCGTTGCAGTACGCCCGGCGGCGGAAAATTTCCTGGGCCCGGCTCACATTGGCGGCCTGGCCGGCCCAGGCCTTGAGCGTGTCCTCCTGGAGGGCGCGGCCGTAAGAGAAGCTCAATTCCCAGGGATGGGCGCCCAGGGCGTTCATGGCGTTCAGGTTGGCCGTGGCCACCTGGGAACTCTGGCCCCCCGAGAGGAAAACGATGCCGGGGACGGCCGCCGGCACCACGCGCCGGAAGCTGGCCACGGTGCGCCGGGCGACTTCCACCGGGTCGGCCTGCTGGGGGCAACCCAGACCGGGGATGACCATGTTGGGCTTCAGCAGCATGCCTTCCAGCAGCACCCGCTGGTGGGCGAGCTCCGCGAACACGGCGGCCAGGGTCTGTTCGGTGACCCTCGCGCAGCGCTCGATGGTGTGCTCACCGTCCATGAGCACCTCGGGCTCCACGATGGGCACGAGCCCCGCCTCCTGGCAGAGCGCGGCATAGCGCGCCAGGGCGTGGGCATTGGCGGCGAGGGAGCCGGGGGTGGGGATGTGGTCGCCGATCACGATCACGGCCCGCCATTTGGCGAAACGGGCCCCCAGGCCGGCGTAATCCGCCAGACGCTCCCGCAGCCCGTCCAGGCCCTCGGTGATCTTCTCGCCGGGAAATCCGGCCAGGGCCTTGGCCCCCTTGTCCACCTTGATGCCGGGGATGATGCCGCGGTCGGCCAGGAGCTGCGGGAAGGGCCGGCCGGCGGCGGAGGCCTGGCGCAGGGTTTCCTCGAAGAGGATCACCCCGGAGATGTGGGCCTCGATCTCCCGGGCGGTGAAGAGCAGCTCCCGGTAAGCGCGGCGGGTATCGGCGGTGGACTCCACCTGGATGCCGGCGAAGCGCTTGGCGATCGTGGGGGAACTCTCGTCGGCGGCGAGGATGCCCTTGCCGGGGGCCACCAGGGCGGCGGCGGTGGCGGTGAGCTGGTCACGGTCCATGGGGCGGCTCCTTTGTTTGGGGCGTTGGGATACCGCAAAACCTAAGCCTGGGC
>DJGG01000100.1 GCA_002432195.1 Desulfobacteraceae bacterium UBA5852
TTTATCCACAGCCTGCTGAGGGTCGGAACCGTTCACCAGGGCTTGCGTCGACGTGCCGCCACAAGCCTCATTCTCCCTCCACAGGCGGAATCCGCCCGGCATCGGCACGGGCGAGACCGCTACCGGCGGACAGGACCGGCAGGCCCGCAGCCGGCTAATTGCCGCAGATTTCGAGCCGGGCAATGCGGGCGGCGAATTCCCGATCCTCCAGGAGACGCTTGGCAAACCGCAGGTACTTCTCGGTAATGCTCCGCACGGCGAACTGGAGGGCGAAAGGGCGCACCGGCTTCTCCAGAAGGCAGCAGACCTCCGAGGCCATGCACATGTTCACCACGTCTTCGCTGGCATGTCCGGTGATCATGACGGCATCCTGGTGGATGCGGGGGAACTTGGCTTCGAGGCTGTCGAGGAAGGAAAAGCCGTTCTTGCCTCCCAGAAAGACATCCACCACGAACACGGCGGCCCCGTAAGGGCTGCTGAGGCAGTAGAGCAGCGCCTCGTCCGGGTTGTTGAAGACCCTCACCCGGCCCCAGGTATAGAATGCGGAAACGATCTCCCCCAGCAGGTGACCCACCGCAGGATCATCGTCGACGATGATGACATCCAGACCGTCCATGACACCACCTCCTGGCTGAAGATGCGTCCAAGGTCCGCGAGGCGGGACCGCCCGCGGACAAACGCCCCGGACCGATTTTTCCGGCCGCGGGCCGGACCGCTTCGCGTCCGGCGGATGGCGAGCGGCACCCGGCCAGGCGGCCCGCTGCCGGGGAGCTGCCGGTCAGCTCGCCTGTGAATTCCTTACGCAAATTCCGTCGACTTGTCCATACGGGAGTGGCGGCGGCCAACCGCCCCGGACTCGCCGAGCCGACCGCCCGCGCAGGAGCGGCGTCGCCCCCTCCGGCAATGCTCAGCGGATGACTTCCGCCAGTTTTTGAGCCAATTCGTGGATCCGGTAAGGCTTGGCCACCGCGCCACAGAACCCGTAATCGCGGTAACTGGTAACGCCGGGATCATCCGCGTAGCCGCTGGAGACAATCGCCCGCACCTGGGGGTCCATGGCCTGCAGCCCGCGGATGGTCTCCTTGCCCCCCATACCGCCGCGCACGGTGAGATCCAGAATGACGGCATCGTACCGGTGCCCGCCTTTCAGGGCCTTGGCATAGAGCGCCAAGGCTTCCTCGCCGTCCCGGGCGGCCTCGGCGGCATAGCCCAGGCGCTGGAGCAGATTGATGGCCAACTCCCGGATCATGGATTCGTCATCCATCACCAGTACCGTTGCCGATCGTGGAACCATGGCCGGCGCGGCCGAGGGCCGCGTGGCCCCCGGCGGGTCCGCCTCCCCCCGGGCGGCCGGCAGGTCGATGGTGAAGCAGGACCCCTGGCCCACCCGGGAGACCACGCGGAGGCTGCCGCCGTGACGCTTGACGATGGATTCGGCGATGGAGAGCCCCAATCCCAGACCTTTCTGGTCGCCCTTGGTCTTGGTGGAAAAATAGGGGTCGAAGATGCGCTCCTGGAGGTCAGGGGGAATGCCCTGCCCCTCGTCGCGGATGTCGATGCGCACGCTGGCCGCGCCCTCGGGAGCCCGGGCCGAGGGCGGGACCTCGACATTGGTCACCTCCACCTGGATCAGCCCCCCATCGGGCATGGATTCCCGGGCATTGATCACCAGGTGGTGCAGCGCCTGGGTCATCTGGGCGTGATCCACGGCCACGCACCAGGCGTCGTCCGGAATGCTGAAATCCACCGTGACGCTGGACCCGCTCAAGGCGAACTCCACGGCGCCTTCAATGAGCGGGGCCAGGCGGACGATCTTTTTGGCGGGCGCCCCGCCACGGGAGAAAGTGATCAGGCGGTTGGTGAGTTCCTTGGCGATGAGGGAAGCCTCCTGGGCCTGGTTCAGGAGGGCGTGGAGGTGATCCCCCGGGTCCAGGTAGGTCATGGCCAGGGAGATGTTGCCCATAATGGCGGTCAACAGATTGTTGTAATCGTGGGCAATGCCTCCGGAAAGCGCCGCCAGGGAGGCCAGTTGGCGGGTCTTGAGACGTTCCCGTGCCATGGCCTGCCGTTCCGTGAGATCCCGCACGACGACCGGCTGCCATCCCCGGCCGCGTCCCTGGCCGAACTCCGGCAATACCTGGACCGGCCTCAATTGGCCGCTCCTGGTGCGCAGGCACACCGCCGTGCGCGGATCGGCCTGGGCCCCATGAGACAGCAGGAGCTCGGCATCCTTGCCGCTGTCCGGGTCGGGGTCGGCCTCCAGCAGGCAATCCAGGCTGCGCCCCTCAAGCTCATCGAGGGCGTACCCTCCCATTTGCAGCAGCGCCGGGTTGGCCTCCCGGATATGCCCGTCCTCCAACAAGGCGACACCCTCGGGGAGCTGCCGCAACAGCTCGGCCCACATCGCGCCCCAGTCGGCACACGGTGCCGGGTTTCCAGCGTTTTTCATCAGGAACCTCGCATCAATGCCGGGTTGCTTCGGAACGCACGCTCCAGCGCTGGGACGGTATGACGAAGGTCCTCGCGAAGGCGTTGTTCCAAACGTGAATCACCAGGTCGCGTGTGCCGTCCACCCAGAAGCCCGTGCAGGGGAGCCCGATTTCACAGGCCAATCCGCTGGGCGCCGCGGCCTGGTCCCCGGAGCGCACAGCGGCGGCCAGATCGTCGAACAAAGCCTCCCGGGCCTCGTCGCTGAGCTCCACATCCTCCAGGGGCATGGAGTTCAATCTCATGGGATCGATGCGCAGGTCCCGGCCGATGGTCTGACGGATGGCTTCCAGTCGCGGCATCATATCGACCCGCTGCCGGTCTGCGCCAAGATGGTTCGCAAGCTTCCCTGCATATTCCGTTCCAGGATTTGTCCTCCACCATGGCGGGAGGGTGTTGCGGTTGGCATCGGACGGCGCCCGGCCTCGCTGCCTTGGGCCCAGGGTATCCACAGCCTGTTATCGCCCGCCACGTCCCACGGCTTGAGCTGCCCAGGGGGGAGGCAGGAACTGCCGGCGGAAACCGGAACATCCCTCCGCCCGAGCCTCGCCCGGCCTTGCCCCGACCTGTCAATTGTTTGACGGATCGGGCCGTTAGCGCCGCGATCCTGACGCCCCGCCGCCTGCCGATGGCCTTCCCGCCCCATAACGATCCAACCCAAACAATGGCATCATTATTGCTTTGAGGCTGTGCGCAGACATCCGGCCAAGTGGCACGGCCGCCAATGGAAAGGCATGGCACTGATGAACCTGTCCGCCCAGCAATGGCACAATATCCTGAACGGTCGCGAAAACCGCGAGGTCGTTTTGCAGCGTCTCCTGAGTGTCGCGCCTGCCGACGGGGCCTGCCTCCTCCCGGCGGCCGAATCCGCCGGTGAACCCTCCCGTGCCGGCCAGCTGGTCGCAGCGGGCAACCGCGGGCCCGCCAACGGTGCGCTGCGCCTCGTGGACGCCGGGCCGAGCCCGCAGCCGGCGTGCGGGCCCGCGAGCCGCATCATCGAGACCCTGGACCGCATGGAGCCCGCCCACAAGGGCCCGCTGTTCGTCATGGCCGAAGGACTGGCCTACCATTTCAACAATCTCTTCATGGGCATCGCGGGGCATATCGCCCTGCTGCGCCTGAAATGCGCCCACCTGACGCAGTTGTCCGAGGGATTCGAGGCCGTGGAAAACGGGATCGCCAACGGGGCCCTGCTCCTGCGCATCCTGGTGGACGTGTTCCACCGCCCCACGCATCGCAAGGGCACGGCCTATCCCATCGACCTGTCCAACGACGAGATCGGCCGCTGCATCATTCCCAACGACATGCTGCGCGTGAGCGTTCTGCCCTATGCGGGCGTCCCCGACACCCAGGCGATCCTGCGCCTGGTGAGCGCCGGCATGGCCTTGCGCCTGGGGGAAACCCTGGACGCCATGCGCCCGCACCTGCGGGCCACCGAGACCGCCTCCCGACCGACAGGTCGGGGGGGGAACCATGCCGACCAGGCGCTTGCGGGGGTGGAGCGGGGTCGCCGGATTCTCCGCCGGATGCTGGAATACGCCGGCATGCGCCGCATGCACCGGGAGACATGCCGGCTGGATGTCCTGGTGCGGGAGACCGCCCAGGCTTTCAGCGGCTGCTTCAGCGGGCTGCGCTTCACCCTGGAGACGCCGGATTTCCCGGCCACGGTCCATGGGGATGCCAGGATGCTCCGGCGGCTCCTCCTGGAACTCTTCATGAATGCCGCCGAGGCGTGCGAAGACGGTGGGCAGGTGGAGGTGCGCCTGGAGAAGATGGCCGCTCAGCCGGGCGGGTCCGTAAGCCCTCCGCCCAGCCTGACACTGATCGTGAAGGACAATGGCCCTGGGCTGCCGCCGGGCGTGGCCGCAGGTGCCGTGTTCACGCCGTTCTTCACTTCCCGCAACCCGCGTCGCAACCTGGGCTTGGGCCTTTCCACGGCCCTGGGGATCGTGCGGCAGCATGGGGGGAAGATCGAGATCAATTCTCAAATCGGCATGGGAGTCAAAGTAAAGGCGGAATTCCCGATAGAGGCGCCCGCCGGCGGGTTGCCCCGCATGTGCGCTGACATCTAACGGCCGGAAGGGCGCCATGTGCGACGACCCAAGCCGTCTATCAACCCGGCCTTCGTTACCCGACCCACCCTGCCGGATCTGGACAAGTCCCCATCGCGGCTGGTCCAGATCCGGCAATGAGGAATGCCCAATGGTTGCACCCAACAGCTCTCAGCACGACAACCCGTACCCGCAGGACCCCGCACCGGCGACGCCAATACTGGACCACGTGGAGCCTACACCGGACATAACGGCGTTGATCTATAGTTACAATTTCCAGGAAAATATCCGCGAATGCATCGAAAGCGTCCTCGGCCAAACCCTGCGGCCCGCAACCATCGCGGTCTATGACGACTGCTCCTCGGATGATTCCTGGGCCATCATCGAATCGCTGGCCCGTCGCTACCCGGAAGTCATCAAGGCGCATCGCCACCCACGCAACATCGGAGTGACCCTCAACCTCAACTACGGCATGCAACGAGCCCGTGGCGATTTGATCACCTGGATCGACGGCGCTGACCGGTGGAACCCACGCAAACTGGAACTGGAATGGCAGGTGTTGCGACGGAACCCGGCATGCCGCCTGGCCTTTTCGAATGTCCGCACGATCGAGGCCAGCGGCGAAGTGCGCGACCTATGGGATGACCCCGAGGCCCCGGCGGTCGCTTCCGGGGATATCTTCCACCAGGTGATTACCAAAACCCTGTTCCCCCGCCGTCGGGACCTGTTCCGCAACCATCTCCAATACCGGCAAGTATTCGATCAGATCGGATTCATGGACGAAAATCTTCGGCTGTACGTTGACTGGGATTTCAAAATCCGCGCCGCGGAACGTTTCAAGGCGGCCTATACGAGTGTCGCCACGGTGGACTACCGCGTTCCTGCAGGAGGCATTCACAGTGCGGCCGCCGACATTCATCGCGCCGACATCTTGGCGATCCTGAAAAAGAATATCCCGCTGACCAGGCGCCTCAGCGTCATGTCCCGGCTGAGGATCCTTGACACCGTGACGCAACTCCTCAACAAGGTACAACCCCACGCCGACAACCGCCGGAAGACGCGCACCATCGCCGCGAAGGCCGGAGTGCCCCTGACCTCCCTTGAGGATTACGACCGGCCCGCCACCCTGGCCGCGCCGATGCCACCCGCGCCGGAGGGCCGTGCGGATCAATGGCTGTCGAACGATCCCGCCCATCCCAAGATCAGTGTCTTCATCACCTCTTACAACCAGGAAGAATACCTCGCCGAAGCGATTGAGAGTGTTCTGGCTCAAACCTTGCGCCCATGGGAAATCATCATCGTCGACGACGCGTCCACGGATGGATCCCCAGAGGTGATCCGCCAATACGTCACGCGCTACCCTAAACTGGTACGCGGCATCTACCATGCCCGCAACACCGGTGTGACGCAAAGCCGCATCGACGCCTTGAACGCCGTTACGGGAGACTTCGTTACCTATGTGGACGGCGACGACCGCTTTCTGGAGACCAAGCTGGAAAAAGAGTATGCCGCCCTGCGCCGCCGGCCCGGGGCCCAAATCGCTTACTCCAACAACTATTACATGGATGTGGACGGCGAGCGCACCAAGGTCTGGATCGAAGACCAGAAACCTCCCGAGGGGATGGTCTTCATGCAGACTTTCGGCCGGCTGTACCCCAAAATGAGCCTCTACCGCATGGAGCTGGCGGACTATCACGCCTGGAAAAGCATCGGCTTCCATGACCGCAATCTGACGATTTATGAAGATTTCGATATGCGCATCCGCATGACCAAAACCATGCAGACGGTTTACCATGACGAACCCCTGTCGGAAATTCGGGACCATGGTACCGGCCTGTCGAGTTCCAGGCGGGCCAGTCACCACCGCTCACTGGATTACATCTTTCAGAAAAACCGTCCCCTGCTGATGGACCTGGACGCCTCCAAACGCAAGGCGGCGGAGGCGGGGTTCCGCCTATGGGCCCGGAAGGTGGGCAAACAGGTCGATATTCAATCCACCGCCGATTCCCGAACGCGGATACCACGACCTTCCGGGTGCCAGGCAGGTTTTCGCGGGCAGAACCTGATTTTTCTCATTTCGCAGCCGCGGGCGGGGTCCACCCTGCTGCAGCGCATCATCGCCGGGCATACGGATGTGCATTCGACCGCCGAGCCCTGGATCATGCTGCACCCCCTCCACGCGCTGAAGCGTTCCGGCATCCAGGCCGACTACCGCGCCCCGCTGGCCCGCCAGGGCTTGGAGGACTTTCTCTCCCAGTTTCCGGAAGGCGAGGAAGTATACATCGAGTCCCTGCGCAGCCAGGCGGCAGTGCTCTACGGCCGGGCGCTGGATATTTCCGGGAAAAGCTATTTCCTGGACAAAACTCCGCGCTATTACCATATCATTCCCGAACTTTTCCGGGTCTTTCCGGAAGCCAGGTTCATCTTCCTGCTGCGCAACCCCATCTCCGTCCTGGCATCCATTTTGAAGACCTGGCTGCAGGACGATGTCGGGCGGCTCGATGCCCATCTGCGACAGGACCTCTACGAGGCGCCCCGCCTGCTGCTCGAAGGGGTGCAGCTGTTGAAAGAAAACGCCATTGTCGTGAACTACGAGAATCTGGTCCTCCAGCCGGAAGAGGTTGTCCGGCGCCTCTGTATCCGCCTCGATCTGTCATACAGCCCCACCCTTCTGGACTACGGCTTCCGCAAAGCGCCGGCCGGACGATTTGGCGACCCCCTCAACGTGCACCGCCATCAACGCCCCGTGAGTGCCTATGTGGACAAATGGGAGCAGGATCTCCACAAGCCCGAATCCATCGCCCTGGCCCTCGACTATCTCCAGCGCCTCGGCCCCCAATCCTTGGCCCAAATGGGTTACGTATTCGCTGACGTCGAGAAGAAGCTGCGCCAGGCGGAGGCCCGCGCCACCAGGGGCCACGAAGCCCTTGATGCATCCCAGACACTGGTCCGGCGGGGGGAGGCGCTGGCCGCCCGCGATGATCTGACCGGCGCGGAAGCACTGTTTGCCCAGGCGCTGGCGCTGGATCCCGACAATGCCGACGCCCATAACAATATGGGCGTCATCCACTATCGCCTGGGGGATTTCCCTCGTGCGGCCGAAGACTATGGGCGTGCGGTCGCGCTGAAGCCCGGCCACCTGGTCTACAAGAAGAACCTGGCCGACCTCTGCTGTTTCGCCACCGGGCAAACCCAGCAGGCTGTCGCCCTCTACCAGGAAATCATCGCGGAAAATCCCGAAGATATCGAAGTGCGCCTGGGCCTGGCGAGCGTCTGCATCCATCAAGGACAGATGGCGGATGCCCGCTTTTTCTGCGATCAGGTGCTTCAACTGGATCCGGAAAACCGCGATGCCCTGCAGATGCGCGCCATGTTGGAATCCCCTCCGCCTGCCGGCGACGACCGTTCCGCCTGCCGGCAGGAATCGCTTCTGCGGACGGATCTCAAAAACCGCCTCGAGGCCTTGAAGCAGAAGCCCGACGATGTGGAAACGCTTCTGGCCATTGGCGGGATATGCACGCGACTCGGCCGCGTGACCGACGCCTTGGATTTTTACCTGCGGGTTCTGAAAAATTCTCCGGGCAACCCGGCGGCCACGGAAAGCGCGCGCCGCGCCTTGGCCGCGCTGAACGGACAGGCGCGAACGCAGGTCGCCGCGGCGGACCATCGGCAAGACCCGGGCCCTCCCCATGACATCATCGTCTCCGCCATCGTGTCCGTGTACCAGGCGGAACGCTTCATCCGGGGCTGCCTGGAGGACTTGGAGAACCAGACCATCGCCCGCCAAATGGAAATCATTGTGATCGATAGCGCCTCCCCGCAGAACGAGGCCGCTGTCGTGCGGGAATTCCAGGCGCGCTTCGACAATATCCGCTACATCCGCACCGACGTCCGCGAAACGGTATACGCGGCATGGAACCGGGGCGTGCGCGCCGCCCGGGGCAAATACGTCACCAATGCCAATGCGGACGACCGCCACATGCCCGACGCCTTCGCGGTGATGTCGCACACCCTGGATGAAAACCCGGATGTGGCCCTGGTATACGCCGACTGCATTATCACCGACCGGGAAAACGAAACCTTCGATGCGTGCACCCCGGCCGGCGCCTACCGCTGGCTGGAATGGGACCGCCAACGCCTCCTCCAGGACGGATGCTTCATGGGCCCCCAGCCCATGTGGCGCCGTTGCGTGCACGCGGAGTACGGAGATTTCGATGCCTCCCTGGTGACTTCCGGAGATTACGAATTCTGGCTGCGGATATCCCAAACCCACGCATTCCGGCACATCCCCCGTTTCCTGGGGCTGTACCTGCGCTCCCCCGGCAGCGTGGAGCATACCAACCACGAACGCAAACAAATGGAAAATCGTAAGATTCTCGAATTCTACCGCCATGCCCATGCAGTGAAGGAAATCGTCAGGCGCCGGCAGGCGCCGCCCCCCGCCGAAGTCCCCGCGGAGATTCGCGCCCTGGTCGACCAGGCCCAAACCCAATACGAAACCGAAGACTTCGCCGCCGCCTACCGGACCCTTCAGACGGCCCTGGCCCTGGCGCCGGAACACGGGCCGCTGCATGGCCTGCTCGTGGACGTCGTCCTGGCGGCCGGCGACAAAATGGTTGCCGCAACGCTGTTGCAGACCTGGGAAACACGCCATGACCCGCCGCCCGCGGTGTTGGTCCTCATGGGCCGGCTGAGCGAGGCCCTCGGCGACACACCCGCAGCGAGCCATCGCGCCGAGCAGGCCATCGCCCTGGATCCAGGCTGCGCGGGGGGATGGAATCTCGCCGGCGTTCTGGCCTGCCGCCAGGGCGCGACCGAAACCGGTCTGCGGAATTTCGGCAAGGCGGCCGAACTTGACCCCGCTTGGGGCGAGCCTTGGACCAACATGGGCGTCGTCCACTGGGAAAACGACCGCCCGGAGGAGGCCCTTACCTGCCTGGAAAAGGGCCTGCGCCTTTCACCCACGGCCGCGAATGCCGCCACGGCCTATCACACGGCCGTGGCCGCCGCCGGACAGTATGCCAGGGCCCTGGAGGTGTTCAGGGGTCTTGCCGCCCGCCGCCCGCGCTTCCGCAAGGGACGTTACTTGCTGATTGACTCCCTGATCCACCTGAACGACCACCACGGCGCCCTGGAGGCGATCGAGGCCGTCATTCGCGATTTCGGCAGCGACACCCAATTGCTGGAATCTTCCCTGCGCCTGCGGGCCCACGTCGGCCCTGCCACCGTAGCCGCCGGTAAGCCCGGGTCCATCTCCCTTTGCATGATCGTGCGCGATGAGCAGGCGAACCTGCCGCGCTGTCTGAGCGCCCTGAAGCCCCTGGTGGATGAACTGGTGGTGGTGGACACGGGTTCCAGTGATCACACGCGCGGCATTGCGGAAGTCTTCGGCGCCCGCCTGTTCGATTACCAATGGAACGACGATTTCGCGGCCGCGCGCAATGTCGCTCTCGCCAATGCCCGGGGAGAATGGATCCTGGTGCTCGATGCCGACGAGGTCGTCGCGACCCAGGATCATGCCAGGATCCGCGACGCCATCGCGGGCGCCCCGGACCGCCGAACGGCCTTTGCCATAACGACGCGCAACTACACCCTGCAGTGCAACTCCGTGGACTGGCAGGCCAACGACGGCCGTTACACCGAGGAGGCCGGCGCCGGGTGGTTCCCCAGTGAAAAAGTGCGCCTCTTCCCCAACGCCCCCGCCATCCGCTTCGAGTACCCCGTGCACGAGTTGGTGGATCCCGCCCTGGCGCGGGCGGGGTATGCCGTCGTGCCCTGCTCCGTGCCGGTCCATCATTACGGCAAGCTGGACGCGGTGCGGGCCGATCGCAAGGGCGATCTCTATTACGCCATCGGCCAGCGCAAATTGTCCGACCTCGGGGAGAACCCGGTGGCCTTGAGGGAGCTGGCCGTGCAGGCCGGCGTGCTGGGGAGATACGAAGAGGCCATCGACTTGTGGCGGCGCCTCTTGAAGCGCGAACCGGGAAATGCCAAGGCGCTGGTCAATCTCTCCGCCCTTCTGGCGAACGCCGGGCACTATGCGGAGGCCGCCGATACGGCCGCCCGGGCGGTCGCGGCGGCGCCGGAGATGAAAGAGGCCGTCTTCAACCTGGCCCGCTGCCGGTTGCTCACCGGCCACGCCCGCGAGGCCGCCAGGGCCTTCGCCCGGCTGACGGCGGCCCACCCGCGGTATTACCCTGCGGTTTTCCTCCAAGGGTGCGCCGAGATCTGCGGCGGTCGTCCATCGGCGGGGATGCGCACGCTCCGGTCCTTGCGGAGTTGTCCCTTGTGGCCGGCCCTGGCGCATGCCTTCCAGGAGCTCGCCGAGGCCCTGGTCGGCGCCGGTCAAAGCGGATACGCCGCCGGCATCCGGCAGGCCGCCGAAAGGCTCGGAACCCGGAACGACGTCACGGCGACGTCGGGCAATGCGCCGCTGGGGGTGGCCATGGGCCACCGGGAGGCGGCAGCGGTATCCGCTTAGCCGCCCGTGGATAAACAAGGATCGAATCGCAAGGCAAGGCCCAGCCGATTTTCACTCCCCAGGCATACGACTGCATGCCGAGGACGTGGAAGACGGCGGCAACGCCGAGCCGGCGCCCAATGACTTTTTTGGGGATGGATTCTAGGGTCGAAAAGCGGGCGGGCCCTCAGTCGGCATGTGTGGAAACCGCCGCTTCCGCAAGGGTTTCGGACGGCAGGTCAAGGGGTGGCGCGGCCTGGAGGTGATCCCGGATGAATGCCTGCGTCATGGGATCGTAGCGGTCTGGCCAGCGAGACCAGGTGTGTCCGGATTTCAGCACGACCGCCGGAGCCCCGGCGGCGATGACCTTGGCGGGAATGTCCTTGGTGACGAGGGCACAGGCGCCGATCACCGAGCCGGCGCCGATGCGGATATTGGGCATCAGAACCGCGCGTCGACCGATCCAGACATGCCTTTGGATGACGGTGCGGTTGGGGGTGTTGTTAATGATCCTGTTCCGGGCCAGGTCGACGATACCGTGCTGGTCGGAGGATTGGATCAGGATCTCGTCGGACAGCAGACCGTCGCACCCGATGGCCACCAGCGCATCATCCACCACAATCCGCGCGCCGTTGCAGGTGGTCGCATCCCCCACCAGCAGCCGCGCGTCGCGCCACAGCCGTACATCGAACTGACCCCGGCACTGGCGACCGAAGGCGACCAGGGAATTCTCGTGGCCGATGCTCAGCGACAACTGACCGGTCATGGAGGCGATCAGGACGGTGGCTTCCTCGATCACCGCCTTGGACCCGAAATGGTTGACCAGGAGATGCAAGGCCCGGTCGGTCTTCAGGCGGTGCAAGAGATCGCGGGTCAGAACGAGATGGCACCCCGCGCCGAACGACCCGTTGATGCGGGCCAAAGATCCGGCCTCCCTGAAGGGCACCCAAACGAAATCATCCAGCGGCATTCCGCCGGGAAACATATCCTCCGCCCGGCCGAAGGCCGCGATCTCTTTTGTCAGTCTGTCTGCGAGCGTGCGGCGCATTCTCCTCCCCCGGACAGCGGCCGCTGGGATGGTCTCAAGGATCCCGGCGACATCCAATCCCAAATCCAGTCGTTCAGCGCCTCAGCCTGGACTGCCCCGCAGCCCGGCCGCCAGGTTCTGATTGATGTTGATGATGATGGAAAGCTTTTCCGGGGCCGGGAAGGCCATGATCTCGAAAATGCGCTTGTCGATGAAGGCCGCCAGGCGCAGGATATCCACGCGCAGTTTCTGGGGCAGCGGGTTGTCCGCACGGGCCAATTCCCCCTGGAACAGGCTCCAGATCTTCTGGTTGTACTTCAGGGCCTCGTCCAGCCGGCCCTCCAGGCCGGGGCTCTCCCAGCTCTCCTGGCATCTTTTCAGGCGCAGGGCGGCTTCGCTGAGCACGCGCGCTTCCGTTTCCCGGCCGGAATTCGTGGCCTTGACAACCTTCTGGTAGGCATTCACGGCGTTGCTATACACGGCGGATCATCTCCTGTTCGTAGGCGATCAGCTTCTGGGCCAGCTTCAGGGCCTGGTAGTAGCGGGCGGCGAGGATCTGCTCGCTGATCTGGTCCACCAGCCCCAGGGTGCTGGGCGCGGCCTGCACCAGGCTGCGCATGAGATTCCAATAGGCATTGTGATGATTCACCAGATTTTCCGGGTCGATGTACATCAACTGGATGGTGAAGTAGATTTTCTTGACCACACTGTCGGCCTGCGCCTCCCCCATGATGTCCTTCTCGCGCAGCAGGGGGACCTTGTTCTCCACGAAAATCTCGATCTTGGCATCACCGTTGCGGATCACCGCGCCGCCGATGATCATGCGTTCCCCGGGTTTGAGCGTCAGTTTGAGGGCCATGGGCATCTCCCCTGCAGGCAAGGCGTTAATGGGTGGGCGCTGGAGCATGACGCCCGGTCGACAAAGGCGTTATAGGAGGCCGCGGCCAGGCTTGTCAAACCGCGCCCCAGGCGCCCGTCCCCTCCCATGCGCCGGCAGATGGCGGTCACAGATTCTTTTCGGCTTCCCGGATGGCGTTCACCGCGTCGTCGGCCAACTCCGCCCGGCGGCTGCGCACCGTGGTCAAGGCCTGGTCCAGCACCTTTCCCAGGGCGGCTATCTCCCGGTCGTCCGCGGATTCCGCCAGCTCCGGAAGATCCAGCCCCTCTTTGCCCGAATGCACCGGCTGGCGGTGAATGGTGACCCCCAGGTCCTTGCCCCCCACGCGCACCTGCCAGTCGCTCTCGCCGGAGGCCTCGCCCTGGGCGCCGATGATCTGGCGGGCGTGCGCGTCGGGGGCCACGCTCAAGCGGTCGGCCAGCTTGCGCAAGCCCGCAAAGTTGTTGAGCAACTCTGCCCGCTCGGCGCTTTCCCGGGGGTAGGGGGGGGACTGGTAGGGAGGATACCGCTTGACGTACGTGGCCACCTCGTCGGCCATCTGTTCGAGATGGCTCTCGATTTCCCCCATGGCCTGGTCGGCGATGCGGATGCTGCGCACCACCGCATTGAACTCGGCGTTGAAATTCTGCCAGCGGTTTGCGCCAAAGGGGCTGAGGTCGGTTTTGATGCCGTCGATCATTTCCCCGCGCGTGGTGCGGACCTGGTCGCCCGAACCCTCGCCGGCGGCTTCCCCCGCCTCCGGCCGCTGGGGCCGCACGATCTGGGCAAACGTCTGGTTGGCGGCAATTTTCGAGGTGATCATGGTTTGTGCCCTCTTTTTCTGGAGGTTACGGCCGGCGCTTCTCGCCGGTCGGGCCATTGGATGCGTCCACTTGGGGACAGGCACACCCCTCTCGTCTCCCGTGTATTATCGGAAACCGGGTGGATTCACTTTAGGCGTATTGCAGGCGGGAACCTTCCGGCCGGGGATCGCGGCAGGCTCACCTGGGGCGCAGTTTATCCACAGCCNNCGCCAATAAAAAAAGGGAGGGGGATTGCTCCCCCTCCCGGGATGGGTTTCACCGTTCTGGTGTCACGGTCATCCGCTGGCTTAGAACAGGTTCAGCACGGCCTGCGCGGATTGCGAAGCCAGGCTCAGCGAGGTGGTCCCCAAGGACTGACGCGTCTGGAGCATCAGCATGTTGGCCCCTTCCTCGTTGGTGTCGGCATTCACCAGGTTGGCGGCACCGTCTTCCAGGGTGTTGATCATCTTGGTGGTGAAGTCCTGGCGTGTGGTAATGGTGCTCAACTGGTTGGACAGCTGCTTGGCCGACACCCGCAGGGCATCGCGGGCTGTATCCAGAGTTTCGATGTCCGTGGTGACATTGGCCAGAGTGGCCCAGTCAGCGGTGGCGGTGGTACTTTCCAAGCCGCCGTGACCGTCCTGACCGTTGACAGCGAGGGTCGAATCCCCTGATTCGTCGAAGGTCACCGTCAGGGTCTCGGTGTCGTTTAGCAGGTTGACACCCTTGTAGCCGGAATCGGCCACCACCGTTTTGATCTGCCCCATCACCTCGTTGAACTGCGCCGCAAGGGCCGCACGATCGGACACATCCGAGGTGGCCAGGGCCGACTGCGCCAGGGACTTGGCCGAAGCGATCATGTCCGTGACCGACTCGATCCCGTTGTTGGCAGCCTTGATGGTCTGGATGGCTTCGCCCATTTCATCCTTGCGCATGGACAGATCGCCGGCCCGCTGGGTATGGGTCTGGGCCGCAAAAAAATTGATGGGGTCATCCAGCGCAGAATTGACTTTCTTGCCGGTGCTCAGGCGAGTCTGGGTGGTCTCCATCGCTTTCTGTGTCTGCTGCAGGCTGAAAAGGTTCTGCCGCATGCCGGAGGTCAAAGAAATGCTGCTCGTTGCCATGGTGCACGTTCCTTTCTGGATACGTTCGCCGGCCTTCTGCCGGGTTTCGGGTTGGTTTGGACCCCCCCAAGGGGTCCGGGTGTAACGGCGCCGTTGGTTCTGATTATCGACCGCCTCCAGGAAAACTTTAGCCCCCGGGCGAAAAAAAGCGGATCTGCTCCCGCACCCCGCGCGCCGCGACCGCCGGCGCCCCCGTCTGCCCGCCCGGGAGGGGCTGAATTCCCAGCCGGAGGCCTGCCGTTTTAGGATCGGCGGCACCTCGACCTGAGAAAACATAATCCATAATCTGGCTTGAGTGCTAGTGGGCGTCAGCACCGCTGGATGACCCCCGGAAAAGCCGCCGGGCATACCATGTGCCGATCACCCTGCCCCCTGCCGCATCCTTATACCCAGCACCGTCGACGTGGGGAAAAGCCTAAAGAATCCGCCTAGGACGCCGATATCTGCACCAGACGGAAAGCCCCAGGGACGGTCGAGGCGGCCTGGCCGGCCGTGCCCCGATGGGCGCCATGACCGCGGTCCGGGGTTACCTGCGGCCAAGACCCGGAGAAGAAAACGTATGGATGCTCAACGCTTGAAAGTGCTGGTGGTGGATGACGAGCCGGCGATCTGCACCCTCATGCAAACCTTTCTGTCCCAGCAGGGCTACGAGGTCCACACGGTGGACGACGGGGCGCGGGCCATGCACCAGTTTCACGCCGATCCGCCGGACATGGTGCTGCTGGACATCAGCATGCCGGGCATGAGCGGCACCGAAGTTTTGGAACAGATCCGGGGCAGCGGCCACCCCTGCGGCGTGATCGTGCTCTCGGCCTATGGGGATGGGGAAACCATCCAGTCGGCCCTGGGGAAGGGGGCCTATAGCTACATCCAGAAACCCATGGAGCTCTCCGACCTGGCCGCCCAGCTCAAGGCCCTCCGGCAGTCCTTGAGGGACCGGCAATGAGCGCGGTATGCCCCTTGGAACAGGCCGCGCCGGGAATGGAATTGACCCGGGAGGTCTGGAACACCCAGGGCATGTGCCTGCTGGCGGCCGGCACCGTCCTGACCACGCGGCATCTCAAAATGCTCCGCGCCTGGGGCGTGGCCCAGGTGACGATCGCCGGCGATCCCGGCGCCCATGCAGCGCCCCCGGCGCAAATGAGCCGGCACGGCCGCGAGGCCCTGACCGGTGAGCTCGAGCGCATGTTCGGCAGCCTCGTGGAGGACCCCCGCATGGCGGAAATCTTCCGGGTGGCGCTCCACCTCCGCGGCACCCGCTCCGGCCCATTGGACTTTCTGCCATGAAGTCCTCCCGGCTGCGCCACATCATCCAGGGCCTGGACGATCTGCCCACCCTGCCGCGCACGGTCCTGCGGATCACGGAACTGATCAACAACCCCACGTCGTCCGCCCGGGACCTTGCCCGGGTCATCACCGACGACCAGGTGCTCACGGCGCGCCTGCTGCGCCTCGTGAATTCGTCCTTCTACGGG
>DJGG01000151.1:0-17430 GCA_002432195.1 Desulfobacteraceae bacterium UBA5852
CGGGCACAGCAGCACCTCCATTTCGGCGGCCCTCGGCATCGCCTCGGCCAAGCAGATCAAGCAGGAGCGCGCGAAGGTCATCGCCGTCATCGGGGACGGCTCACTGACCGCCGGCCTGGCCTATGAAGGTCTCAACCAGGCCGGCGACACCCACAAGGACACGGACCTGATCGTCATTCTCAACGACAACGACATGTCCATCGCCCGCAATGTCGGGGCGCTTTCCTCATTCCTGAGCCGCACCTTTTCCGCCAAGCGCTTGCAGGACCTGCGCCGGGAGATTGGTGAGTTCCTCAAATCGCTGCCCAAGATCGGCGACGATGTCTACCAGTTGGCCAAGCGTTCCGAGGAATCCTTCAAGGCCTTCGTCACCCCCGGCATGCTGTTCGAGGCCTTCAATTTCGAATACTTCGGTCCCATCAACGGCCACCGGCTCAACCACCTCATCGATATTCTGGAGAACATCAAAACCCTGAGCGAGCCGGTGCTGCTGCACGTGCTCACCAAGAAAGGCAAAGGCTATCCCCCGGCGGAAAAGAACCCGGTTTATTTCCATGGCTGCGGTAAATTCGAAGTCGAAACCGGCAACTGTATCCAGGCCGCCGTCACCGCTCCTACCTACACCGAGGTTTTCGGCCGCACGATGCTGGAGTTGGCGGGCCAGGACAACCGCATCGTGGCGGTGACGGCCGCCATGCCCGAGGGCACCGGCCTGTTGTCCTTCGCCCAGGCTTTCCCGGACCGGTTTTTCGACGTGGGCATCGCCGAACAGCACGGGGTGACCTTCGCCGCCGGCCTGGCGGCCGAAGGCCTGCGCCCGGTGGTGGCGATCTATTCCACGTTTCTCCAGCGCGCTTACGATCAGATCCTCCACGATGTCTGTATCGAATCACTGCCCGTGGTTTTCGCCCTGGACCGGGGGGGGATCGTGGGGGAGGACGGACCGACCCACCACGGTCTCTTCGATCTGGCTTTCCTCCGCAGCCTGCCCAACATGACCGTCATGGCCCCCAAGGATGAAAACGAGCTGCGGCGCATGCTGCATACCGCCCTGCTCCAACCGGGACCGACGGCCCTGCGCTACCCCCGGGGGACGGCTGTGGGCGTGCCCCTGGAGAAAACCATCCGTCCGCTGGACATCGGCAAGGCCGAAATTCTCACTGACGGGCCCGATCTCCTGATCCTGGCCGTCGGCCGCACGGTCCTTGAAGCGCTGCGCGCCGAGAGCGCCCTGCGCAAGGAGGGCACGCAGGCCACGGTGGTCAACTGCCGTTTCGTCAAACCCCTGGACGCCGGCCTGGTTTGCGCACTGGCGGAGCGGATTCCGCGCATCGTCACCGTGGAGGAAAATGTCCGCATGGGGGGCTTCGGCAGCGCGGTGCTGGAGGTTCTGGCCGACAACGCCATCACCGGGATGCGCCTGGTGCGCCTCGGAATCGGCGACCAATTCGTCGAGCAGGGCCCCCAGAAGGTGCTCCGCGGGCTGCATGGGGTGGATGCGGCGGCCATCGTCACGGCCGCCCATCGCATGGCGGAGACTGCCGCGGCGGCGCCTGCGCACCCCAATGTCGTGGCGCGGATTTGAAGCGACCGCGCAGGTGGAAGCCCGGAACACGCGATTATCACCGGAACCATCCGTGATCCGCCCGCTGCACCCATCGGGAGGCCACCACCCTGCCGGGCCGCTGCGGGTTCCCCCAACGGCAGCCGATCGCTGCCCGTCCCTCGACGCGGCATTTCCGGGTCTCCCGATCCCCGGGCGCACACGGTGCCTTCGCCAGTGAAAGCGACCACCCGACAGCGACTCGACATGGCCCTGGTGGAAAGGGGCCTGGTTCCCAGCCGCCAGCGTGCCCAGGCGCTCATCATGGCCGGCCAGGTGCATGTCAACCAGGTGCCCGTGGACAAACCAGGCGCCCTGGTCCGGGTGCAGGACGCGGTCGAACTCCGGATCCCGGATCACCCCTTCGTCAGCCGGGGCGGCCTGAAACTGGCCCGCGGACTGTCCGCGTTCACGGTCGACCCCCGGGGGTTGGTCTGCCTGGACGTAGGGGCTTCGACCGGCGGTTTTACCGATTGCCTGCTGCAGCAGGGGGCCCGGCGCGTATACGCGGTGGATGTAGGCTACGGGCAGATGGCCTGGAAGTTGCGGCAGGACGAGCGGGTGGTGATCATCGAGCGCACCAACATCCGCTACCTGCCGGAGGGCGCCATTCCGGAACCCATCGATCTGGCCACGGTGGACGTCTCCTTTATCTCCCTGAAAATCGTCATGCCGATTGTGGCGCGATTGATGAAGCCGGGGGCCTCGGCCCTCGTTCTCATCAAGCCGCAGTTCGAGGTGGGCAAGGGACGTGTGGGCAAAGGCGGGGTGGTCAAGGACCCTCGGCTGCACGCCGCCGTGATCGAGGATCTCCAGGCGTATCTGGTGGCTTCCGGTTATCTGTGGGGCGGTGTCGTCGAATCCCCCATCCAAGGCCCCAAGGGCAACCGCGAATTCATCGCCTGGCTGCGCCGCCGATAGCGCGCGCCCACTTTTGATCTTGATTTTTTAGGCGGTAGCTTTTACCTATCATTGCTTTAAATCGCATTCGCCCCCTTGATCGACGGTATTGCCAACCAGATGCAGAGAGGAGTTTAAATGGCGGATAACACGAATAAAATAAGAAACATCGCCCTGGTGGCCCACAACGGCGCAGGCAAAACCTCCCTGGCGGAAATCATGCTGTACAAAGCCGGGGTGATCAACCGCGTCGGCCGCGTCGAAGACGGCAATACCGCCATGGATACCGAGCCGGAGGAGATCAAGCGCGGCGCCAGCCTCTCCTGCGGGCTCCATCACTTCGAGTGGAAGAAGCATACCGTCAGCCTGATCGATACCCCGGGGGACCAGAACTTTTTCACCGACACCCAGAACGCCTTGCAGGCGGTGGATGCGGCCGTCTTTCTGATCGACGGCGTGGATGGCATTCGCGTGCAGTCCGAACAGGCCTGGGAAATGGCCGGCCGTCTCGACCTCCCTTGCGCCATTTTCATCAACAAGCTGGACAAGGACCGTTCCGATTTCCGCAAAATGGTGCACGAGGCGACGGAGATTTTCAAGACGCCCAAGCCGATCGTGCTCCAGCTGCCCATCGGGGCCGAGGGGGAATTCAAGGGAATTGCGGACCTGATCGACTTGAAGGCCTATACCAGCGATGCCGACGGTAACGTTTCGGCCGGAGACCTTCCGAAGGACCTGGTCGAAGAGGTGGAAAGCGAACGGGAAGCCCTGATCGAAAATATCGCCGAAGCCGATGATGCGCTGGTGGAGCGCTACCTGGAGGGCGAAACCCTCTCCCCCGAAGAACTCCAGACGGCTTTGCGCAAGGGCATCAACGAGCGCATTTTCGCCCCGGTGCTATGCGGGTCGGCGACCGGCAGAATCGGCATCGAGCGCCTGCTGGATTTCGTCGTCGAGGCGCTGCCCTCGCCGCTGGACCGCGGGGCGCGGGTGGGCACCGACATGAAGGGGGACAACCGCATCGAGCGCCTCCCCGATCCCAATGGCCCCTTCGCGGCCTTCGTCTTCAAAACCGTAGCCGACCCCTATGCCGGGCGTCTGTCCATCTTCCGGATCGTGTCGGGATCCCTGGGCTCGGACGGGAATTTCTACAATGCCCACAAGGAAAGCCGGGAGCGTTTCAACCAGTTGCTGGCCATCGCCGGCAAAGAGCAGAAACCGGCCAAGGAAGCCGGGCCCGGAGCCATTGTTGCCGTTGCCAAGTTGAAGGAGACCACCACGGGGGATACCCTGTGCGACGAAGCCGGCAAAATCAAGTTCCCCTTTCCTGACCCGCTGCCCACCATGATTTCCTTCGCCCTGGAGGCGAAAAACAAGGGAGAAGAAGATAAGATTTACATCTCCATGAACAAGCTGATGGAGGAAGACACGGGCCTGAAGCTCCATCGCAACCCCGAGACCAGCGAAATCATCCTCTCTGGACGGGGGCAAGTCCACATTGAAGCCGCCATCGAAAAAATGAAGCGCAAATACGGCGTGGAAGCCCTGCTCAGGGCACCCAAGGTGCCATACCGCGAGACCATCAAGAAGAAGATCCGGGTTCAAGGTCGCCACAAGAAGCAGACCGGCGGACATGGCCAGTTCGGCGACTGCTGGGTGCAGCTGGAACCCCTGCCCCGGGGCGGCGGTTTCGAGTTCGTGGATGCCATCGTGGGCGGGGCGATTCCCCGGCAGTATATCCCGGCGGTGGAAAAAGGCATTGTCGAGGCGGCCCAACGTGGCGTGCTGGCGGGCTATCCCCTGGTGGATTTCAAGGCGATACTGGACGATGGCTCCTTCCACGCCGTGGACTCTTCGGAAATGGCGTTCAAAATCGCCGGTTCCCTGGCATTCAAAAAGGCGGCCGCCGATGCCGCGCCGGTGCTGCTGGAACCCATCATGGAGGTTACCGTGACCACCCCGGACGAGGTCATGGGCGATATCATGGGCGATCTCAACGGCCGCCGGGGACGGGTTCTGGGCATGGAGAGCGCCGGACGCAACCAGGTGATAAAGGCCAACGTACCCTTGGCCGAGTTCCTGACCTACGCACCGGACCTGCGCTCCATGACCGGCGGCCGGGGAACCTACTCAATGGCATTTTCGCATTACGACGAGGTCCCGGGGCAAATCGCCGAAAAGATCATCGCCGAGGCCAAAAAGGTCAACGACTGACCCGCGTCCCCCCTTCCCGGGATGCGCGCCCGATCCGCCCCGACCTTCCATAGCCGGGCGCGCATCTTTCGGAGTTCCCATTCCCTTTGGTGTCCCGGCTCGATCCTGCTGCGGAGGCAGGCGCATTTGGCGCCTGCCTCCGGCCAAGCGATTTCCTTTACCCGGCGCCCCGTCTCCACGGTGCGGGACGGGAAACCCAGGCCTGCGACGCGCCGCGGGATGACGAAACACTTGACATGCATGCCGTTGTAAGCTTTAAAATCAACAGGATAATCTGAATTTTCCGGCGGTTGCATCCGTGGACGCATGACGGGCAACCAAGGGATCAACGGCGCGCCAAGGCCGAAAGGCTGCGCGAATGCGCCTGGGAGGGCGGCCGCCAGCGGGCGGCAAGTCCCGGCGCCGCGCTCTACCTTTCGGCCTGATGTGTGTGCGGCTGCATGCCGGCGGGATGTGGATGATCCCACCCCAAGCTGAAATCCCCTCGCACCCCGGCGTGCGCCATGACGTTGGCGGGCCGCACCCCGCCACTGCACAGAAGCCAGATTGCCCGCGAGCCGCCTCTCCCTTGCGCCGTGGCGGCAGCCTTATGGTGCGGGGGCGTTTGGACACCCGAGAGAGGTTGAAATGAATTCCGAGCCTACTGACGATCAGGATGACCACTTGGGAATTCCGCTGGAAGACTTGCCCACTGCCGATACCCCCGTCGCGGGATTGGAAGCGGATCGGGAAGCCGGCCCCTGGCTTCCGGAGGGCGCTTCCGCCGAACCGCCGACGGTACCCGGCGGCCAGGGCGTTACCGCCGAAACCCAGTTACCCCTCCCCTGCGAGCCACCGGCCGGGCACCCCACGCCCATCCCAGCGGAATTCGACAGCCCCCAGGATGACGGCCTTGCCCCCAAGGGGGTGTCATCCACCGAATCGATCGGGGATGCCGAAACGATTGCCTGCCTGCGCCAGATCCATACCCGGCTCGACGGGTTGCAGCGGGAATTTGAAGGCAAGCTGAAATACGATGCCCAAAAAGACAGACTCATCGATCAGCTGCACCAGGAACTGCAGGGCTATCGGCAGGATTTTCTCAAGAAGCATTTTTTGACCGTCATATTGGATGTCATCAAAGTCGCCGACGACATCCGCAAATGGCTGCACTATTTCCGGGCACTGGATCCAGCCCAACGGGATCCCCTGAAGCTGTTCCGCTACCTCGAAGCGGTTCCTTCCGATCTCGAGGATGTTTTTTGCTGGCACGGGGTCAAGCCGTACTCCACCATCGACGGGCATTTCGACCCCACCCGTCATCGATCATTGAAACAGATTCCTACGGACGAGGCCGCCAAGGACAAAACGATCGCCCGCAGCCTGCGTCCGGGCTACGAGTGGGACGGCAAGGTCATTCGGCAGGAGATGGTGGCCGTCTATTTATACGAAGACGCTTCGCAACCGGAAAGCACGAGGAACGGCAATGAGTGAACCCATTAAAAAAATCTTCGGCATCGATCTTGGAACGACGTATTCCTCCATTGCCTTTGTGGATGAATACGGCAAGCCGGTCATCATACCGAACGCCGAAAACCAGCGCATCACTCCCTCCGTTGTCTTTTTTGACGGCAGCGAGATCGTGGTCGGCGATGTGGCCAAGGAGAGTGCCAAGCTCTATCCGAATGAGGTGGTCAGCTTTATCAAACGCTCCATGGGCGAAGCCGACTATGTGTTCGAATACGACAATAAGACCTACCGGCCGGAAGAAATCTCGAGCTTCATTCTGCGCAAGGTGGCCCAGGATGCCGAACAGACCATTGGGGAGAAGGTACGGGATGTGGTGATCACCTGCCCCGCCTACTTCGGGATAAACGAGCGTGAAGCCACCCGCAAGGCCGGAGAGATCGCCGGGTTCAACGTGCGCCAGATCATCAACGAACCCACCGCGGCGGCCATCGCATACGGGACCGTGCAGGAAACGGAGAATCGCACCGTCCTGGTCTACGACCTGGGCGGCGGCACGTTCGACATCACGATGATCGACATTCAGGAGAACTCCATTGACGTCATCTGCACCGGTGGCGATCACAACCTGGGGGGCAAGGACTGGGACGACCGCATCGTGTCCTTCCTGGTGCAGGAATTTCAACGCCAGACCGGCTCCACGGAGGACATCCTCGAGGACCCGGACACCTGGCAGGATCTGCAGCTGTCGGCCGAAAAGTCCAAAAAGATATTGTCCCAGCGGGACAAGACACCCATCTCCATCACCCACGGCGGCGAACGGGTCAAAGTGGAACTTGGCCGCAACAAGTTCGAGGAGATTTCCCGGGACCTTCTGGAGCGCACCGTTTCGCTCACCCACGAAATGCTGACGGAGGCGAAAAACAAAGGCTACGAGCGTTTCGACGAGATCATCATGGTGGGCGGGTCCACCCGCATGCCTCAGATCCCGGAGCGCATTCGGCGCGAATTCAACATGGAGCCCCGCATGTTCGATCCGGATGAGGCCATTGCCAAGGGGGCGGCCATCTACGGTTGGAAGCTTTCCCTCAATGACGGCTTGATCCGCCGCATTGCGGAGAAAACCAACCGCAATCCCGACGCCGAGCCGGATATCATGGAGACCACCCCGGCGAACATCATGGAGGAAGTCGTGCGCCAGATGTCGGAGGAGACCGGCGTCACCCTTTCGGCGGTAAGGCGCTCCACCATTTCCATCAACGACGTCACGAGCAAGAGTTTCGGGGTCGTAGCCCGCCGGCCCAACAACAGCGAAGCGGTTTTCAATCTCATCCTCAAGAACACCACCGTACCGGTGGACACCAAGCGTTCCTTCTACACGCCGGAGGCCAATCAGGAGAGGGTCCTGATTCGGATCATGGAAAACGAGAGCACCGACAAGGTCGTTCCTGTGGAGCACTCGGCCGAAATCGGTACGGCGGTGCTGGTTCTGCCGGCCGGTTTGCCGGAGGATTCGCCGGTAGAAATTGAGTTTCAGCTCAACCGGGAAGGCCGGCTGCTGATTACCGCCGTGGAAACCAATGAGTTCCGAAAGGTCACCGCCAAGATCGAAACCCGATCGGTCATCCAGGGCAAGGAACTGGAGGAGGCCATGGCCCGCAGCCAAAGCCTCATCGTGCACTAGCCGGCTGTGGATAAGCTGTGCCTCGGGCGGCCCATCGCCGCGGTGCGCGGCGCAAGGCCGGGCGATCCCGCCGTGGCGGGACGAGAGCCGTTTTCCGAGGTGCGGCGACAACCCGCGCCTCCTTTTTTCCAAACCCCGGGACCCTGGCGGGAAAGCCCGGCCCCCATTCTGGTCGCCCTCAGGCCGCCCGCCATCGACCCATGCTCCACCCCGGGGAAGGTTCCCCCCGGGTTTTTTGTGCCCGTTCGACAAGGGCTGACAGGCGCGGGTCAGCCGGATCGCGCCTGTCTGGAGGTTTCCAAAATCCTGTGTTCCGTGTATAATTCGACTGCAAACCGTGGCGTCTTCCACCATGACCGAGGGCTGTGATGGAGCGTGTCAATTTTTTTCAGTTGCTTGAACTGAGCACCAACCCGCCGGAAGCGGATCCCTCGGTCATCGAGTCCGCGATCAAGAGAAAGCAGGCCGAATGGAGCCGTCTGCGCAACCACCCCACCAAGGGGATGCAGGCCCGCCAGAACATCAGCCTATTGCCCGAAATCCGCAAAGTCATGGCCGACCCTGAACTTCGGGACAGCGAAGCCCGGGGGGCCCGGGAGGAGCTCAAAAAAAAGCTGGAGGCCAAGTACCGCGCCATCGATGACACGATCCGCCTGTTTTTCAGCAAGGGCTCCGTGACGGCCGGCGAGGCCGAAAAAATCGCCGCCTATCATGGGGTCAGCGCCAAGGTCGTCCAGCGCCGTGTGGAAGCCTGGGAGAAGCACTACCCATCGGAATTCCAGCGACAGCTGCGCATGCTGTTGTCCGCCTGGAACGTGACGCCCAAGGAGATTGCCCGGCTGGCCCAAAAATGCGGCGTTTCCAACGAGGACGCCGAACAGGAAGTCAATTCCATCCGCCAGAAACGGTTGGCGGAGATAGACGCCTATGTGGGCATACAAATTCGCAAAGGCTACATGACCCAGACGGAGATTGCCGACCTCGCCCATCTCTATTCGATAGAGGCCGGGGAAATACTTCGGCGTATCCGCTGCCCGATCCAGGAGAAATCCCCTCCCGGCGCCGAGAGCACCCACCAGCTCGATCAGACGGTGGAGAGCGTCATCAACGAGAACCTCAAAATCGTAGGGCAGAACTCCCTTTACAGCTTTTTAGGCCTCTTGCCCGGATCGAGTCTCGAAGCCCTGCAAAAGCGTGCCGCCGAGAAGGAGACGGCGGCACGTAAAATGGCCCTGAAGGACGCCACGGTTTCCGCCGCAGGAATCCTGGCCGGCCATTGCATCACCTTGTTCCGGTCGGATGAAACACGTTATGCGTATGATCTGAGTCGCGCGCGGGCGCTGCTCAACGGCCTGAACCGGGAAGTGGATCTGGCCGTGGACGGTGGGCGCCTCTGTCAACCCTATCTCCACTTTCTGATCCGCAAATCCGTGTCGTTCGGCGTTTCAGTGGATGAGGCGCGCAAAAGCATCGACACGTATTGCCGGGACAAAAAGTGGCGCGTCGAGGATCCCAAACGCCAACGCAACTTCCGACCCCTGATCTGGTCGGCGGCGGCGGTCATCCTGCTGGCCTTGCCGGCCGCCGGTTTTTTCGGCTACCGTACGGTGACCGCCCGCAATCTGGCCTCCGCCTACGACCGCCTCCAGGCGGGCATTCAAGCGGAGGCCGATCCGGACATCACGGTGCAACTGCTCCAGCGATTCATCGATGCCCACGAGGGGACGGAGTACGCCGAAAGAGTCCAGGCCCAACTGGGCCAGGTCATGGAGGAGATCCACGGCCGCGATTTTCATAACGCCCAACAGCGGGTGGCGGAATTCACCCGCGAGGGTCGGTTCGAGGAGGTGGAGCGGGAATACCGCCGTTTCCTGGAACGGCATCCGGACTCGCCCCACACCGAGGCTTTCCAGCAGCACCTGGCAGGCATTCCGGACCTGATCGACGAACGCGATTACCAGCGGATCGCAAACCTTCCGGAAGACAACCCCGAGGCCGTGGTGCGCGCCGCCGAACAATACCAGTACAACCATCCTGCGGGAACCTACCGGGACGCGGTGGAGCGGAAACTGGAGCGCCTCGCACAACCCTATTACCAATTGATCAAGGTCCGGTTGGCCGACTGCGAGGCGCAACAAGGTTGGGCCCGCTGCCTGGCGCTGTGCGATGACTACGCCCGCGTCTACAAAGACAACCATTATGCCCTGGAGCTCAAAGGGCTGCGCAACGGCTACCAGATCAACCTTCAGAACATCCAAGTCCTGCAGGACCTGAAGGCCAAGGCGGGGCAGCCGGGAATGGACATCGCCGCCGTCCGCCAAGTCTACACCGATTATCTGGCGGCCAACCCCAATTCCCCGGCGCAAAAACAGATTCGGGCGGAAATCACCGCCCTCGATGAAGCCGTCAATCGGGAATCGGCCCGCAAGGAGCTGGAGCGCATGCGCGCTTCTCTGGGGCGCCTCTCCGGTCGTTACGCCGAGAAATCCGCAGGCGCCATCACCGACAGCCGGACGGGTCTGACGTGGACCATGCTGGACAGCCGACTGGCGAATGCCGGCTGCCTGGATTACGCCGGTGCCCAGGCTTATGTCGGGCAGCTCGACACGGCCGGTTTCCGGGATTGGCGTTTGCCGACCGCCTCCGAGCTCAAAGCGCTGCTGCAGGCCGATGCCGGCTTCCCGGGCTCTAGCGCGAAGTGGTACTGGTCGAAGAACAACTACCGGAGCTACTCGGGGGGCTGGGTGACGTGGGTGGATGTCGTGGCCCCGGGCGGGGAAAGCCCACCCATGCAGAAACGCGTGGACGCGAGGCAGTGCGGCTGGGTGCGGGCCGTGCGGCCTTAGAAGTGGTTGCAAAACCTCCCCTCGGGGCCCCATTGTGGCGTTGGGCGCTCGGTTCCAATCCTCGAAATACGGGCGTATTCCTCCGGTATGAATCTCGCGTCCGCCTTGACCTGGGACCCGATTGAACGTTTTGAAACCACTTCTAGTTGTGAATATCTTCCAGCGTCTTGCGCAGCCGTTCCTTGGCTACGGCTTTCCAGAGCAGCTCGAAGATGAAATTCATAAAGGGCGTTAGATTTTTGTCCTTGATTTCTTTCAGGATTTTCCAGTCATCCGACTTGGCGATCACTTCGGCTTCCTGGTTGACCACGGATAACATTTCCTCAATGTCGAAGGATTCGCGGGAAATCCGCATCAAGGCCAGGCGCAGGAGGCTGGATCGCGGAAGCCCGAGATCATCCAGGGATTTGCGAAAAGTCCCCGGGTCCACGGCCTTGAGTTGTTCGAGGGCCTCCTCGGCGCCCCGCTGAACGAGCATCAGATCGCTGGTGCGCTTTTTGCTGATGGTGATATGGGCGTAGTAGTAACGCGCCTCCCCTCGCCTCCCCAGGGAGGCGAAGGCCCCCACGTTGGCCACGCCCAACAGCTCGTTCTGAAGTTTCAGGCGGATTTTTTTCAGATCGTTTTCCCCGACCTGTTCGTCTCCCCGTTCCTGCTTGATTTTGGCGCGGACATGGTCCGGGTTGCTGCGCAGGGCATAGATGTCGATGATCGACTGGGGGTAGCCGGGCTCGTCCAGGTGGATGCGAATCCCGTCAGCCAGTTCGTCCACGGCAATCTTGCGGATGCGCAGTGCTTTGTGAATGGCGGCGATTTTAGGATCCAAGGTAGGCGCTATCCTCTGTCCGCAAACTGTCCCCCCCGCCCCGCCGAGTCAACCGACCGGACCTTTGACTCCCGGGTCAATGGGACGCGGGGGTTCGGAAAAAAAACAGTTTCAGTGTGGTGTACGGCTCGTGACGCCACGGCCACAGCATGGCAAACATGCGCTGGCCGGGCTCTTCCATGTAGTAGAGCGTCTGGTGATCGAACAACTCACCACACTCCCGCGTCAATTCCACAAGTGCCTCGCCAACCGGCTCCCCCGCCTTCTTCATCGGGGTCCCCAGCGCATCTTCGATCAGCGCATGCCAGTGGTCGATCTCCGCGTTGTAGAGGATTATCTCACCGTACTCACCGATATCGTCGAAGTGGTATCTCCGCTCGCGCATGCGCAAATCGCGCGTTTTCTCCATGAAGTCGACCAATTCCATAATGGGGGCTTTCATGTGGTGATGCCCTGCGGATCGTCGGGTGACGTCGCCTGGCGGGTGAAATCTTCCAAGTTGCTGTCAAACATATCAGCAAGCTCGTGGAATGTAAACATATCGGGCCATGAAGGCCGGGGCCAGCCGTCGTGACCGGCGCTGGCATCTACCCGGAAACGCCGACGCCGCTCAATCCGCAGACCCGCACCGCACTGTTGTCCAGCATGCGGGCCAGATCCCCCTCGGCCTTGGGCGCAGCACCCAGGCTGCGCGTCCAGACCTCCGTGTCTTCCATGCACAAATAGAGGCAGAGATCGGGGGCGTAGTGTCGAAGCCACTCCCCAAGGCGTCGGTACAGCTCGATACGCAGCGGTTTGAAATAGCGCCGCTTACCGTCCAGGCCCGTGATCATCTCTCCATAGGCGATCGTCGACTTGGGGAAGCGCTTGACCATGACCGGTTCCAGGGACGGCATGTAGCGCAACGACCCCATGCTGATCCAAGCGATGTTCTGCGGGGATACATACTGGAAAAGCCGTTGGACCAAGCGCCGGTAGTCTTCCCCCCAACCATCGTAGAGCACTAGGGGGTCCAGATGGAAGGCCAGGGGATAGCCCCACCGTTCGCATTGCCGGG
Organism: Desulfobacteraceae bacterium UBA5852; assembly: GCA_002432195.1. Classification (GTDB taxonomy): domain Bacteria; phylum Desulfobacterota; class Desulfobacteria; order Desulfobacterales; family UBA5852; genus UBA5852. Next base: position 12,577 of record DJGG01000151.1, read on the forward strand.
CGGCCTCGAGACGGGCGGTCAAGGATGCCGTTCCCCGTTCGTTGGTGCGGATAACTGCCGGGGAATTCAGCGACCAGGACACGATGGTCCGTCGATTGTGCTTCAGACCGGCGAGGGTTTGAACCCGGGTGGACTTGGTTTTGAGCTCCAGAACCGCATGGGCCTGGCCCGCGAAGCGCTCCACCAGGCGGGCCGAAATGCCGCATATATCTTCCCAGATAAGACTGTCGGAAAACTCGCCGGTGCCGATGCGGCGGAATTCGCGCAGGTCGAACGCATGGTCCAGTTCGGACTCCAGGTCTTCGAAGTTGACATACAGCTGCAGCACGGGGGGATGAAAGTAGGTTTGCAGGATGCAATAAGCGCAGTCCATGCTGCAGAAGTTGGCTACGTTCAATATGGTATAGCCGCAGCAGGTGTATTCCCGGGTGCCCGGGCAGGGCCGGATGAACCGGCCGCGATTGCGGGCGATCAGGAGGGTGGATTTGCCGGCGGCGACGGGATCGGACGCGGCATTGATCCGGGCGAAGACGGAATGGGCATCGTCGACCGGAATCAGGGGGACTCCGGCCGGTAGCGTCAATGTGTCCAGGATCCGGGGGTGATTGAGCTCCCGTTCGATGTAAATGTGGGTGACGGATTTCACGGGCCATCCCTTTGCGCGGTGGCTCTCAACCGGCGGCGCCGGGAACGCCTGGACTGAGCGCCTCAGTACTTGGCGAGGATGCGTCCCAACAGCGGGTGCCGATAAAGGCGCTCCAGATCCTGATGACACCGGCGAAGGTCGTCGGACGAGGTGAAGCGGCAGGTCAAAGTGAACGTGCGGCCCTCGAAATCGGCGGGGGGATCCAGGCGCTGGTTGGGATGCAAGTCGATCTCGCGGACAAGATCATGGAATGCAGATTCCACCCCGCTGATGGCGGGATAGCGCCGCAGGCGCAGGTGGCGGCGCAAGCGCTGGGTGCGCTGGTTGCGGTCCACCTCATGGTCATCGGCGATGGCGGCGATGACGGGATCCTCGAGCAGCTGACCCACCGTCAGATGGTCCCGTGCGGCGATTTCCCGCAGCCAACTCAAAATTTCCCGCTGCTTGCCGAGGCTGAGGTGCAGCTCGTCGAACCATCGCGCCAGGCGCTCGCCTTCCCGGGGTCCCAGCTCGGCAAGCTCCAGTGCCATCGGCAGACTCAGGGTGCCTCGGATGATCGCCGACTCAAGGGTTTCCCCGAGGCCGGCCAGCCGTTTGATTTTCAGCAGCAACCCGGGGTTTCCCGGCATGCCGAATTCCGCGGCACGGCGGGCCAGTGCTTCGGGTTGGGGTTCCAGGCGCCACAACAGCTGCAGACAGCGCGATTGTTCCACCAGGTTGAGGACCCGCTGAAACGCGTTGTCCCCGATGGCCAGGGCCACGCAAACCGCATGGGGAGTGTCCTCGGGCAGCAGGCGCACACCGATGGCCCGGCCACCAGACTGCAGGTGGGCGGCCACACGGCGGAAACCGCTCACCACCACCTGCCTGCCGTCGCGCGCAACGATGATGGGAGGATTGATCAGGCCGAAACGCGCCAGGGAAGCCACCAGTCCGGGATCCACCGGAGACGTGGTGATGCGGAACGTGGTGTCCTCGAGGTCGATGCGGTGCGGGTCGAGGGGTTCAATCCGCCAGGCCATGGGTCGATCCCGTCAGCAAGCGCAGGGCATCCAGGTAGCGGCTGCGGGTCTGCTCGATGACATGTTCCGGCAGTTGCGGGCCGGGCGGCTGTTTGTTGAACCCGATGGCGGTGAGATAATCCCGGAAGTACTGCTTATCGAAACTCTGTTGCGGTCTGCCGGGTTCGTAGGCGGCCCGGGGCCAGAAGCGGGACGAATCAGGGGTCAGGATCTCATCGATGAGGATTATTTTCTCGTCGTGGAGACCGAACTCGAACTTGGTGTCCGCAATGATGATCCCTTTGCTGGCGGCCAGCACGGCGCCGTGGCGGTAAAGGGCCAGACTCAGATCGCGGACCCTGCGGGCCACGGAGGCCCCCACCAGGTTGGCCGCCCGGTCGAAATCGATGTTGACGTCGTGACTGCCCTGATCCTCCTTGGTGGAAGGCGTGAAGATCGGCTCGGGGAGCCGATCGGATTCCGTTAGACCTTCGGGAAGCTGAATCCCGCACACCTGTCCGCTGCGCTGGTAGGATTCCCACCCGGAGCCGGAAAGGTATCCCCGCACGACGCACTCGATGGGCAGCGGCCGGGTTTTTAGCACCTGTATGCTGCGACCAGCCAGTTGCCGGGCATAGGGCCGGCAACTGGCCGGGAAGGCGGCCGCATCGCCGGTGATCACGTGGTTGTCCACCAGATCCTGCATGACCTCGAACCAGAACAGGGAAATCCGGGTCAGGATCTTGCCCTTGTCGGGTATGGGGTCCGGCATGACCACGTCAAAGGCCGACAGGCGATCCGTTGCGACCATCAGAAGGCTGTCGCCCAGATCATACATGTCCCTCACTTTGCCCCGTTTCAGCAGCTTCAAGCCCTCGCAACGGGTTTCGTATACCGCTTCACGCATCATGTCGCGCCCAGATCCTTTCAACCCATGGCCGGGTCGGTCGCCCGGTGCCATCCATCAGGCGGCGGGGTCCGGCTTAATCTGCCGGTATTCCCTTATAAATTCTTTCAGGATGCGCCTGGCCCGCTCGTTCATGTTGATGAACTCCACACCCATCTCGAAACGTCCGGTCTCCCCGTCGATGAGGTGGACCACCTTCCCCTTCATCTCCACCAGGTCCTCTTCGATGCCGATGGTCAGCGAAACATTCTGCTGGGCGGCGATGGGGAAATGGGTTTCCAATAGAATGCCCGTCTCGGAAACATTCAACGTTCGGCCGATAGCCTGCTTTACGGTTTCATCGCGTTCGCCAACCGCCACATGGGACAAATTGAGCGAATTGACCCGGACATGCTTGCGTTTTTCATCCGCCATTGAAGTTCCCCTTGTCATGTGGGGGCGTTGGACGCCGCCTTTTTTTCCAGCTCGCAGGTTACCATGGACGTCGCCAGGATGCAGGTGGCGATATTCTCCAGAATATTCTTGAAGGTCGCGGAAAGCTGATCGTACTCCTTCTGCATGGCCGCCAGGTTGATGGGGGCCACCTTGAGATTCTTTTCCCCTAAAACGATGGCCGAGGAAGGTTCCAGGCCCATGTCCAGAAAGGGCAACTGACCGATGAAGTCGCCTTTGATGAGGGGGACCAGGGGTACCATTCCCGAGGCCAGCTTGCGCGCCACGATGGCCCGGCCGCCGGTGATCAGGAATCCGCGGTCGTTGTTCTTGGTTTCAGTGATCACCGGGCGTTTGTCCTGCAGCACCCGCTGCGGGTCGTTGAGGCCCTGGTAGCTGGCCGCGGCGCTGGCGGTAATCTCCTTGAGCCGGCGGTCGAGACTCTTGACCACCGCCCGAAACTCAGGCGCCATGCGGTGGAATTCGGCGCTCAGGCCCTGGGAATCCAGCATGCCCAATTGAACATTGCCGATGGCTTTGGCGGTGACGGTGCGCACGCTGTCATCGGCTAAAAATGAGCCGATGCTTCCAACGAAGGCGCCGTCGCTGATCCGCAGCACCTTGAAGGGCCCTTTGGGGGTGGACGTGGAGATCTCCACCGTCCCCTCCAGGATCACCCAGATCCAGTTGCCGTGGTTGCCTTCGACGATGATGTCTTCACCGTCGAAAAACTCCTCCTCGTCCACCACATAGACATAATCCACGAGGGGGCCTTTGATGAGGGGCGCGGACTCCTTCTTCCCCGCGGGCACGGACCGTTCGACCTGGACGGAAGCGTTGTCCAGGCGCTTGATTTCACCATCATCGAGCATACGCAGGCCGTCGAGGATGATTTCCATCCGGCTGCGCTTGATGGTTTTTTCCCCGTCATAGGGGCCTTGCTGGAAAACGAAGTCCCCGTCGGTCCAGCCGAACAAGGCGAATACCGCTTCCAGGCCCTGAAGATCACCGTGCCGGGCGTCGATGGGATTGCCGTTGCGGAAATAGATGTAACCGGGTTCGGGGGAAAATTTGGTGGTCAGCGATAAGACACCCTCGCTGTTGTTGGAACCCAGCAGTTGAAGGAGTTCTGCCAGCGATAAAAAGGCCAGTTTGCCGGATAGCGCCGTCGGAATGACCATGCCAGGACCTTAGGTTGCCCACTTGAGTTGTTTCTGTAAGCTAAGCAGGGTGCGTTTGAGAATTTCGGTGACGGTAGCCCCCACCCCGTCGCCCTTGAGGGCGCTGGCCGGAAAGGCCGGAGCTTTCAGTTGGCGGTTCAGGTCCTTGTCCATCTGGGCGATGGGCATCAGGGGGATGCCCTCGGCGTCCAAATCGCGTTTGTTGTATTGCAGCACCAGCGGGATGTTTAAGACGCTGAGCCCGTAACTCTTGAGATTTTCATGCAGATCCTTCAAGGACTGCATATTTTTATCCCGCCGCACTTCCAGGGAGTCGGCAACGAAGACGATCCCATCGACCTCTTTCAGGACGAGTTTACGGGTGGAGCTGTATTGCACCTGGCCGGGGACCGTGTAGAGTTGGACCTTGACGTCGCAACCGCGGATCTTCCCCAGCCCCATGGGCAAAAAATCGAAGAAGAGTGTCCGGTCGCCCTCCGTGTCGATGGAAACCATTTCCCCGGTCACCTGCTTCTTGTAGGTGTGGAAAATGTATTCCAGATTGGTGGTCTTGCCGCAACGCCCGGGTCCGTAATAGACGATTTTGCACTCGATTTCGCGATTTTTGAAGTTGAAGGTCGCCATTCAAACGCGCTCCCGCATGCCGCGCCGCGCGGCCTTAACAAGCTGTGGATAAACAAGCATCGG
>DJGG01000151.1:17501-25246 GCA_002432195.1 Desulfobacteraceae bacterium UBA5852
GGCGCAGTTTATCCACAGCCTTTTAGCGTGCTTCAAGACCAACCATCGCGAATTATCGACCCCCTTGCGTTGCCGCTCAAGGCGTTTTTTCCGCGCATGCCCGTCCGCTTCCTGTAGAAACCGGCCCATCGTCTCCCCTATTCCCCCAGGCATTGTCCTCAGGACCTGATTATCGCAATATCGAGGCTGAAGTCACCTTCTTTCGGACCGGACTTGATGCGTGTCTTGGCCGTGACGACCCCCGATCCGTTCAGTATGGCGATGGGGGAAAAAAATTGAATGTCATCGAGGCGGCTGCCCGCTTCCAAATGGTCGATGACGTTCCGGTCTTTGCCGGGAATAATGAGGTTGATGGCATTGCCGGTCTGAAAGCTGACATCGAACTCCACCATGCGGCCTTTCTGGGGGCCGCGATCAAAGAGGATCCCCACGGAGTTGATATCCAGGTATTCCTCTTCACCCCCATGAGCGGAGCCGGAAGGTCGATTCTCGGCGACCGCGCGGGGTGGCTCCGGAGAGGAAGCCGGCGGAATGCCCTGGGCCGGGCGATCAGCGGATACTCCTCCCCCGGGGGCGGTTCCCGCCGGCTTGCGGGGCTCTTCAAGGGCGAGTGCATCGAGGGTCCGCCCCGATTTTTTGAGGCGGCTTTCCAGGAAAAACTTAACCTTTTGCAGTTGGGCGGCCGAGAACCGCGGGTCCTGCGTCCAGGCTCCGTAGCCGTCCACGGCGGCATCCAGGGCATCGAGTTCGAGTTGGCAGCGCAGAATATTCTTGGCTGCGGCCACGCGCAGGGGCTCTCGGTCCAGCAAGCGCTCGAATTCCTGCAGGGCCCGCTCGAACTGCCCGAATTTCGCCAGTGCGATGGCGCCCTCCAGATCGGCATCGTCACTGCTGGTTTCCCGGCCGGACGAGAAGAGCTTCTTGATGAGATCCTGCTTGCGATCCGAGACCTGGGGCTTGGATGTTGCCGTGTTGATGCGTTCCATGGCCTGGTTCAGGCCGACGACCTTCTGGACGATCTTGGCGATCAATTGCTGGCTGTTGGGGATGTGGGCATTCTGCTTGATCAAATCGGTGGCCTTGCGGTAGCGCTCCTTGGCCTCGTTGAGCAGGCCCTGCTGCTGGTAGAGCTCGGCTTCCTTCAGCAGCGATTTGATCTGTTCCCGGAAATCCATTGCACGCCTCACGGTGGACGGGGATCGAAACGGGGCCGACTCAGGAATGGTGCGTGATGCCAATTCTCAAGAAAAGCTGACAGGTTATGACAGGTCTGCAGTGTATAGCCAGATTTTAATGAAAAATCAATACGACCTCAAGAGAATATTTTATTGACTTTGCGTGCATTCATGCTATCAAAATTCGTTTTTTGTGGTTGACCGCCGTTCAGTCTCTGGAGGCGACTGGCGGGCCCGGCCTTGAGTCCAACGCGCCATTCGGAAGGGAGAAGATCATGGACAAGAAAGTCACGGTTATCGGAGCCGGCAATGTCGGCGCCACCGCGGCCCAGCGGTTGGCGGAAAAAGAGTTGTGCGACGTGGTGCTGATCGACATCATCGAAGGGGTTCCCCAAGGCAAGGCCCTCGACCTGGCCGAAGCGGCGCCCATCGAAAAGCACGACGCGCAGCTCACCGGGGCCAATACGTACGAACCCTCGGCAGGCTCCGATATCGTCATCATTACGGCCGGAATTCCGCGCAAACCCGGCATGAGCCGGGACGACCTCATCAACACGAACGCCGGCATCGTCCGCAATGTCGCCCAGCAGGTGGCCAAGCTTTCGCCCGAGGCCATTCTGATCATCGTCAGCAACCCCCTGGATGCCATGTGCCACGTGGCCCTGAACGCCAGCGGGTTCCCCAAGCAACGCGTGATCGGCATGGCGGGCGTTCTGGATTCGGCCCGCTTCCGGACCTTCATCGCGCGGGAGCTGAATGTCTCGGTGGAAAACACCCACGCCTTTGTCCTTGGCGGTCACGGGGATACCATGGTCCCCCTGCCCCGTTTTTCCACGGTCGCCGGCATTCCCATCACCGAATTGATGTCCGCGGAACGCATCGATGCCCTGGTTCAGCGAACGGCCAACGGCGGCGCGGAAATCGTCAGCCTGCTGAAGACCGGCAGCGCCTATTACGCCCCCGCCTCCGCCGCCGTGGAAATGGCCGAAGCCATCCTCAAGGACAAGAAAAAAATTCTCCCCTGCGCGGCTTACCTTCAGGGGGAGTATGGATTTCAGGATCTGTTCATCGGGGTACCCGTGAAGCTCGGGTCCAAGGGGGTGGAGGAAATCATTCAAATCAAGTTGACCTCCGCCGAGCAGACCGCCTTGGCAAAATCGGCGGCCGCCGTGGAAGAGCTCAAGAAAACGTTGCGCAAGCTTAATTTCTAGCGGCACCGCACTCCGCAAGCCCATTTGCCGGACAGTCCGGCGCGTGGGCTTGCGGAAGCCGCCCGCCCTCACCCGCCCGGCCGCGGGGCCCCCGATTCCACCCTGGATGAACCTCCGGGCTGCATTGCCTGCCGCACCGCTTCGGCCACGCCACGGTTCATACCGGGGACGGCGGCCAATTCATCGATGCTCGCCGCGCCTATTTTCTCGAGACTGCCGAAATGGCGCAACAGGCCGGCCTTGCGTGCCGCGCCGATTCCGGGGATACCGTCCAACCGCGAGCGCAGGGCGGCCCGGGTGCGGCGGCGGCGGTGGAAGGTGACCGCCAGGCGGTGTGCTTCGTCGCGGATCCGCTGCAGGAACAGGAGCAAGTCGGCGTCTCCCCTCAGGGCCACCGGGTTCGCCTGACCGGGGCGATAGATTTTGTCCTCGGCTTCGCCCTTGCGCTCATCGCGCTTGGCAATCCCGATGACGTCCAAACGCCCCGCCAGGCCGAGTTCCTGCAGCACGGCCAGCGCGATGTTCAACTGGCCTTTGCCGCCGTCCACCATCAGGAGGTCCGGGAGTTCGAGCGCTTCGGCGGCCCGATCGAAGCGGCGCGTGAGGATTTCCCGCATGTCCCGGTAATCGTCGGGTTCGGCGGCGTCGGTCAGGATATAGCGCCGGTGGCGCTCGGGAGCCGGTCGGCCGTCCTGGTAAACCGCCATGGCCGCCACGGGCGAGCCTCCCCCCAGGTTGGAATTGTCGAAACATTCGATGCGCGCCGGGAGATTCCGGAGTTTCAGCCGTTTCTGCAGCCGGCGGGCCAGGGAGTCGGCGGCCGTGTCCGCATCCTCTTTGCGTTCTAAAGCGCGCTGGGCGTTTTGCGCCCCCATGGCGATCAACCGGCGCTTCTCGCCCCGCCGCGGGCAGAGGAGTTGCACCCGCCCGTGGCCGCGGGACCGGAACCACTCCTCGAGCACCGGGCGGTCCTCCGGGCAGTGCTGCAACAGGATTTCCCCGGGCATGACGTCGGCGTCCTCGTAATACTGGCGTACGAAGGCCCGCAGGGCCTCACGGTCGCCGGCCAGCGGCGCCCGCAGGCGAAAGTTCCGNNNNCCGATACCCCTGCAGATACCCGCCGCGGATGCTCAACAGGTTCACCACCAGCAGGTCCTTCCCCCTGGCCAAGGTCAACACATCCCGATCCTTGAGGTCCGTCGCCACGGCGAGCTGCTTTTCCAGGGTTTTCTCCAGGGCGAAGATCTTGTCGCGCAAGTGGGCCGCGCGCTCATAGTCCATGACGCCGGCGGCAGCCCCCATCTGGCGGCGCAGTTCCGCGATGAGGTCCGGCGTGCGCCCCTGGAGAAAGAGGATGACCTCCCGGACCTGCTCGGCGTAGAGGGCCGGATCCACATCCTGGCGGCAGGGGCCATAGCACGCCCCCATCTGGGCGTGGAGGCACGGCCGCTGGCGTGTGGCGAATTCCCGATCGGTGCACTTGCGCAGCTTGAAGGTCCGGTTGACGATTTTGAGGGTCTCCCGCACGGCCTGGGCGGAGGCGAACGGCCCGAAATACCGGGCGCCGTCCCGGGCGATTTTGCGCACGACGTGAAGGTTGGGAAAGGGGTGTTGCAGGTTCAGGCGCAATGCCGGGTAGCGCTTGTCATCCTTCAGTACCACGTTGTAGCGCGGCCGGTAGCGTTTGATGAGGTTGGATTCCAGCAGCAGGGCCTCTTTCTCGGAATCCGTGACGAGAGTTTCGAAATACGCGATACGGCCCACCAGGGCCCGGGTCTTGGGGTCCGGGGTGCCGGCCTGGGCAAAATAGGCCGCCAGGCGCTTGCGCAGGCTTTTGGCCTTGCCGACATAGAGCACCTGGTCCTGGGCGTCCTTCATGAGGTAGACGCCCGGGGCGGCGGGGGCGGCGGCTGCCCGGCCCNNGGCCCCGCAGGGCTGTCAGGTGGGATTCGTTGTCCGGCAGGCACTCGGTCATGGCGCGGTTCCGCAATGGGGGAGCCGATGTTCCGCCGCCGGGAGGGCCTCGACCCCATCCGCGGAGGCTCCCGGGTTTTCCCGTCTCAAGCTTCGAAAACCAGCAAGTGTTTCAATTGCTGGATGCGATCGCGCAGGTCGGCGGCCTTTTCGAATTCCAATTCCCGCGCGGCGTCCTGCATCCGGCCTTCGAGATCGCGGATGTGCGCCTCGATCTCCTCGGGAGCTCCGGCGCCGATATCTCCCAGGGCTGCCTGGGCGACCCCCTGCTCCCGGGAGGCGAAGAGGGTGTCGAAGATCGACTGGAGGCCCTTTTGAATCGTTACCGGGGTAATGCCGTGGGCCTCGTTGTAAGCCATCTGGATCAGACGGCGGCGCGCGGTCTCCCCCAAGGCCTGGCGCATGGCATCCGTGGTCCTGTCCGCGTAAAGGATCACCTGGCCGCCGGCGTTGCGCGCTGCGCGTCCGAAGGTTTGGATCAGCGAGCGGGCGCTGCGCAAAAACCCCTCCTTGTCGGCGTCCAGAATCGCCACGAGGGAAACTTCCGGCAGATCCAGGCCTTCCCGCAGGAGATTGATGCCCACCAGCACATCGAAGACCCCGCTGCGCAGGTCCCGGAGGATCTCCATGCGCTCCAGGGTCTTGATGTCCGCGTGCAGATAGCGCACGCGGATACCGATGTCGGCATAGTATTCCGAGAGATCCTCGGCCATGCGCTTGGTCAGGGTGGTCACCAACACGCGCTCGTTGCGCTGGATGCGAAGGCGGATCTCGCCCAGGAGGTCGTCCACCTGGTGGGCGGCGGGGCGCACGTCCACCAAAGGGTCCACGAGCCCCGTGGGGCGCACGATCAATTCCACCAGGGCGTCCCCGGCCAATTCGCGTTCGTAATCGGCCGGCGTGGCCGAGACATAGATCACCTGCTGGAAACGCCGGCTGGACTCCTCGAATTTCAGGGGGCGGTTGTCCAGGGCGGATGGCAGGCGGAAGCCGTATTGCACCAGGGTCTCTTTGCGGGAGCGGTCGCCGCGGTACATCCCGGCCAGCTGGGGCACGGCAATGTGGCTTTCGTCGATGACCAGAAGGAAATCCTCGGGGAAATAGTCCAGCAGGGTCGGTGGGGGTTCGCCTTCCCGGCGGCCGGTCAGGTGCCGGGAGTAATTCTCGATGCCGTTGCAGTACCCCAGCTCCTGCATCATCTCCATGTCGTACATGGTGCGTTCCTCGATGCGCTGGGCTTCGATGAGTTGGTTCTGCTCCCGGAAATAAGCCACCCGCGCCTTGAGTTCCGTCAGGATGTCCCGGGTGGCCCGTTCGAGGGTTCCCTTCTGCGTCACGTAGTGGCTGGCCGGAAACACCGTCACCTGTTCCAGATGCCGGCGCACGCTTCCCCTCAGGGGGTCGATTTCGTAGATGCCCTCGATTTCGTCGCCGAAGAACTCCACCCGGATGGCCGTATCCTCCTCATAGGCCGGGAATATTTCCACCCGGTCCCCCCGCACGCGGAAGACGCCGCGATGAAAATCCATGTCGTTGCGCTCGTACTGCATGGCCACCAGGTCCCGGAGAAGCCGCTCGCGGTCCAGGGTCTGGCGGGCGGAAGCGCACAGGCGCATGCCCAGGTAGTCCTCGGGGGCGCCCAGACCATAGATGCAGGACACACTGGCCACCACCAGGACGTCCCGGCGGCTTAATACCGAACGGGTGGCCGAATGGCGCAGTTTGTCGATCATCTCGTTGATGGAGGAATCCTTGGAGATGTAGGTGTCACTGGAGGGAATGTAGGCTTCCGGCTGATAGTAATCGTAATAGCTGACAAAATACTCCACGGCGTTGTCGGGAAAGAACCCCTTGAATTCGTTGTATAGCTGGGCGGCGAGGGTTTTGTTGGGGGCGATCACCAGGGTGGGGCGGTCCAAGTGGGCGATGACGTTGGCCACGGTGAAGGTTTTGCCGGAGCCGGTCACCCCCAGCAGCACATTGTGCCGACGTCCGTCCTCGAGGTGGCGGGTGAGCGTTGCGATGGCCTCGGGTTGGTCGCCCCGGGGTTCAAAGGGGGCCACAAGCTTAAATAAGGACATGAGATATTACGTTATATCAATTTGGAATAATGATCTATTTTGCAATAATGGCTTGAAGTGAGCCAGATAGTCCCCGGCGTCGCCGAGATAGCCGTCACCGGTTCCGGAGCCTCCGTCGATAAGTTCCAACCTCGCCGGCCCTCTGTCAACCGTGACCGTTCAGGTCTTGATCTTCCAGACGGTCCCCTCGGGGCGATCCTCCAGGACCACCTTCAACGCTTCCAATTGAAGGCGGATCTCGTCGGCACGGGCAAATTCCCGGTTGCGGCGGGCGGCGGTGCGTGCGTCCACCAGGGCCTGGATGGCCTCCGGATCCATTGACTGGCCCACCAGGCCCTTTTGGCGGCGGGCCTGGAAATACTCGGCGGCCGGGTGGTTGAACAACCCCAGGACCTCTCCGGCGGCCCTGATGTCACCGTAACCGGCGGCCAGGGCTTTCCCGTCAGACCCGTCGTCCAGCGCCCGGTTGAGGCGTCGGATCGCTTCGAAGATCGCCGCCAGGCCCCGGGCGGAATTGAAATCGTCGTCCAGGGCGTCGCAGAACTGTTGCCAGAGCGCTCCCCGGGGGACCTGTTCGCGGGGAAGCGCGCCCCCTTGGGACTCGATGCGCGCCAGCAGCCCGTAAATCTTGTCGAGGGCCGCCGAAGCCTCCTCCATGTTCTGGGCGCTGTAATCAATGGGGTTGCGATAATGGTGGGTCAGCAAAAACAACCGGACGATTTCCGGGTGATGGGACTTGAGGACGTCGCGGATGGTGAGGAAATTGCCCAGGGATTTGGACATCTTCTCCTGGTCGATGTTGACGAAGCCGTTGTGGATCCAATAACGGGCATAGGGCGAATCGAAAGCGCCCTCGGATTGGGCGATCTCGTTTTCATGATGCGGGAAAATCAGATCCTGCCCCCCTCCGTGGATGTCGAAGCTCCGCCCGAGGTGCTCCAGGCTCATGGCGGAGCATTCGATGTGCCACCCCGGGCGTCCCGGGCCCCAGGGGCTGTCCCATTGGGGCTCGCCTGGCTTGGCCGCCTTCCACAGGGCAAAGTCGAAGGGGTTGCGCTTGCGCGTGTCCACCTCCACCCGCGCACCGGCCTGCATGTCCGCCAGTCGACGCCCGGAAAGCTTGCCGTAGTCCGGGAACCGCTCCACGGCAAAATAGACGTCCCCCTCCACCACGTAGGCCATGCCCTTGTCGATGAGGGTGGACACGACCCGGATGATGTCCGCGATATGCTCGGTGACCCGCGGTTCAACGGTCGCCCGGCGGACATACAAGGCATCCATGTCCTCGTAGAAGGCCACGATGA
>DJGG01000151.1:25313-25475 GCA_002432195.1 Desulfobacteraceae bacterium UBA5852
TCTTGTCGTCCACGTCGGTGAAATTGCGCACATAGGTGACATCGAAGCCGCTGCGCACCAGGTAGCGGAAGATCACGTCGAACACCACCACCGAGCGCGCATGCCCGATGTGGCAAAGATCGTAGACCGTCGGCCCGCAAACATACATGCGCACTTTTCCGG
>DJGG01000159.1:0-3642 GCA_002432195.1 Desulfobacteraceae bacterium UBA5852
ACCACGAGAAGGAAGCCGAGATCGTCGCCCAGGCCGGCCGGGTGGGCGCCGTCACCATCGCCACGAACATGGCCGGCCGCGGCACCGACATCCTGCTCGGCGGCAACCCCGAGTTCATGGCCCGCGAGGACTTCAAGAAGCGCAAGCTCGACTGGCGGGAGGTTCCCCCCGACGAGTACCATGCGGTGGTGGAGCAGATGCGCGCCCAGGTGGCCGAGGCGCACGAGAGTGTCAAGACCGCCGGCGGCCTGCACATCCTGGGCACGGAGCGCCACGAGGCGCGCCGCATCGACAACCAGCTCCGCGGCCGCGCCGGCCGCCAGGGCGACCCCGGCTCCTCGCGGTTCTACCTGAGCCTCGAGGACGACCTGATGCGGATCTACGGCGGCGAGCGGATCTCCGGATTCATGAAGAGCATGGGCATGGACGAGGGCGTCCCCATCGAGAGCCGGCTGGTCAGCCGCCAGATCGAAAAGGCTCAGAAGCAGGTCGAGGCCCACAACTTCCAGATTCGCAAACACCTTCTCGAGTATGACGACGTGATGAACAAGCAGCGCGAGGCCATCTACAAGATGCGCCGCGAGCTGCTCGAGGGGAAGGAGCAGCGCGACTACGTGGTCGAAGTCGCCGGCGACATCCTCGACGGGCTCGTCGATACCTACGCCCCCGCCGACAAGCGCATGGACGAGTGGGACACGGCCAACCTCGACGTGAACCTGCGCTCGCAGTTCGGTCTCGACCTCAAGACGGCGGGGATCGATCCGGGCGCCTTCGACCGCCGCGAGGGATTCGCCGACGCCCTGCGCGCCCGCGTCCTGGCCGTGTTCGAGGACAAGGAGCAGCAGCTCGGGCCCGAGTTCATGCGCCGCCTGGAGCGCTACATCATGCTTCAGGTGCTGGACGCCCAGTGGAAGGACCACCTCCTGGCCCTGGACCATCTCAAGGAGGGGATCGGACTGCGCGGCTACGGCCAGAAGGATCCCCTGGTGGAGTACAAGCGCGAGAGCTTCGACCTGTTCAACGACCTGCTCAACCGGATCGAGGAGGAGTCGGTGCGGCTGCTCTGGCTGGTGGAGGCCCGGGTGGCCGACCGCCAGGAGGAGCACATGCAGCAGCGCCGCCAGACCACCGAACAGGCGCTCTCGTACAGCGGCGCCGGCAGCGCCGCCGAGGCCGCGCCGGCCAAGGTGAAGACCGTGGTCAAGCAGACCAAGGTGGGTCGCAATGACCCGTGCCCGTGCGGCAGCGGCAAGAAATTCAAGCACTGCTGCGGGCGTTGAGAGGTCGGCGGTGGGCGCCCCCCATTGCCGATCCCCAAAGGAGGGCCGCGGGCGGCAAGATGGATGCTTTCAGGTCCGAGAAGGCCCGGTTGTTGCACAGCCTCCGGGAGGCCGGGTTCAATGTCCCCGCCTTCCTGGTGATTCCGGCGGCCGGTTTCCAGCGTGGGCGCTTCGGCGCATTGCAGGCCTTCCTGAAAAAGATCCGGACCACCAAGCTCATGGTGCGCAGCGCGCACCCGCTGGAGGACCGGTATAAGGCCGGCACCTTCGATTCCATTGAGACCGGTGCGGATCTCAGCGGGGTCAAGTACGCGCGCCAGCGTATGATCAAGCTGGCCCGGACGGCCAAGCGTCTGCGCATCCTGCGCCAGCAGAAATTCACGCGGGCCCCCGTCATCGATCCCGACGACATGGATGTCATCGTGATGCCCTTCATCGAGGGGCAGGGGGTCATGGCCAGGATGGCAGGGGGACGCTGGGAATTCGGCTACTGCAGCGGGGGTTCGGGGAGCCTGCAGAGCGACCCCACCATCACGTGCGTCCCCCACGACACCCGGCTGATCCGATGCTCCCAAGCCATTCAGGACTTCCTAGGATTTCCCTGCGAGATCGAATACATATTGTCCTTGACCGGCGAGCTGCTGGTGGTCCAGGCGCGGGATATCCGGGGCAAGGGCGACCCCGTCGAGGACGACACCGGGGGGCGACACGGCGGGGGCGGCGTTCGCCTGGACGGGGTGCACCGCATCCGGGAGGGTCGCAACCACCGGGAGCGGCCGGTCTATGTGATGGATACGGATGCGCTCTACTCCCAGGTCATCGGTATCTGCGAGGGGATGGCCTTCGGTGGTGAGGGCGGCGGCGCCGTGATGGAGCGGGTCTTGAGCGTGATCGCCGATCACGGACAGGGTTTGGAGGCCTTTGCCCTTGGGCACGAGCGTTTTGCCGTGCTGGGGCTTTCCATCGAACTGTCGGACCTCTTTCAGGTGGCCCACCACTACCTGGACGATTTCCCCCGGCTTCAGGACCAGGTGTCCAAGGCGCTCTACGGGCATCGTCAGGCGGTGGAGCATTTTCTGGCCGAAGCCGATACGCTCATCGCGCGCATGAAGCTGCGCTTCAACCTGTGCGCGCACAGCGCTTACGGCATCGACACCCTCTGCCATCCCCTGTGGTCGGTCTACTGGAATCCCGAACGGGAATCGGTGGTGGTGGAGGCTTTCCGCCGCCTGGGGTTGCGCACGGGGGATCGTGTGGGCATCCATGTCGACAGCGAAGGGGTTCCGCGGGTCGAGGAGGCCTGAGCCCCTGGGGGGGGCGCCGCCCCCGGCAAACCGCTGGAGCGCGGTGCTGCGGTCCGGGCCGAGGGTCGGCGCACCAGCGCATCTGCCGCCGGGATCGCCGGAAATCCCCGGGATATCCGCACCTTCACCGGAGGGGCGGGATGCCCGCGACCGGCCGGTGGGCTTCCCTTTACAAACTATTTAGCGGACCCATACTATAGTAAACTATTTCCCGACGGAACCGATAAATCAGTCAGGGGCAAGTCGTTCAACCCATGGGCCAATCCATTCCGGACACGCGCATCGAGATAGAATCCCGGGAGGAGATCGAGGTCCGCGAACCTCCCATGTACCGGGTGATCCTCCTCAATGATGACTACACCACCATGGAGTTCGTGGTGGAGGTTTTGGTGACGGTTTTTCACAAGCCCTACGACGAAGCCACCCGCATCATGCTGAACGTGCATCGGAACGGCTCCGGCATATGCGGCGTTTACGACTTCGAGGTGGCCGAAACCAAGGTGGCCACGGTTCACAAGCTGGCTCGGGAAAAAGGTTACCCGCTCAAGTGCACCATGGAAAAGGAATAGGCCATGATCAGCAAAGACCTCAGCGCCACCTTGGGCCTGGCGGTAAAGGAAGCCAAGAAGCGGCGTCATGAATACGTGAGCACGGAGCATATCCTCTTTGCCATACTCTTCGATACATCCGGGATCGAAATCATCGAGGGCTGCGGGGGCAAAGTGGAGGAACTCAGGACCCACCTGGAAAAATTCTTCGACGAGCGCGTGGAGCGCATCCCCGAGGGGCGGGAGTATGTCCTGCAGCAAACCCTCGGTTTCCAGCGGGTGATCCAGCGGGCGGTCAACCATGCCCGGTCGGCCGAGAAGGCGGAAGTCAACGTCAGCGACATCCTGGCCTCCATATTCCTGGAAAAGGATTCCTTCGCCGAGTATTTCCTCACTTCCCAGGGGATCACCCGGTTGGACGTCCTGGCCTACATTTCCCACGAAGCCCCGCAGGAGCCCATGGCACGGGGCCCGGGGGGGTTCACCAAAACCGAGACCAAGGAGCGGGGG